>NZ_JBFBIR010000015.1:0-158005 GCF_040685715.1 Kitasatospora sp. NPDC088264
GTTGACTTTTGGCACGCTGTTGAGTTCTCAAGGAACGGACACTTCCTTCGGACCGCCTTCCAGCGGGCCCTCCGGGCGCTTCGTTCTTTCGTGTTCCCAGCTTACCAGATGTTTTCCGCTCCGTTTCCGGCGCTTCGTTCATCCAACTCGCTGGTGTCTTCTGCGGCTTGACGCCCCGTCCGACGTTTCAAACTCTAGCCGATCCCCGCTCCGAAAAGCGAATCGACCGCAATCCAATAAAACGAACACGCCGAATAGGAACCAAGCCGCGACAAGACGCGACCCGGCCCGAACCAGGAAATGGTGTTTCAAAAGGATTGGCCGCCCCGGGACCGTCCGCGCCGATGCGTGTCCGGTGCTCCCTGCCGAGCGACTAGAGAACACTACCCCTGGTCGGCGTCGCGGGCAAGCCGCTGCCGGGGACGGTCCGGGTGCAGAGTGCGCGGCCGGCTTTCACGTACTCGCCGTTGGGGTGGTCGTTGCCGGTCACCCAGTGGCGGGCGGTGGCCTCGTCGCGGCCGCCGTCGCGGTGGCGGCGGAGCAGGCGCTCCTCGCGGAGGGCGTCGTCGGTGTCCACGTACCAGAGTTCACGCAGCAGGCGGCGGGCCTCCGGCCACGGGGCGTCGGTGGAGGCGAGGTAGTTGCCCTCGGTGATGACGAGGCGGGTGTGCGGGCGGACGACGTGGCGGGCGGCGACCGGTTCGTCGAGGGTACGGTCGAAGTCGGGGGCGTAGATGTCCTGGAAGCGGTCGGCGGCGATGCGGCGCAGCAGGGCCACGTAGCCGTGGGCGTCGAAGGTGGCGGGGGCGCCCTTGCGGTGGGTCAGGGCGAGGCGGTCCAGTTGGGCGGCGGACAGGTGGAAGCCGTCGAGCGGGACGTACGCGGCGCTGCCGGGGCCCTCGGCGCGTTCGATCTCGGCGACCAGGTGCCGGGCCAGGGTGGACTTGCCGGCGGCGGGCGGGCCGGCAAGTCCGAGGATCGTGCGGGCGTTGCTGCCCGGGCCCCGGAGGAAGCCGAGGGCGAGGGCGGTGAGGCGGTCCTCGTTCATGGCCGCACCCTACTCACCTCCGGCACGGGCCTCACCGCTCGGCGAGGGCGGGCACCTCCAGGGTGAGGGTGCCGGCGTCGGCGTCGAGGACGGCGGGGACGCCGAGCGGGACGGTCAGGGTGGAGGGGCAGTGGCCGAAGCCGAGTTCCCAGATGACGGGTATGCCGAGCGGGCCGAGGCGGTCGAGCATGACGTCCCGGACGCGGTCGAGCCGTCCGCAGCCGTCCCAGGAGCCGAGCGCGATGCCGGCGACCCCGTCGAACGCACCGGAGCGCAGGAACTGGGTGAGGAGCCGATCGAGCTGGTACGGCTGCTCGTGGACGTCCTCCAGGATCAGGATGCCGCCGGCGTAGGAGGGCCGGGCGGCGGGCGTGCCGCGCTCGGCCGCGAGGACGTGGAGGCAGCCGCCCGCGGTGACGCCCCGGGCGCGGCCGGGGACGAGGGTGGTGGCGGTCAGTGAGGTGAGCACGGTGGTGGCCGTGGGCTCGAAGAGGGTGCGGCGCAGGTGCTCGGCGGTCGGTCCGTCGGTGATGAAGGAGCCGGCCGCGCTCATCGGCCCGTAGAGGGTGGCGATGCCGAGCCGCTGGGCGAAGGCCTCCTGGAGGGAGGAGACGTCGCTGAAGCCGATGAACGGCTTGGGCGGGACGGCGCGCATGGCGTCCCAGTCGAGCAGGTCGACCATGCGGTGGACGCCGTAGCCGCCACGGGCGCAGATGACGGCGTCGACGGTGGGGTCGAGCCAGGCGGACTGGAGGTCGGCGGCGCGGTCGGCGTCGGTGCCGGCGAGGTAGCCGAGGGTGGGGTGGGCGTCGAGGACGTGCGGGCCGACGGTGACCCGCAGGCCCCAGGAGCGGAGGACCGCGCAGCCGTCGGTGAGCCGTTGGGAGTCGATCGGGCCGCTGGGGGCGACGACGGCGATGTGGTCGCCGGGGCGCAGGTGTGGCGGGCGGGTCAGACCCTGGCCGGGCGTGGTCGGGTGCTGGTCCATGGGCCGGGACGCCTTTCGGGGGAGGCCGGGTACGGGCGGCCTCGGCGTGGTCGAGGCCGCCCGGTGACGATATGCCCCCGTGTCGACGGGCCGATGTCCGCGAGCCGACGTCTTCGGGCCGAAGGTGCCCCGAAGGTGCGCCGGAGGTGCGGGGCGGTTCTTCAGATCGCCCCCATCACCTTCCTGACCTCGTCGAGGGTGGCGTCGGCGACGGCGTTGGCGCGTTCGGCCCCGTCGCACAGGACCTGGCGCAGGTGGCCTCGGTCGGCGGCGAGTTCGGCGCGGCGGGCGCGCAGGGGGCGGAGGTACTCGTTGACGGAGTCGGTGACGGTGCGCTTGAGCGCGGCGGCCCCGCCGTCACCGATTTCCTCGGCGATCTCCTCGGGTGCGCGGTCCTGGCAGAGCGCGGCGAGCAGGATGAGGCCGGAGACCTCGGGCCGGTTGGCCGGGTCGTAGTCGATCCGACGGTCGGCATCGGTCCTGGCGCCGCGGATGATCCGGGCGGTCTCGTCCTCGGTCGCGCCGAGGGGGACGGAGTTGCCCCGGCTCTTGCTCATCTTGCCGCCGTCGGTGCCGAGCAGCAGCGGGGCGTCGGAGAGCAGTGCGCGGGGGGTGGGGAAGACGGCGCCGCCGTCGGCGTGCGGGTAGCGCTCGTTGAAGCGGCGGGCGATGGTGCGGGCGACTTCGAGGTGGGGCAGCTGGTCCTGGCCGACCGGCACGAGGTTCGCCTTGCAGAAGAGGATGTCGGCGGCCTGGTGGGCGGGGTAGGTGAACATCAGCCCGTTGACGGCGGACTGGCGGGAGTGCGCGATCTCGTCCTTGACGGTGGGGTTGCGGTTCAGTTCGGCGACGCTGACCAGGCTGAGGAAGGGCAGCAGCAGTTGGTTGAGGGCGGGGACGGCGCTGTGCGCGAAGATCGTGGCGCGGTCGGGGTCGAGGCCGGCCGCGAGGTAGTCGAGAACGAGGTTCTCGGTGTGCTCGGCGAGCCGGTCGGCGATGTCCCGGTCGGTGATGACCTGGTAGTCGGCGATCACGACGAACATCTCGACGCCCTGGTTCTGGAGCTGGACGCGGTTGTGCAGGGTGCCGAAGTAGTGGCCGAGGTGCAGCGGTCCGGTGGGGCGGTCCCCGGTGAGGACGCGGTGGCCGGCCGGATCGGCGGTGAAGGTGGCGGTGGTCGCCACGGACGGGGTCGTCGCGGTCGTCTCGGTGGTCATCGGGTTTCTCCTCGGTACGGCGGTGGTGGCGGCCGTCCGGGGCGGGGGCCCGTTCCGTGGGAAACGCGAAAGGGCCGTCCATTCCGGACGGCCCTGGTCAAGCGGGTGGGGTGGCCGTCCCTCAGGACGGCCACCAGCACTGGCCCGCGTAGAGCTTCATGCGGTCGAGGATAGCGTCGGTGCCCGGCGGCGTGGTCGGCTTTCGGCGCTCCCGGTCCTGTCGGTCCTCTCAGTCCTCGACGACCAGCGCGGGGGTGTCCTTGCGCAACGTCTCGCCGCGGAAGAACTCCGGCCGGGCCAGCCCGTAGCAGGTCATCAGGACGGCGCCGAGCAGCAGGATGCCGACGCCGATGACGAACACCGAGCCGATGCCGAAGACGGCGCCGCTGCCGTAGTCCGGGTTCCAGGCGTCGGTGAGGGTCTGCAGGAAGACCCCGCTCAGCAGCACGCCGCCGAGCAGCGGGGCGATGCCCTTGAGGAACAGGTCGCGGGGGCCGGTGCGCAGCGAGCGGCGGAAGTACCAGACGCAGGCGAACGCGGTCAGCGCGTAGTAGAAGCAGATCATCAGGCCGAGCGCCAGGATGGTGTCCTGGACGACGTTCTCGCTGATCAGGCTCATGCCGACGTAGAAGACGGCGGTGGCGATGCCGGCCGCGACGGTGGCGTACCCGGGGGTGCGGAAGCGCGGGTGGACGGCGCCGAAGCGCGGCGGCACGGCACGGTAGGCGCTCATCGCGAGCAGGGTGCGGGCCACCGGGATAAAGGTGGTCTGGAGGCTGGCGGCGGCGCTGGCGACGACGGCCAGGAAGAGCAGGACGCTCCACGGCGAGCCGAGGACCGGGCGGGCGAGCGCGGCGAAGACGTTGTCGGAGGTCTCCGGGTTGCTGAGGCCGAAGCCGGTGGAGCCGACGCCCGCGAACATCTGGGCGGAGATCGCGACCAGCAGGTACGAGCCGACCAGGGTGACCATGGAGACCATCGCGGCGCGGCCGGGGGTCTTGGCGCTGCCGAGGGTCTCCTCGTTCATGGTGAGACAGGTGTCCCAGCCCCAGTACATGAAGATCGACAGTGACAGGCCGGCGGTGAAGGCGCTGAAGGAGCTGACCTGGAGCGGGTTGAGCCAGGAGAACGAGAAGCCGATCGAGTCGGGCAGGTCGCCGGCGGCGGCCTTGCCGACGGCGATGGCCGAGAAGAGCACCAGCACGGCGAGTTGGAGGCCGACCAGGCTGTACTGGAACCACTTGGTGGCGGTCATCCCCCGGTAGCTCATCGCGGTGGCGCCGGCGATCAGCAGGACGACGGTGAGCAGGTGGACGGCCTGGTTCTGGTCGAGTTCGGCGACCCAGCTCCTGCCGGTCATCTCGCCGAGCATCAGGTAGAGGAACTCGGTCGCGACCCCGGCCAGGTTGGACAGCACGATGATGGTCGCGACGGTCAGGCCCCAGCCGGCCATCCAGCCGACCCGGGGGCCGAAGGCCTTGACCGTCCAGGTGAAGGACGTGCCGCAGTCCGGGAAGTCCTTGTTCAGCTCCTTGTAGGCGAACGCGACGAGCAGCATCGGCAGGAAGCCGGCCAGGAACACGGCGGGCATCTGGACGCCGACCGCGGTGACGGTCGGCCCGAGTGTCGCGGTCAGGCAGTAGACCGGGGCGACCGTGGAAACGCCCAGGACCACACTGCCCAGCAGGCCCACCGAGTTGCCCCGTAGACCCTTGTCCCCCGCTCCCCCAGCTGTCCCCTGGTCGGGGACTCCACCACTGATGCCACTGACCGGGGCACCCTGCGGAGCGCCGGGCGCCATTGCCCGGCCGCTGCTTCCGTGCTCTGAGAGCTGCTGATCAAACACCAGCGCACCCTAGGCGCGAGCATGGAAGGTTGAGTAGACCAACCCTTGGTGATCTAAACCACTTGCTTCGATTCGTTCTCGGTGAAGGCCGTCAAGGTGCAGCATTAACGGCGCGTTAAGCGGTGTACCTTGGTTTCAAAGGATTAGGGTCAAGAGAATTTCTCCCTTATGTCAAGGTTTGAGATGGTTCACCCCCAGCCCGGACGGGTCGCCACGTCCCCCCTCGGACGCTTCGGATAGGTTTGCCTCACCTAACCTCGATTCGAAGGAGCATCGCGTGGCCCCCCACCCCGACGACCTGGTCCTCGTCCCCCGCACCCCCTCCCGCCGCAGGTTCCTCTCCGCCGGGATCGCCGGCGGGGCGGTCCTCGGCCTCGGCGGACTGCTCACCGCCTGCGGCAGCTCCGGCGGCTCGGGCGGCAACGGCGGCTCCGGCGGCGCGACCCCCGGCACCGGCGGCGCATCGCCCGACCAGAAGTCGGTCAAGCAGGGCGGCGACGACTACGCCACCGTGATCGAGAAGATGAAGGGCTTCGGCACCGACGCCGCCCCCGGCGTCTACCCGCGCACCGTCAAGCACGCCATGGGCGAGACCGTCATCCCCGCCAAGCCCACCCGGGTCGTGGTCCTGGACACCGGCGAACTCGACAACGTCGTCGCACTCGGCATCCAGCCGGTCGGCATCGTCTACACCGACGGCTCCAAGTCCCTGCCGTCCTACCTCAAGGACAAGGCCGGCAACCCGGCCAACGTCGGCACCATCAACAGCCTCAACCTGGAGGCCATCGCCGCGCTCAAGCCCGACCTGATCCTCGGCAGCCAGCTGCGCGCCCAGGACCAGTACGCGCAGCTTTCCAAGATCGCGCCGACCGTCTTCTCGCTGCGCCCCGGCTACCCCTGGAAGCAGAACTTCCAGCTCAACGCCAGCCCGTTCGGCCTGGAGGCCGAGGCCAAGACCCAGCTCGACGCGTACCAGGCAGCCGCCACCGCGATCGGCGCCAAGCTCGGCGACAAGCGGCCCACCATCACGCCGCTGCGCTTCATGCCCGGCCGGACCCGGCTGTACGCCGAGCTGTCCTTCATCGGCACCATCCTCACCGACGTCCCGCTGCCGCAGCCCAAGATCGAACAGGTCAAGGAACTCGCGGTGGAGGTCAGCCCGGAGCAGATCGACAAGGCCGACGCCGACTGGATCTTCTACGGCGTGTACGGCAGCCCCAGCTCCACCAACCAGGACGCGGTGCTCGGCGGCGCGCTCTGGAAGACCCTCGGCGCGGTCAAGTCCGGTCAGGCCCGGCCGGTTTCGGACGAGACCTGGTTCCTCGGGCTCGGTGTCATGGCCGCCAACGCGGTGCTCACCGACCTCAAGGGCTTCGTCGCGCCCGGCACTTGAGTCGACACGGGGCGTAGGGGCGGGCAGTGGTCTCGCGCACACCCCCGGAACTGACTCTTGGAGCTGGTCGCGCGGTGCGGGAGGATCATCCGGACCGTCCGCCGAAGGGCCCGTGCCGATGACCTCGCTCCACCCCGCCGCAACCGACCCGTCCCTGCCCGGCCCGCCCGGGGGCAGCGCCGGATCCGCGCCCCCGCACGCCGCGCGCTGCTCCATCGCGACGGCCGCCGAGACCGGCCCGGCCGGCGCTCCGGGCGCCGCCCCGTCCGGCACGGCCGGTGGGCCGCGCCAGGCGGGCGGCTCACGCCACGACTCGGTTCCGCAGCCGCGCGGACGGGAGGACGGCGCGGGGAACGGCGGACCCGCAGCGGGGGGCGAGGCGGCTGCGGACGATCCGACCACCTCACGGCTGCGGGCGGCGCTCGCCGACCGGCTGCGGGCCGCCCGCGCCCAAGGCCGCTCGGTCGCCGACCTGGCGGCCGCGTGCCGGCGACCGGCCACGGAGGTCCGGGCGCTGCTCGGCGAGAGCGCCGAGGACGGCGAGGACGAGGACGAGGACGAGGACGGGGACAGCGGGGTCCGTGAGGGCGGCGCGGGCGTTCAGCACCGTGAAGACGTTCCGGGCGGCGAGGCCGAGGCCGTGGGCGGGCGGGCCGGGACCGGGGCAGGCCGGTTCGGTCGACCGGCCGTCGCGCCCGAGGGCGACCGGGCCGTGCCCGTGCTGCGCGCGGCGCGCGAGGAACTCCGGGCCGCCGGATCCCGGCGCCCCGCGCCCTCGCGCCGACTGCGCCGGATGCACCCGCAGGCCGACGCGACCGGGCAGGGGGCGGCCGCACGGGAGACGGCCGCGACCTCCGCTGCTCTCCCGGCCGAGGTCCGGGCGGCAGCCGCACCCGGTTCGGGTGCACCCATCGGAGGCACCGGGGCTGTGACAGCGCCATCGGCCGCCGGCCCCGAGGCGGCGCGGGCCGAGACACCGCTCGGCATCCTGATCGGCGGCAGCCCGAACCAGCCCGAGGCCGTCGGCCGCCCGGAGGAGCGGGCGCCGATCCGGGTGACGGCGGAACCGGTCCGGATCGGCCGCGGCACCAGCCTGATCGTGCTGCCCTCCTGGCGCCCCGCCATCGCCGTCTCGGTGCCGACCGAGCAACTGCTGTCCGCCACCGGGCTCGCCTTCGAGCAGCTGACCGACGCGCAGCTGACCGTGCTGATGAACCCCTGCGCGCTGCACGACCGGGAGCTGGACCTGCACGGCTGGGAATCCGGCCCGGGCGGGCGGGCACGACGCGGCGGGCGCCCGTAGGGGCGTGTGGTCGTAGCAGCGCGCGGGCAGGGCCCGTCGGCAACGGTCGCAGCAGCGCGCGTTCAGGGGCCGCCGGCAACGACCAGGGGACGGCAGCCGGGAGATCGCGGTCGGCCGCGCGTCGGGGAGCGGTCAGCGGGCGGCCGTCAGCGGCTGGCCGGGGCGTTCGGGATGAAGCCGAGGTCGACGGGTACCGGGGGGCGCCCGTCGACGGCCCAGCCCTCGCGGACCGCGGTCAGCAACTCCGGCAGCCGGGGCGGCCAGAGCGCGTCGGCGTTCTCGTCCGCCAGGTCGGCCGGGGTCCACCAGCGCCAGTCGAGGATCCGGTCCTCGGCATGCACCGCGCTGACATCACCGACCGGACCGCGGTGCGGTCCGCCCGTGAGGTAGATGTGCTCGTGCTGACGGACCGGGGTGCCGTGCCAGGTGAAGTCGTGTTCCCAGGTGCAGAGCAGCGGGCCCGGTTCGAGGTCGCTCCAGCCCGTCTCCTCCCAGAGTTCGCGCCGGGCGCCGGTCCACGGGGTCTCGCCGGGCTCCAGCCCGCCGCCCGGCATGGTCCAGTGGACGCCGACCTCGTCGTTGTCCGAACGGAGCAGGAAGACCGAGCCGTCCTCGTCCAGGACCACCGTGCGAGCCGCCTGCCGGGGGACACGCCTACGGAGTCTCAGCAGATTTCGCATCGGATCACTCTCCCAGCACCCGGCCGGGCCGTCGAGCGGGTTTGACGCGCCGAAAGCCGCCGACGCCGCCCCGCCCGGGCCTTACCCTGACGGCCATGCCCGTACCCGCGATCCTCTTCCCCGCCGACCCGCTCAACCCGCGCCGGCCCGACCCGCACTTCGCCTGGGAGGCCAGGCTGCTGCGGGAGTTGGGCGGCGAGCACCACCTGGTCGACCACGACGCGCTGCTCACCGGGCACGCCGAGCAGGCGGTCCGACGGGTGCCGCAGGACCGGGGTCCGCTCTGGTACCGGGGCTGGATGCTTCCGTCCGCCCGCTACGCCGGCTTCGCCGCCGCGCTCGCCGCGCGCGGCTGCGCCCTGCTGACCAGCCCGGCCGGCTACGCGACGGCACACGAACTGCCGGGCTGGTACGGCGTGTTCGAGGGGGCGACCCCGCCCAGCACGTGGATCCCCGCCGCCGCTGCCGCGGTGCCCGGGCCGGAAGAGCTGGCGGCCGCCGCGGCCCGGCTCGGCGGGAGCGGGCCGGCGATCGTCAAGGACTACGTGAAGTCGCGCAAGCACGAGTGGCACGAGGCCTGCTACGTCCCCGAGTTGGCCGATCTGGCGAGCGTCGGACGCGTGGTGGCGCGGTTCGTCGAGCTCCAGGGCGAGTTCCTGACCGGCGGGGTGGTGCTGCGGCGGTACGAGGAGTTCGAGCCGCTGGCCGACGGGCCGGGCGGCAGCTCGGGTGACGACTCGGGCGAAGGATCGGGCGATGGATCGGGCGGAGGGCCGGATGGAGGGTCGGATGGAGGGTCGGGCCGTGGGAGCGGGCGGGCCGTGGAGGCGCGGGTGTGGTGGCTGGACGGCGAACCCGTCCTGGTAGGACCGCACCCCGACGCGCCTCACCACGATGTCGAACCCGACCTCGCCGGCGTCCGCCCCCTGGTCCGGATGCTCGGCTGCCGCTTCGTCACCACCGACCTCGCCAGCCGGGCCGACGGCTCCGGCTGGCGCGTGGTCGAGGTCGGCGACGGACAGGTCAGCGACCTGCCGCGCGGGATCGACGCCACCGGCCTGCTGGCCTCGCTGATCGCCGCCTGACGATCAGCCTGACGGGCCGCCGGCGACGGTCCGCCAGACTGATCGCGGGCAGTCGGCTACCCGGCGGCGACGGCCTCGACCGCCGGGTGGCCGTCCGCGATGAACGCCTGCCAGAGCCGGGCGTACGTGCCGCCCCGGGCGAGCAGCTCGGTGTGCGTGCCGTCCTCGACCACCCGGCCGTGGTCCAGCACGACGACCCGGTCTGCGCGCTCGGCGGTGGTCAGCCGGTGGGCGATGACCAGCGTGGTGCGGCCGCCGCTGAGGCGGTCCGCGGCCTGGTTGACCGCCGCCTCGGTGGCCAGGTCGAGCGCCGCGGTCGCCTCGTCGAGCAGCAGGACGTCCGGATCGACCAGCTCGGCCCGGGCCAGCGCGATCAACTGCCGCTGGCCGGCCGAGAGGTTGCGGCCGCGACCCGCGACCTCGTGGTCGTAGCCGCCGGACAGCCGGACGATCATGTCGTGCGCGCCGACCGCCCGGGCCGCCGCCTCCACCTCGGCCGGCGAGGCGTCGGGCCGGCCGTACGCGATCGCCTCGCGCACCGTGCCCGCGAACAGGTACGCCTCCTGCGGCACCACGCCCAGCCGGTGGCGGTACTGCGCCAGGTCGAAGCGGGTGAGGTCGACCCCGTCCACCCGCACGGTGCCCTCCGTCGCGTCGTAGAACCGGGCGACCAGCTTCACCAGCGTCGACTTGCCGGCGCCGGTCTCGCCCACCAGCGCCACCGTCTGCCCGGCCGGAATGTGCAGGTCCACACCGGTCAGCACCCTCGGGGCGCCGTCCGCACCACCGTTGTAGGCGAAGCCGACGCCCTCGAAGGAGATCTCGCCGCGCAGCCCCTCGGGCACCGGCACGGGGTCGGCCGCCTCGGCCGTGGCGGTCGGGGTGCGCAGCAGCTCCCGGATCCGGCCGAGACCCACCGAAGCCTGCTGGTAGCCGTCGAACACCTGGGACAGCTGATTGACCGGTGCGAAGAACAGATCGATGTACAGCAGGTACGCGACCAGCGCGCCGACCGTCAGCGTCCCGGCGTCGACCCGGGCCGCGCCCACGATCAGCACCAGCGCGGCGGCCACGCTGGAGAGGAACTGGACGAACGGGAAGTACAGCGAGATGTACAGCTGCGCGCGCACCCGGGCCTCGCGATAGGCGACGCCCCGGGCGACGAAGCGGTCCGTGTTGGTGTCCAAGCGGCGGAAGGCCTGGACGATCCGCATGCCCGCCACGTTCTCCTGGAGGTCGGCGTTGACGGTGCTGATGAGGTCCCGGGACAACTCGTACTGATCCCTGGACTTCCGACGGAACACCAGCGTCGCGATCACCAGCAGCGGCAGCACCGCGAAGACCACCAGGGCCAGGCCGGCGTCGATGATCAGCAGCGCGGCGAAGATCCCGCCGAAGGTCAGCAGGCTGACCACGGCGGTGACCACGCCGGTCTGCAGGAAGGACGTCAGCGAGTCCAGGTCGGTGGTCATCCGGGTCATGATCCGACCGGACAGCTCGCGCTCGTAGTAGTCCAGGCCGAGCCGGTTGAGGTGGGCGAAGATCTTGAGGCGGAGCAGGTAGAGCACCCGCTCACCGGTCCGGCCGCTGACCCGGTTCTCGGCGCTCTGCACCAACCAGTCCAGCAGCACCACCACCAGCGCGGCGAGCGCGGCCACGGCGACCCCGGACATCAGGGCCTTGCTGACTCCCTGGTCGATGCCGTGCCGGATCAGCACCGGCAGCACCAGGCCGGAGGCCGCGTCGAGCGCGACGAGCAGCAGGGCCAAGGCGAGCGGGACGCGGAAGGGGCGCAGCAGGCGGCGGAGGGTGAAGTCCGGGTCACCGGCCTCGGCCTCGGCGCGCGGGACCGCCGGGGAGTCGGCGGCCGGCGGGAGGGCCGCGACCTTGGCCAGCAGGTCAGGGTCGGCGGTGCGGGCCGCCTTGACCAGGGCGGGGGTGGGGAGGTCGGGGGTGGCCGGGGCGGGGGTCTGCGTGGCTACGGGTTCCGGGGTGGGGGGCGAGGCCGGCGTGGGGGTCGGTTCGTGGACAGGCCCGGGGGTGGACCACGCCTCGGTCTGCTCAGCGGCCTGCTGCTCAGGGGTCTGCTGCTCGGGGGCCTGCTGCCCAGCAGGCTGCTCGGGGGTCTGCGGAGAGGCCTGCTCGACGGTCCGCGCGGAGGTCTGCTCGACGGTCTGCGGGGCCTCGGACGACCGGGGTGTGCGGCCGGCCTCGGGGTCGGTGATCAGAGCCCGGTACTGGGGACATCGGGCGTCGAGTTCCTCGTGCGTGCCGATGTCCAGCAGCCGGCCGTGATCCAGGACGGCTATCCGGTCGGCGAGCTGCAGGGTCGAACGGCGGTGGGCGATCAGCAGCGTGGTGCGGCCGGTCATCACCGAGCGCAGCGCGTCGTGGATCTCCGCCTCGACCTGCGGGTCCACTGCCGAGGTGGCATCGTCCAGCAGCAGGATCCGGGGGTCGGTGAGGATCGCCCGGGCCAGCGCGATCCGCTGGCGCTGGCCTCCGGAGAGGGTCAGGCCCTGCTCGCCGACCTTGGTCTCGTAGCCGTCGGGCAGCGCGCGGACGAACTCGTCGGCCTGGGCGGCCCGCGCGGCCGCCACCACCTGCTCGTCCGTGGCGTCCGGACGGCCGTAGGCGATGTTGGTGCGGACCGACTCGGAGAACAGGAAGCTCTCCTCGGGGACGATGCCGACCGCCGACCGGACCGAGTCGAGGGTGAGGTCGCGCAGGTCGTGGCCGTAGAGGCGGACGGCGCCGGCCGCCGGGTCGTAGAAGCGCGGCACCAGCTGCGCCACCGTCGACTTGCCGGAGCCGGAAGCCCCGACCAGGGCGAGGGTCTCGCCGGGGGCCAGCTTCAGGCTGAGGCCGTGCAGGACGGGGGCGGGGTGCTCGGGGTCGTAACGGAACTCGACCTGGTCGAACTCCAGGGCGACATCAGAGGTTCGGGTGTCTGCGGTGGCGCGGGGGCCTGCGGTGGCGCGAGGGCCTGCGGCGCTGCCTTCGCGGACGCCGGTGGCGGCGCCTTCACGGGTGCCGTCCCCGGTGAGGTCCAGGGTGAGCGCGTCCGGGCGCTCCTGGACCAGCGGGCGCTCGTCGATCAGCTGGAGGACGCGCTCCACACCGGCCCGGGCCTGCTGGCCGACCGTGATGACCATGGTGAGCATCCGCACCGGCCCGGTCATCTGCGCGACGTAGGTGGAGAAGGCGACGAAGGTCCCGAGCGACACCTGGCCGTCGACGGCCAGCCAGCCGCCGAAGGCCAGCACCGCGACCTGCGCGAGCGCCGGGATGGCCTGCATCGCCGGGTTGTAGCGGGCGTTGAGCCGGATCGACCGGAGCCGGGCGGCGAACAGGTGACGGGAGGCCCGCTCCAGCTTGTCCAGCTCCTGCGCCTCCTGACCGAAGCCCTTGACCACCCGGACGCCGCCGATCGCGCCGTCCACCACGCCCGCGACGGCGGCCGCCTCCTGCTGGGCGGCCCAGGTGGCGGGGAAGAGGCGCTTGCGGCTGAGGACGGTGATCCACCACAGCGCGGGGGCCATCACCAGGGCTATCAAGGTGAGCGGCGGGGAGAGCCAGACCATCACGGCCAGCGACATGACGAACATCACCAGGTAGCCGGTCATCATCGGCAGCATCGAGAGCAGGCCGTTGATCAGCTGGAGGTCGGAGGTCGCGCGCCCGACCACCTGGCCGGTGTCCAGCCGGTCCTGGCGGTGGCCGTCGAGCCGGCCGAGCGAGCGGAACAGGTCGCTGCGCATGTCGTGCTGGACGTCCAGGGCGAGCTGACCGCCGTAGTAGCGGCGGACCTGGGTGCAACCGAAGACGACGACGGCGGCGAGCAGCAGCACCACCGCCCAGGGGACCAGCGAGCGGGTGTGCGCGGTGATGACGTC
Organism: Kitasatospora sp. NPDC088264; assembly: GCF_040685715.1. Lineage (NCBI taxonomy): Bacteria > Bacillati > Actinomycetota > Actinomycetes > Kitasatosporales > Streptomycetaceae > Kitasatospora > Kitasatospora sp. NPDC088264. The sequence continues at coordinate 13,457 of NZ_JBFBIR010000015.1, forward strand.
GTCGATGATCACCTTGGTGACCAGCGGCACCAGCGAGGTGACGGCCATGCCGACGAGCGAGGCGCCGAAGGCGAGCAGCACGCTGCGGCGGGACCGCCAGCAGTAGCCGACCAGGCGGCGCAGCCAGCCGACGGCCTGCGGGTGGTCGCCGTCCGGCTGCGGGTGGTCGCCGTCCAGCTGCGGGCTCGCGCCGGGGTCCGGTGAGCCGCTCGGGGATTGCTCCACCGTGGATCCGTGAGTCTCAGGCATATTTAGGGATGCTAACCATTTCGTCGGGTGGCCGCCATGGCGTTTCCGGCCCGGATGGGGCCGGAGCGGACCGGGCGGCCCACATCGTCCGGTCCGGCGGACTGGCCAACAGCCTGCGGCCTGCGGTGATTCCCGGCCGAACGCGTCCCGGCCGAACGCACACACGGCCCGCCGACCCCGCCCGCCTCCAGGGTCGCCTGACTCCAGGGTCGCGGACGACCCGCCGAAGGCCCAGCGGCCAGGGGCGGGCGGGCGCCATCCTTTGGTCCTAGACCTCCGGTGGCCGTACGCCTCCGGCCTCGGAGCCGGACCGCCGACCCTTGGGCCCGGACCGCCGGGCAGGCCCTCCGGGGGCGCAGGGCTCAGGCCTGCGCGGACACCGACTCCGCCGCCGCCGCGAAGGCGCCGTGGGCGAGGGCGTGCAGCAGGACGGCCATGCCGTCGCGCTGGAGGCCGGAGCGCTCGTCCTGGGCGGGGCCCGGGCCGAGGCTGTGCGGGGTCGAGTTGATCAGGCCGAAGACGGCGTGGACGGCGGCCCTGGCCACCGGTTCGGCGGCGGGGCCCGTCAGCTGCGGATAGGCCTGCCGGACCACGTCCACCCACAGCTCGACGTAGCCGCGCTGGAGCCGGCGGACGGTGCGGCGGTCCTCCTCCTTGAGGTTCAGCAGCTCGCGGTCGTGGAGGGTGATCAGGTCGCGGTCGTCGAGGGCGAAGTCGACGTGGCCGCCGATCAGCGCGTCCAGCGCGGCGGCCGGACCGTCACCGCCGCCCGCCCGGCGCCGCCCCTCCTCCAGCAGGCGCTCGCTGATGCCGATCAGCAGATCGGCGAGCATCGCGTCCTTTCCGGCGAAGTGGCGGTAGAGCCCGGGGCCGCTGATGCCGACGGCCTTGCCGATCTCGTCCACACCCACCCCGAGGAAACCCCGGGCCGCGAAGAGTCGCGCGGCCTCCCGACGGATCTGGTCGCGGCGTGGGAGCGCGGAGGCTGCGGGGACGTTCGGCATGCTGCCCATCGTAGACAGTGGGGTTATCGGCCGTTAACCTGGGCGCGTAAGTTAACGTTAATTAACGTGGGGTCCACGGGCGCACCGCATTCGGCCGCCCACCTGGTGCCGAGGGCAAGGGAGCTCTTGGGAATGGTCATCTCAACCGCCGGTGTACCCACCGGCGTCCATGGCAGCGCAGCGGCCGGCACCACGGCGGCGCCGGGTGCCGTACCGCCGGGAGCCGCTGCTCCCGCGCCCCGGCTCGGCACCGCGGTCGACCCGGGCTCCACCACCTACCGGGCCAACACCGAGGCACACCGGGCCCTCGTCGCCGAGCTGCGCGAGAAGCTCGACGCGGCGGCCCTCGGCGGCGGCGCCAGGGCCCGCGCCCGGCACACGGCGCGCGGCAAGCTGCTCCCCCGCGACCGGGTGGACACCCTGCTCGACCCGGCCTCGCCCTTCCTGGAACTGGCCCCGCTGGCCGCCGACGGGATGTACGACGGGGCGGCGCCCGCGGCCGGGGTGATCGCGGGCATCGGCCGGGTCGCCGGACGCGAGGTGGTGGTGGTCGCCAACGACGCCACCGTCAAGGGCGGCACCTACTACCCGATGACCGTGAAGAAGCACCTGCGCGCCCAGGAGGTCGCGCTGGAGAACCGGCTGCCCTGTGTCTACCTGGTGGACTCCGGCGGCGCCTTCCTCCCCATGCAGGACGAGGTCTTCCCGGACCGCGACCACTTCGGCCGGATCTTCTACAACCAGGCCAGGCTCTCCGCCGCGGGCATCCCGCAGATCGCCGCCGTGCTCGGCTCCTGCACCGCCGGCGGGGCGTACGTCCCGGCGATGAGCGACCAGGCCGTGATCGTCCGCAACCAGGGCACTATCTTCCTGGGCGGGCCGCCGCTGGTGAAGGCCGCCACCGGAGAGGTGGTCACCGCCGAGGAACTGGGCGGTGGTGACCTGCACTCCCGCACCTCGGGGGTGACGGACCACCTGGCCGAGGACGACGCCCACGCCCTCTCCATCGTCCGCACGATCGTGGCCGGGCTCGGCCCGCGCTCGGCCAGGCCGTGGCCGCTCACCCCGGTCGAGCCGCCGGCCGTGGACCCGGTCGGCCTGTACGGGGCCGTCCCGGTCGACCCGCGCACGCCCTACGACGTGCGCGAGGTGATCGCCCGGCTGGTCGACGGCAGCCGGTTCGCCGAGTTCAAGGCCGAGTACGGCGCGACCCTGGTCACCGGATTCGCCCGGATCCACGGCCACCCCGTCGGCATCGTCGCCAACAACGGCGTGCTGTTCTCCGAGTCGGCCCTCAAGGGCGCCCACTTCATCGAGTTGTGCGACCAGCGCGGCATCCCCCTCCTCTTCCTACAGAACATCACCGGGTTCATGGTCGGCCGGCAGTACGAGGCGGGCGGCATCGCCAAGCACGGCGCCAAGATGGTCAACGCCGTCGCCAGCACCCGCGTCCCGAAGCTGACCGTGGTGATCGGCGGCTCGTACGGAGCCGGCAACTACTCGATGTGCGGCCGGGCCTATTCACCTCGCTTCCTGTGGATGTGGCCGGGCTCGAAGATCTCCGTGATGGGCGGCGAGCAGGCGGCGTCCGTCCTCGCCACCGTCCGCCGCGACCAACTGGAGGCCCACGGCGAGCAGTGGCCGGCCGAGGCGGAGGAGGAGTTCAAGCGCCCCGTCCGCGAGCAGTACGAGCGCCAGGGCAACGCCTACTACGCCACCGCCCGCCTCTGGGATGACGGCGTGATCGACCCGATGGACACCCGCACCGTCGTCGGCCTCGCCCTCACCGCCTGCGCCAACGCCCCGCTTCCGCCGCCCGGCCCGTACGGGGTCTTCCGGATGTGACCCCGCCCCGGCGGGTGTGACCCGCCCCTCCCACGCGACCTCTCCTCTCCTGTCGGTGTGACCCCGCTCCTGCGGGCGTGACTCCCGCGGCGCCGGCGCACCGCCCGGGCCGGCGCCCTCCCCTCCCCGCCGCCACTCCGCCGCCACCTCCTTCGTACGGCTCCCCTCGACCCGGAGGAACGCCTCCCATGTTCGACACAGTTCTGGTCGCCAACCGCGGCGAGATCGCCCTCCGGGTGATCCGCACCCTGCGGCGGCTCGGCGTGCGCTCGGTCGCCGTGTTCAGCGACGCCGACACCGACGCGCCGCACGTCCGCGAGGCCGACATCGCCGTCCGGCTCGGCCCCGCCGACCGCAGCGACAGCTCGGCGGCCGAGACCTACCTGCGCACCGACCAGATCCTCGCCGCCGCCCGCCGCACCGGGGCCCAGGCCGTGCACCCCGGTTACGGCTTCCTCGCCGAGAACGCCGGCTTCGCCCGCGCTTGCGCCGACGCCGGCCTCGTCTTCATCGGACCTCCTCCCGGTGCGGTCGAGCTGATGGGTGACAAGATCAACGCCAAGGAAGCCGTCCGAACCGCCGGCGTTCCGGTGGTCCCCGGCAGCCAGGCCACCGCGCCCACCGACGGGGAACTCCTCGCCGCCGCCGAGGAGATCGGCTACCCCGTCCTGCTCAAGCCGTCCGCCGGAGGCGGCGGCAAGGGTATGCGCCTCGTGCGGGACCGCGCCGACCTGCCCACCGAGATCGCCGCCGCCCGCCGCGTCGCCCGGACCGCCTTCGGCGACGACACCCTGCTGCTGGAACGCTGGGTCGACCGGCCGCGCCACATCGAGGTGCAGGTGCTCGCCGACGCCCACGGCACCACCGTCCACCTCGGCGAGCGCGAATGCAGCCTCCAGCGCCGCCATCAGAAACTGATCGAAGAAGCCCCCTCCGTTCTGCTCAATGCCGAGACCCGCGCCGCGATGGGCGCCGCGGCCGTCCGCGCCGCGGAGTCCTGCGGCTACACCGGGGCCGGCACCGTGGAATTCATCGTTCCCGGCATCGACCCGGACTCCCCCGCCACCGCCTCCACCGAGGGGGTACGGGACTTCTTCTTCATGGAGATGAACACCCGCCTCCAGGTCGAACACCCCGTCACCGAACTCGCCGTCGCCGTCGGCGATGATTCAGCCCGACTCGACCTGGTCGAGTGGCAGCTGCGGATCGCCTCGGGCGAACGGCTCTCCTTCGATCAGTCCGACATCTCCTTCCTGGGCCACGCCATCGAGGCCCGGATCTGCGCCGAGGACCCGGAACGGGACTTCCTGCCCACCGGCGGCCGCATCCTCGTCCTGGACGAGCCCCAGGGCGAGGGCGTGCGCGTCGACTCCGGAGTCGCCCCCGGATCCGTCGTCACCAGCGCCTACGACCCGATGCTTGCCAAGGTCATCGCGTACGGGCCCGACCGCCCGACCGCGCTGCGCCGGCTCCGCGCCGCACTGGCCGACACCCGCATCCTCGGCGTCACCACCAACACCGGCTTCCTGCGACGGCTGCTCGCACACCCCGAGGTCGTCGCCGGCCGACTGGACACCGGCCTGGTGGAACAGACGGCCCAACAGCAGCCCGCCCTGCTCGCCTCGCCGTACTCCCCGGCGAACGCGCCGAGCGACGCGAACGAGACCGGCGAGGCCGACAAGGCCAACGAGGCCGATGGCACGCACGAGGCCGATGCCACAACTGCCGACCCGCTGACGGCCGAGACGCCACCACCTGCCCACCTCCTCTACTACGCGGCCGCGCTGGCGCGGCACCTGGACCTCACCCCGGCCGCCGACCCCGGCGGCTGGACCGACCCCTTCTCCCTTCCCTCCGGCTGGCGCCTGAGCGGCACCCCCGCCTGGACCACCCACCGACTCCGTACCCCCGGCCAGGATCCGGTCTCGGTGCGCATCCGTTCGATCACTGCGGGCAACGTAGCCGATGCCACTGACAATCCCGCCGAGCTCACCCGCGAGGTCGAGCTCCGGCTCGGCGCCGGGCCCGTCCACCGTGCCCGCGCGACCCGGACCGCCGACCGGCTGCACCTGACCGTCGACGGTCTGCAGACCACGTTCGCGCTGGCCACCGACGCCGCTCCCGGCCTCGCCGCCGGCCCGGTGACCTGGCTCGGCGTCGAGGGCGACGCCTGGTCGCTGCACGCCCACGACCCGGTGGGCGAGCGCGCCGCCGGAACCGCCGCCCACCACGGCGCCCTGACCGCCCCGATGCCCGGGACCGTCACCGTCGTCAAGACCACGACGGGCGAGACGGTCCGCAAGGGCCAGCCCCTGCTCGTGCTGGAGGCCATGAAGATGGAACACGTGATCGCCGCCCCGCACGACGGGGTCGTGGCCGAGCTGCGGGCCACCGCCGGCGCCACCGTCGCGATGGAGGAACTGCTGGTCGTGGTCGCCCCGGCCGGGGACGGCGCCGACGAGCAGGGCGCCCCCGCGACCGCCGGGGTGCGGTCATGACCGCACCCGCCCGCGAGCCCGACGCGCTGGACCTGGGCCTGCCCGACCCCGTCCGCGCCCCCGGCCTGCCCGAGGAGGTCCGGATCCACGAGGTCGGACCGCGCGACGGGCTGCAGAACGAGGGCTCCCTGGTGCCCGTGGAGGTCAAGGCGGAGTTCATCGCCCGGCTCGCGGCCGCCGGGCTGCGCACCGTCGAGGCCACCAGCTTCGTCCACCCGAAATGGGTCCCTCAGCTGGCCGACGCCGAGGAGCTGATGCCCCGGCTCACCGACCTGCCGGAGCGCCACCCCGGCCTTCGGCTGCCGGTACTGGTGCCCAACGAACGCGGCCTCGACCGGGCGCTCGCCCACCACGCCACCGACGTCGCGGTGTTCGCCAGCGCCACCGAGACCTTCGCCCGCCGCAACCTCAACCGCTCGGCGGACGAGGCGATGGCCATGTTCCGCCCGGTCGTGGCGCGGGCGACCGAGGCCGGGCTGGCGGTCCGCGGCTACCTCTCGATGTGCTTCGGAGACCCCTGGGAGGGTTCGGTCCCGGTCTCCCAGGTGGTCGCGTACGGCGTGCGGCTGCTGGAGATGGGCTGCTCGGAGCTGAGCCTCGGCGACACCATCGGCGTGGCCACCCCCGGGCAGGTCGGCGCCCTGCTGGCCGGCTTCGCGCGGGCCGGGGTGCCGGCCGACCGGCTCGCCGTGCACTTCCACGACACCTACGGCCAGGCACTCAGCAACACCCTGGCGGCCCTGCGCGAGGGGGTCACCACGGTGGACGCGTCGGCGGGCGGCCTCGGCGGCTGCCCGTACGCGAAGAGCGCCACCGGCAACCTGGCCACCGAGGACCTGGTGTGGATGCTGCACGGGCTCGGCATCCGGACCGGGGTCGACCTGCGCGCGCTGGTCGCCACCAGCGGGTGGATGGCCGAGCGGCTCGGCCGTCCGAGCCCGTCCCGCACCGTCCAGGCGCTGCTCGGCGCCGCCCGGGGCTGACCCCGCCCCACCACCGCTCCCCGGTGCCGGCCGCGCGGAATCCCGGCCGCGGCCGGCACCGGGCACCACGTTCATCGCCCAACCACACCGTGCGACCGTCACACCGTCAGACGGGCGCCGGTCGTCCCGCTCACGCCCGCGGCCACCCCGGCCGGGCTCCAGGAGGATCACCGTGTTCGACCACCGGCTCAGCAGCGAGTACGAGGAACTGCGACGCACCGTCGCCGAGTTCGCCCAGGACGTGGTGGCGCCGAAGATCGGCGGGTTCTACGAGCGGGAGGAGTTCCCCTACGAGATCGTCCGCGAGATGGGGCGCATGGGCCTGTTCGGCCTGCCCTTCCCGGAGGAGTACGGCGGCATGGGCGGCGACTACTTCGCGCTGGGCATCGCCCTGGAGGAACTCGCCCGGGTCGACTCCTCGGTGGCGATCACCCTGGAGGCGGCCGTCTCGCTCGGCGCGATGCCGATCCACCGGTTCGGAACGGAGGAGCAGAAGCGCGAGTGGCTGCCCCGGCTGACCTCCGGCGAACTCCTCGGCGCCTTCGGTCTGACCGAGCCCGAGGGCGGCTCGGACGCCGGCGCGACCCGCACGACCGCGCGGTACGACGAGACCACCGACGAGTGGGTCATCAACGGCACCAAGTGCTTCATCACCAACTCCGGCACGGACATCACCGGTCTGGTCACCGTCACCGCACTCACGGAACCGATCGCTCGTTCGAGTGAAGAAGGCGAATTCCGCTCGCCAACGCGCGAAATCTCTTCCATTATCGTGCCCACCGGGACCCCGGGGTTCCAGGTATCGAAGAAGTACTCGAAGGTCGGGTGGAACGCATCCGACACCCGCGAACTGTCCTTTACCGACTGCCGCGTTCCCGCGGCCAACCTGCTGGGCGAGCGCGGCCGAGGCTACGCCCAGTTCCTGCGGATCCTCGACGAGGGCCGCATCGCGATCGCGGCCCTGGCCACCGGCCTGGCCCAGGGATGCGTCGACGAGTCCGTCAAGTACGCCGGCACACGCCGGGCCTTCGGTCGGCCGATCGGCGCCAACCAGGCCATCCAGTTCAAGCTCGCCGACATGGAGCTGCGCGCCCACACCTCTCGCCTGGCCTGGCGGGACGCCGCCTCCCGGCTGCTGCACGGCGAACCGTTCAAGAAGGAGGCCGCGATCGCGAAGCTGTACTCGTCCGAGGCCGCCGTCGACAACGCCCGCGAGGCGACCCAGATCCACGGCGGGTACGGCTTCATGAACGAGTTCCCGGTCGCCCGCTTCTGGCGCGACTGCAAGATCCTGGAAATCGGGGAGGGCACATCGGAGGTTCAGCGCATGCTCATCGCCCGGGAGATCGGCGCCGGGTTCTGATCCGGCCCCACCGGAGCAACTACCCGCTCCTCAGGCGACATTGAGGAGCCCCCGACGCAGAGGAGCGGGCCTACGTCGGCGGGGCGGTCGACGCCAGTAGCGGCCGACACCATCGGCCGACAACGGAGAGACGCCTCCGGGGGCGCGGACACGCCACGCCCGACGGAGCGTCAGGGGATCACGATCACGGGGCGGTTGGCCCGCCGCGCCAGCCGCCCGGAGACCGAGCCGAAGATCTTGCCGAGCAGGCCGTGCGTCGTGCCGACGACGATCGCGTCGGCGGCGTACTCGCGGCCGACCTCCTCGATCTCGTGGCAGATGTCGCCGCCCCGCTCGATCAGGATCCACGGCACCCCGGTGAGGAAGTCCGCGCAGGCGAGCTCCAAGCCCAGGACCTCGGTCCGGTGGTCGGGGAGGTCGACGAAGACGGGAGGTTCACAGCCTGCCCAGACAGTGGCGGGCAGGCGGTTGGCGACGTGCACGATCACCAGGCCGCACTGCGAACGGCGCGCCATGCCCACCGCGTACGCGAGGGCGCGCTCGCTCGACAGGGAGCCGTCGAAGCCGACGACCACGCCGTGCTGGAAGACCGGGTCGAGGGAGCGTGCGGACGCGTCCCGGGCCGTCGACTCGGTGTGCGCGCCGGGCAGGCCGGACGCCTCCGGGCGCTCGGCGCCCGGGCCCAGGCGGCCCGTCACCGGAGAACCTGCGGGGTCGGCCGGGTGCCCGCCACGCCGCTGGCGAGGCCCTGGACGGTCGTGCCGGGCGAGGCCGCCCCGTCGGACCAGGCCGCACAGAGCGCGCACGAGGCCCCGGGGAGCGCCCGGCTCCAGGCCTGCTTCCTCGGCGCCCGGGATGAGATCGGCGGTACCAGCGACGCCCGAGGTGCCAGCCGGTTCGTCGGCTTCGTCGGCTCGCTGGGCGGCGGCGTCGCCAACCCGCTCACCGACAACCCGCTCGCCGACGTGCTCGTCGACACGATCATCAGCCCGCCCGCCCCCACGCTCACCCCCGTGCTCGTCGGCCGGTACGCAGCACGGCTCGTCGGCCTGGGCGTCGACCTGGCCATCGGCCTGCCTGCTGGCGGGCAGACGACCCGATGCATCGGCGTGGCCGTCGGCTGGAGCGAGGTCCGCGCGGCCGCCGTCGTCCCCGGTGTCCGCGCCCGCGTTGCGGGGCGCGTCCGGCTCCACCGGTCGGAAGGACTCAAAACCAGCCATGGCTCACGGCTCTTCATGGGAGAGGGGCCGACAGGAGAGGACAACGCCGCCCGGGCAGCAGGCCCGCCCACGGGATGACGTCGGTCTGCGCCGCGCAGCACCGTATGTGACCTGTTCCTTTCAGAGTACGACGGGTGTGAGGCCCAGCCCAGCGGTGAGGCCTCGGAGCGGCATTGTTCCCGCGAAAGGAGGATGCGCCCGCCGTCGGCAGTGCGCCCTGCCCGCAGGCCACGCGCCCCCTCCAGAAAGGAGGTTCCCTGGAGCTTGACTGAGCGGACCGGGCGACGCAACAGGCCTGCCGGACACCGTGACCGGACTGTCATGGATCGGCGACGATCCGTTGCGACACGTCGCGAACCGTCACGTCCCGCCAGCCTCAGCCGGCCCGCCCGGACCCACCCGTACGCCAGGTTCTGGAACCCGTTTCAGCCACTACGTACGGCTTCGCGACGCGGTCTGGCATTTGCCAGGTGCATAGGCGCGGCCGCTGGCACCATGCTCGGCATGCCCCTGCTCCTGTTCGACCTCGACAACACGCTGCTCCCCAGGGACGCCGCTTTCCGGGCCTGGGCTCAGGATTTCCTGTCCGAGCGCGACCTGCCGCCCGGAGACCTCGACTGGTTCGTCACCCTCGACGGCGGCGGCTACGTGCCGCGCAGCACCGTACTGTCCGCCGTCCGGCGCCGCTACGGGTTGGACGTCTCCGTCGAGTTCCTGCTCGCCCACTACCGACGCGGCATCAACTCCCATATCCACTGCCCGCCCGGACACGTCGACGCGCTGCGGGCGGCACGGGCGGCCGGGTGGACGCTCGGCATCGTCAGCAACGGCGGCACCCGGCCGCAGTTGGAGAAGATCCGGCTGACCGGGCTGGGGCCGTTGGTCGACGGCTGGGTCATCTCCGAGGAGGCCGACTGCGTCAAACCGGATCCGCTGATCTTCGAGATAGCCGCCCAGCGGTGCGGCGTCGCACCCACCGGGACGTGGGCCGCGCACACCTGGATGGTCGGGGACCACGCGCCCGCGGACATCGCCGGCGCCGAACTGGCCGGCCTGCGCAGCGTCTGGCTGCACCACGGCCGGCCCTGGGCCGAGAGCGGCTACCGGCCGACGCTGAAGGCGGCCGGCCTGCCGGAGGCCGTCGGCCAGGTGCTCGCCGCACGCGGCGCGCCGTCGGCCAGGCCGGGCCTGCGCGCGGGTGGGCCGGTCCAGCGGCGGTCCGCCGGGGTGCCGGTGCGCGCGGGGGCGCTCACCGGCGCGCAGACCAGCGCACAGCTGACGGAATCCGCCCCTGACGGCCCGTTCACGCCTGCCGCCGTGAACGCCGGAGCGGCGAGTGCCCCCGATGGTTCGACGGCGGGGTCGGATGTCCGAAACCGCACCGGCGAGTTTGCCGTGGTCGCCAACAGCCGTCCTGGCCTGATCCCCGGCGCGGGCCCGGCGACGGACCGCGGGTCGAGCGTGCTGCGCCCCGTCGCGGTGGCGCACCCAACGGCCGTCCGCACGACGGCGGATGGGGTCGGGCCCGCGCGGACCACGTTCGCCGTGGCACCGGCGGCGGCCGCCCCGTAGCGCCCTGCTTGAAGGCGCCACCTCGCACACCCCGCCCCACACGCCCTTCACGCACCCCACCGCACCGCACCGCACCGCAACCAGCGACCCGCTCCGCACCTGGCGACGACCCGCCGCGGGGCGGCCCGGCCATCAGCCGTGCGCGGAGGTCCGGGTCCACCAGCAGGTGCGGGCCTGCTCGGTGAACCCGAGCTTGCGGTAGAGCGGTTCGCCGAGCGAGGTGGCGACCAGGGTGGCCGGGCGATCGGGGTGCGCATGGGCCAGGGCGGTCTGGAGCACGACGCGGGCCACGCCCTGGCCGCGCCGGCTGGGCAGGGTGGCGACCCAGTACACCCCGGTGGCCCGGCCGTCGTCGTAGGTGAGGCAGGTGCCGGCGGTGGCGCCGTCGACGCGGCCCAGCCAGGCCCGGAGCCCGGATTCGCGCAGGAGCTGTTCCGGCAGCGCGTCGCCACGGGTCCAGGGCTGCCGGGCGGGCAGCGGGAAGCCGTCCACGATCGCACGCTCGACCTGCGCGAACGCATCGCCGTCCAGCGCCTCATCGACCGTCAGGGATCCTCCGCGGTAAGCCTCCGAGCGGAAGGGGAGGACGGCCGGTACGCCGTCGACCGGGCCGGGTTCACGGGTCATCACCGGCATGACCGGCATCCGGGTGGCGCCGAACCGGGTCAGGTCGAGTGCGCCGTACGGGTCCTCCAGGGTGAAGCAGATGGTTTCCCACTCCTTCAGGAGGTCCGCCAATTCACCTTCCACCAGAGCTGGTTCGATATACGGACCGGTGACCACGAAGCGGTGCGAGTCCTCCGGGGTGCGGGCGCAGCGGACCGCCGTCAAGCCCGGGCGGGTGCGGAACCGCCAGCCGTGCACGCGGGCTTGGGCGAGCCAGAAGGCGGCGGCGTTGTCGTTGGCCTGTTCGAGCCGGCTGTTGGTGTTCACGGCAGGACGGTAACCCGGACGTCACGCCCAGGTTTCGCCGCCCCGGCCCTGGCCGGATGAAGCCTGGGAGGCGCACGAGCTCATTTCGTGCGCCCTCTCGTGCACCGCCGATTTTCGGTCAATTTCGCGCCAATCCCTCCCGCTTGGGCAAATCCGCAGCCCAGACCCGCCGACCGGGCGCGCGCGGGCCGGACGCCCCAGGAGCGGCCCCGCGACAACCAGCCACCGTTACACCGGCCCTCTTCCCAGAAGGGTCGACGGGTGCCACGCTTCGTGATCGAATGCATCACGCCAAATTGCCATGTCGACATAGCGTCGGATGGTGAACTTGTCACAACGGCAATGGTCAACCCGATAGATTTCGATCTTGGCGAGCAGTGCCGCACCACCCACACCACACCACCGAGGGGGCTTGAGCGCCTTGAGCAGGGTGAGCAGGAGCGACGCGGGTCCTGACAGCGGCCAGGCGGCGGCCGGTATCGCGGCTCGGTCCGCGAGAAGCACCGGCACCTCCGCGACCGCCGCCACCACCCGCAACTCCGGCACCCCGGGCGCCGCCTCGCACTCCTCGTACCCCACAGTGCCCTCCACCGGCACCGCCGCCACCGGCACCCCGGCCGCGGCCGCAGAGCACGGCGGAGCGGCACACGGCGGGCAGGCGTACGGCGGTCCCGCGTACGGCGGGCAGGCATACGGCGGAGCGGCACACGGCGGAGCAGTGCACGGCGGCCAGCAGTCGCACTCCGGACAGTCCGTCAGCCGAGGCGCCGTCAGCCCGGCGCAGGCCTACGGCGCCGACTTCCCGGCCTACCCCGGCTACCCGGGGACGGGCGCGACGAACGGCGCGATCGGGGCGAACGGCACTCCTGGCCTGAACGGCGCCCCCACCGGCTCCCTGGGCGGCCCGCTCGCCGGCCTCCCCCTGGGCTCCCCCGGCCACGGCCCGCTGGGCCACGGCGGTGGCCCGGGCGCGAACGGCTCGTCGACCCCGATGACGGTCTCCGCCCCGCGCAAGCTCTCCGGCCGCCGCCGCCGGGAGACCGTCGCGGTGCTGATCTTCGGCGGCGCCCCGATCTTCGAGAGCTCGATCCCGCTGTCCGTCTTCGGCGTCGACCGCCAGGACGCCGGGGTGCCGCGCTACCGGCTGCTGGTCTGCGCCGGCGAGGACGGCCCGCTCGCCACCACCGGCGGCCTCACCCTCTCCGCTCCGTACGGTCTGGAGGCCCTCGCCCGGGCCGGCACGATCGTCGTACCGGCCTGGCGCTCGATCTCGCAGCCCCCGCCGGTCGAGGCGATCACCGCCCTGCGCAAGGCCCACCACGAGGGCGCGCGGATCATCGGGCTCTGCACCGGCGCCTTCGTCCTGGCCGCCGCCGGCCTGCTCGACGGCCGTCCGGCGACCACCCACTGGATGTACGCACCGACGCTGGCCAAGCGCTACCCCCGGGTGCACGTGGACCCGCGCGAGCTCTTCGTCGACGACGGCGACGTGCTCACCTCCGCCGGCACCGCCGCCGGCATCGACCTGTGCCTGCACGTGGTGCGCAGCGACCACGGCGCCGAGGCGGCCAACGCGCTGGCCCGCCGCCTGGTGGTCCCGAGCCGTCGCAGCGGCGGCGGACAGGCCCAGTACATCGATCAGTCTTTACCGGAGGAGATCGGCAACGACCCGCTGGCCGAGGTGGTCACCTGGGCGTTGGAGAACCTCAACCAGCAGTTCGACGTCGAGGTGCTGGCGGCCCGCGCGTACATGAGCCGACGCACCTTCGACCGGCGGTTCCGCACGCTCACCGGCAGCGCGCCGCTGCAGTGGCTGATCACCCAGCGGGTGCTCCAGGCGCAGCGGCTGCTGGAGACCTCGGAGCTGTCGGTGGACGACGTCGCCCGCCGGTGCGGGTTCCGTTCGCCGGTGGCGCTGCGCGGGCACTTCCGCCGCCAGCTCGGGGTCTCGCCGGCCGCGTACCGGACCAGCTACCGGGCGCGCCGGCCCGGGCCGCAGTCGGCGGTGCCGACCGGTCCGCACGGCGGCGACCTGCGGCTGCCCGGCGCGCTGCCGCACGCGGCGGCCGCGGCCGGGTCGGCGGCGGGCGCGGCGCTGTTCGGCGGGGCACACGGCACGCAGCACGGCACGCAGCACGGCACGCAGCACGGCGCGCAGCCCGCGTACCCGTTCCCGGCCGGGAACGGCGCACCGGCGCAGGCCGGACCGCACGGCCAGCCGCTGCCGCACGGCGCGTCACCGGCCTCGGCGGGGCAGCCGGGCCCGCACGGCCAGCCCGGCCCGTTCGCCCCGGGGCAGGCCGGGACGCCGGCCGACCGGGCCTTCCACGCCCGTGCCGGGCAGCCGTACCCGCACCAGCAGGCCGCGCAGCAGCCGCACCCCGGGCAGCAGGGTGCGGGGCGCGGTCCGGTGCGGTCGCCGCTGGTGCCGCCGCAGGCCGGGTCGGGGGCGGGGCGTCCGCCGCGCACCGCGGAGCACGCGGCGGCGGAGGACGGCCACCCCCAGCCGGGGGCGCGCGGCCAGGGGCAGGGACACCGCAGTGCGGTCGAACGGCCCGCGGACGAACCGGGTGCCGCGGCGGGCTCCGCCCGCGGTCACGGCTCGGCGAGCGGCCGGGTGCCGGCCCCCGCCCCCACCGGGCAGCCGACGACCGGGGCGGGCGAGCTCCGGGGCCGGCAGGCACGGGTGCCGCAGGCCCGTCCGCAGGGCGGCCGGACGGCGGCGACCGACGGTGCCCGGGCGGCGCGCGAGGCCCGTCCGGCCCGGGACGGTCACGCGGTCCGGACCGGGCGGGAGGGCGAGCGGCCGGACGGCCACGGCCCGCACGGCGGCGCGGAGGAGCACCAGGCCGAGGGCTGTGCCCCGGAGCCCCGCTCGGCTCCGCCGGTCCCCGCGGCGCGTGATCGCGCCGTAGGGTGAGTTGTGTGAATGACCGTTTGGTATGGATCGACTGTGAAATGACCGGCCTCGACCTCGACCAGGACGCCCTGGTCGAGGTCGCGGCACTGGTGACGGACTCCGAGCTCAACATCCTCGGTGAGGGTGTGGACGTCATCATCCGCCCGCCGGCGGAGGCGCTGGCGGGCATGCCCGAGGTGGTGCGCGCGATGCACACCTCCTCCGGCCTGCTGGAGGAACTGGAGCAGGGCGTGACGCTGGCCGAGGCCGAGGCGCGGGTGCTCGCGTACATCCGCGAGCACGTGCCGGAGGCCGGCCGGACGCCGCTGTGCGGGAACTCGGTGGCCACCGACCGCGGCTTCCTCGCCCGGGACATGCCGGCCCTGGAGAAGCACCTGCACTACCGGATCGTGGACGTCTCCTCGATCAAGGAGCTGGCCCGCCGCTGGTACCCGAAGGCGTACTACAACAGCCCGCAGAAGGGCGGCAACCACCGGGCGCTCGCCGACATCCGCGAGAGCATCGACGAACTGCGGTACTACCGCGAGGCGGTGTTCGTCCCGCAGCCCGGACCGGACACCGACACCGCGCGCGCCATCGCCGAGAAGTACCAGGCCCCGGAGGGCTGACCGGAGGAGCCCGGGGGAGGTGCCCGCGTTCGCCTGGACGAAAGCCTGGCGCGAGCACCCTCCCGGATCCTGTAGAGTTCTTCCTGTCGGAACGGGAACGCGGAAGCGGGAACGAGCCGGACAGATGGTGGGTGTAGCTCAGTTGGTAGAGCACCTGGTTGTGGTCCAGGTGGCCGCGGGTTCAAGTCCCGTCACTCACCCCAGAGCCTGAGGGCCGATCTCTTCGAGAGATCGGCCCTCAGGCGTTTTCGCGTTTCCTCAACTGCCCACCACGGTTCGGGTTTTCCCGGCACAGGCCTGCCGCCAGAAGCTACCGGCTAGTAACATTCCTGCCATGACCACACCTTCGATCGGCCAGCTGCTCGACTCCACCGTGCCGATGGCGCACACCCTCAAGCTGGAGTACCTGGAGACCGCCCCGGACCGCGCCGTACTGCGACTGCCCGACCAGCCCGCGTACCACAACCACGTCGGCGGACCGCACGCCGGCGCGATGTTCACCCTCGCCGAGTCCGCCAGCGGCTGCATCGTGCTCGCCGCCTTCGGCGACCAGCTCTCCCGGGCCGTGCCGCTCGCGGTGAACGCCGAGATCGCCTACAAGAAGCTCGCCATGGGCGAGGTCACCGCCACCGCCGTCCTCGGTCGCCCCGCCGCCGAGGTCGTCGCCGAGCTGGACGCCGGCGGCCGCCCCGAGTTCCCGGTCACCGTCGAGATCACCCGCGCCGACGGCGCCGTCACCGGTGTGATGACCGTCACCTGGACGCTGCGCCCCAACTCCTGACCGCGCCACGGCCGGTGGCCCCGGGCAACCCGGCCCCGGGGCCACCCGTGCGATGACTGTCCGTGACGGCGGGCGTGACCTCACGACCCGTCCGCTCGTTCTCAACTCACATGCGAGCCAATCACGCGACCAAGCCCCAGGAACCCGCCCCCCGCGGCGTCGGCGCACGGCGCGCGATCGGCCGGTGGCTGCCCCGCGTCCTCGCCGCCGGCGGCGCCCTCCTCGCCCAACTCGGGGGCTTCGGCGCGCAGGGCGCCTCCGCCGACCCGCTGCCGGACCAGACCCGCCCCGCCGTCCGCCGCACCCTGGCCGGCGGGCCGCCCGGCCGGCTCGTCCAGGCCGGGCGGCCCGCGCACGACGGGCCGTCGACCGAGCGGTCCGACGCCCCCGGGCGCCCGGCGGCCGAGGAGACCGACCGCCCCTCCCCCGGGCTCGCCGGGGAACTGACCGGCACCGTCCCCGACGCCGGGATCGACGGCGCCACCGGCACGGTCGGCAGCGTCTTCCAGGACCGGATCCGGGCCGGCGGCCTCCCCCTGCCCGGCCAACGGGCCGCCGTCCCCGACGCCTTCGCGATCGCCTCCGGCCTGCTCGACACCGTTCCCGCCCAGGGCCGCCCCGCCGAGACCCGCGCCTCCCGGGAGGGCGGGCCCGCCGAACTGCCCGCCACCGCACGGTCCGGCGCCGCCGGAGGCCGCTCCGCCGCACCGGCCGCCACCACCCGCCCGTCCGGGGCGGCCGACGCGCCCCCGGTCCAGGAGGCCACCGCCCCGGACGGGCGGAGCGCGGCCGGACCCGCCACGAGCCGTGACCGGACGGGCGCCACCACCGCCCCGCCGGTCGGGCCCGGCGCACCCGCCCAGCCGCCCGAAACCCTCGTGCTCGCCGACACCGCCACGGTGACGGCCGTGGGCGACGGCTCCGCCACCGCGACCGCCGTCCTCGCGCCGATCGCCGCCGGGCTGCTGCTGACCGGCGCGGCCATGTGCAAGCACCGCGGCCTGCCGCGCGGGCACTGACCGGGCTCACGCTCCTGGCGACGGCTCCAGCGCCGGCCGCGGACGCGCACGCCCGGGGGCGAACCGGGCGGCGTGCTGCCGATCCGGGTCGCACTCCTCGCCGGACGGGACGGCTCCGCGTCCGGACCGGAGTCGGGATGCCGAGCCGCCGCAGGCCGGACGGCGACCGCCGCTGTCAGCCGCGACCCGGACCACCGTCAAAGGATTTCAGGCGGCGGTGGGCAACCCCGCCGGGCGGTCAGCCAGGAGGTCAGCCGGGCGCCCCGCCGAGCGGTGAGCCGGACGCGGCCCCGCCGGGCGGTCAACCGGGCAGTCAGCCGGGAGGTCAGCGGAAGACGCCCGGGGGCGGGGCCGGGGAGGGGGCGGCGGTGGCGTCCGTGGCGGGGACGGCCCCGGCGGCGAACGCGGTGAGGGCGGGGCCGTGTTCGACCCGGCCGAGGGCGGCATCGGAGGCGACGCGGCGGGTGAGGTCGGCGATCGGGAGGGGGGCGTGCGCGCCGGCGAGGACGAGGTTGCCGAAGCGCTTGCCGCGCAGGACGGCGGGGTCGGCGACCAGGCACAGTTCGGGGAAGACCGCACCGAGGGTGGCGATCTGGGAGCGGGCGAAGGGCAGCGCCGAGCCGTCGGCGATGTTGGCCGCGTACCAGCCGCCGGGGGCGAGGGCGCGGGCGGCGAGGGCGGTGAACTCGACGGTGGTGCAGTGGGCCGGGGTGCGGGCGCCGGAGAAGACGTCGGTGATGACCAGGTCGGCGCTGCCCTCGGGGGTGCGTTCGAGCACGCTGCGGGCGTCGGCGCCGCGCACCTTGATCTGCCAGCTGCGTTCCAACGGCAGCTCGGTGCGGACGAGTTCGGTGAGCGCGGTGTCGATCTCGGCGACCTGCTGGCGGGAGCGGGGCCGGGTGGCCGCGACGTAACGGGCCAGGGTGAGGGCGCCGCCGCCGAGGTGCAGCACGGTGAGCGGGCGGCCGGACGGGGCGACCAGGTCGATCAGGTGGCCGAGCCGGCGCTGGTACTCGAAACCGAGGTGGGTGGGGTCGGCGAGGTCGACCATGGACTGCGGGGCGCCGTCGATCAGCAGCGACCAGGCGGCGGGGCGGTCCCGGTCGGGGCGCAGTTCGGCGAGGCCGGAGCCGACCGGGCGGGTGAGCGGGCCCTGAGCATGGGTGCGGCCGCCGGGGCCGGTGACGTCCGGCCCGGTGTCGCGCTCGGTGCCGCGCTCGGTGCCGCGGCCCGTGCCCCGGGCTGCTCTGCTGCTTCGTCCCATGACCGCCATTATCGCCGCCGGGCGGGGCGGCCTCGCCGGTCAGGGAGGTCCGGGGGCGTGCCAGGTGGATCCGGCCGGAGGGGCGGGCCAGGCTCGCGGGCCCGGCGGGATCCGCACGGCACGCCCGCTAGAACGGGCCGAGGCCGCCTGCGGTGAGCGTGCAGGCGGCCTCGCAGAGGGCGGATCGGAGCACCCAGGCGTCGGTGGGACGGGCGGCGCAGGCGGCGCCGGAGGGGGGCATCACCCACCGTGGGTCGGTGGCGGTCGGCAGCAGGGCGCCGGCGGTACAGGAACTGCCGGGCAGGTGCCAGGTCTCGCTGGTGCCGGCGGGGACGAGGAAGGTGACGGTGCTGCCGTTGCGGCTCTGCAGGACGGCTCCGCAGGCCCTGCGGAGCCGCAGGATGTCCACCGCCTCCAGGCCGTGCCGCAGGGCGACCGTCACGGTGTCGCAGGCGGTGACGAGGGTGTCCTGGTCCGGTCCGGGGCCGAGGCGGTGGCCGGGGTGCCGGCCGCCGCGGGGCGCGCGTCCGCCTTCGACCGGGCCCCGGCCGGGGATCCGGTCGTCGGCCGGGTCGGGGAGCAGGGCGGGGGCGGCGCCGGCGAGCACGCCGCCGGCGGCCGGTCGGTACTGCGGCAGTCCGGTGGCCATCATGGGCCCTCCTGTACCTCGTCGGGTCGGAAGCGCCGCCGCCCGGGAGGTGGGGGCCGCGGGGACGGACGGCAGGCCGGGGCGACGGCCTGGGCTTCCACGTATCAGGACAACGCGGCGGACACCGCGCAGGCCACGGGGCGCCTTACAGCAAGGCATGGCATTTCATGGCGGATAACCCGCAACCGCGCCCGCTTTATACCGAATTGGGGGCACATCTCCCAGGAACCGGCTGTGGTCGACCGGTCACGCCCGGTACTGTCGGTGGCGGGTCGCGACGACCCCACCGGCCACACCGGGCCGTTCCCGCACCGTCGCGCACCACCGTGCCGACACCCGGACCGTACCCGCACTTCGCCCCCGCACCCGACACCCGCGCACCTCCGGCGCCGCCGGCCGCGCCCCCGCACCACCACCCTCCGCACGACCACGGAGCGCACCATGGCAGCCACCCCACCGGCCGAGCCGAACCGCCCGTCACCCAACGCCGTGATGCGCGCACTGCGCGGCGACCGCTCACCCGGCGAGTTCGCCATGGCCGTGCGCCGGGCGGCCCGGGAGATCGGGGAGCACGTCTCCTGCGACGCCCGCTACGTCGGACGGGTCGAATCCGGTGAGATCCGCTGCCCCAACTACGCCTACGAGCGGGTCTTCCGGCACATGTGGCCGGATCGCACGCTCACCGAACTCGGCTTCTCCCCCCGGACCGCCGTCCGCCGCCGCCCGGCGGACGGTGCCGGCGGGAGGGCCGAAGCCCCCCCGCTCCACCCACCGTTCCCGCCCCCGCCCGCCCCGCGCTCACCACTCTCCACTCAACTCCCGTACGCTGCCTCGCCGTACGCGGACCCAGCCGCTCCGACCAAGCCCCCGTGGCCGAAGGCCGTCGCGGTGCCCCGGGGGCCTGATGGATCGCCCTATCTCGACGAGGAGAACGACGACGTGCGTCGCCGTACGTTCCTGGCCGGCGGCCCGACCGCGCTGGCCACCGTGATCGGCATCGACCGGCCGACCGTGGCCGCCGCCGCGGCCACCGGCAGTGCCGCCACCGACCCCGCCGCACCGGTGCTGTTCGAGCCCGGCCCCGGCGCCTTCGTGCCCGGCCGCCCCGGGCCGGTACCGCCACCCCGCAAGGTCGGCGCCGCCGAGGTGCTCGGCGTCGAGGAGGCCGTCCGGGAGATCCGGCTGGCCGACGACGCGCACGGCGGCGACACCCTGTTCGAACGCGCCGGGCAGTCGCTGCGCACCGCCTACCTGCTGCTCAACGAGGGCGAGTACAGCGCGGAGACCGAACGCCGGCTCCAGGCCGGAGCCGGCGAACTCGCCATCTCGGTGGGCTGGTTGGCGCACGACTCGAACCGGCTGGCAGACGCCCGCTCGCTCTACGCCGAGGCGCTCGCCACCGCCCGCATGGCCGGCGACGCCGCACTGGAGGCGCACGTGTTCTGCAACAGCGCCTTCCTCGCCCGGGACGCCGGCCGCCCCCGCGAGGCGCTGCGCGCCGCCCAGGCCGGGCAGGTCGCCGCCCGCCAGCTGGACTCCGCCCGGCTGCTCGCACTGCTGGCCATGCGGGAGGCCGGCGGCTGGGCGCTGCTGCAGGACCGCGCCGCCTGCGAACGCGCGATCGCCCGGGCGTACACGCTGTTCGGCCGCGGCCGCTCCGAGGACGATCCGGAGTGGATGTCCTTCTTCGGCGAGGCGGAGATCGCCGGCCTGCAGTCGCAGTGCTGGTCCGCGCTCGGCGACTGGGACCGCGCCAGCGAGCAGGCCGGGCTGGCCATAGCACTGCAGAAGCCGCACTTCGTCCGCAACCGGGTGCTGTACACCGCCGAGCTGGCCCACGACCGACTCGGCCGGGGCGACTTGGCGGGTGCGGCGCACCACGGTTCGGCCGCCGTGGCGCTGTTCGGCGAGGTCCGCTCGGCCCGGATCCGGAGCATGCTGGCGGACACCGCCGAACGGCTGCGCCCGCACGCCGCCGTGACCGAGGTGCGCCACTTCCTGGCCGGGTACGACCAGGCGGCAGCCGCCTGAGGGACGGATCCTGACGATCCGTCAGTGGCCGGCGGCCAGGCCCTCCAGGTGGGAGAGGTCGTTCCAGACCTCCACGGCCGGCGCGCCGTACTCCCAGGAGAGCACGCAGAGCGCGGCGGTGCCGAGCTTGAAGCGCTGGGCGAACTCGGGCGGCAGGCCCAGCCAGCGCGCGGTCAGGATGCGCAGCAGGTGGCCGTGCGCGAACAGGACGACGTCCCGGTCCGCGCAGTGCATGACGGTGGTGTCCGGCTCGGGGACACCGTGCTCCTCGTTGAGGCCGGCGAGGAAGGCGTCCACCCGGGCGGCCACCTCGGAGAGCTTCTCGCCGCCGGGCACGCCGTCGCGCCAGATCAGCCAGCCGGGGTGGTCGGTGGCGCGGATGTCCGCGCCGGTGCGGCCCTCGTACTGGCCGTAGTCCCACTCCAGGAGCTCCGGGCGCTCCACCGCCCGGTCGCCGAAGCCGGCCAGGGCGCAGGTCTCCTCGGCGCGGCCGAGCGGACTGGTGTAGACGAGCGCGTCCGGCAGCCCGTTCCAGGGGGCCTTGGCGAGGCGGGCGCCGAGCGCCCGGGCCATCGCCCTGCCCTCCTCGGTCAGCGGGATGTCGGTGCGGCCGGTGTGGCGGCCGGTGGCCGACCATTCGGTCTCGCCGTGGCGGACCAGCACGATTCGGGCGGGCATGGCAGGCTCCTCGCAGCGGGGCGGTGGCAACGGTCGGTCTCACCCTTGAGCACCGGGTTCCATGATCCCTCACCCGGACGGCGGGCACGATCGCGGGCCGGGCCGAAACGGCCCGGAAGGCGACGGCGGGCCGAAACGGCCTGGAGGGGGCGGCGGACCGAAACGGCCTCGGGCCCGGGCCGGCCGGGTCCCGGGGTGTCCCCACCTGGCACGCACGCGCGGTTCAGGCCGGAACAGGCCGGTCCGCACCGCATTGTCGGACCCGGGTGCGACACTGGGCCGCACCATGAACGTCTCGACGAACGTCCCGTCCACCGGGCACGCTGAGCCGCTCGCCCAGCGGCTCGCCGAACTGCGCGGTCCCGCGCCGCAGCGCAGCCTGAACGCCCGTTCCCTCGCCGCGCTCGCCGCCAATCCGGGCTGCCACCGCCGCGCCGTGCTCGACGCGGCGGGGGTGGACAAGTCGACGCTGGCCGCCCGGCTCGGCCGCCCCGCGCCCTTCGGGCAGTCCCCGTTCGCGATCGCCCGCGGCGTGATCTTCGAGTCCCGGCTGAAGGCGGACGACTACGCCGCGCTGCTGGAGCCGCTGCGCGGCCACCTCGGCGTCCCGGCGGACGGCGGCACCCCCTTGCAGGTGCCGGATCTGCTGCACCGTTCCGGGCCCGCCGTCCGGGCCGACCGGACGGTCGAGGCGCTGGCCCGGGCCGCCGCCGACCCGGACGCCTGGACGCTGCTGGACCACCCGATGCTGCGCCTGGACGTGGCCGGCGGCACCGCCTACCTGGAGCCGGACGCGGTCGTGGTGCACGGCGGCCGGTGCACGGTGGTCGAGATCAAGTCCTTCCCGGTGCTGGACGGCGGCGCGGACCCGGCCAAGGTCGGCGCCGCCGCCCGCCAGGCCGCCGTGTACGTGCTGGCGCTCCAGCGGACCGCCGCCGCGCTGGCCGGCCACCCGCTCGACGCCGACCCGTACACCGAGCAGCGGCTGCCCGGCAGCCCCCGGTCGAGCGTGCTGCTGGTCTGCCCGAAGGACTTCGGCAACCGGCCGACGGCCGTCGCCGTCGACGTCCGCCGCGAGCTGGCCACCACCCGCCGTCAGCTGAGCCGGATGACCGGCATCGACCGGCTGCTGGCGGAGCTGCCGGCGGGCGCCGACTTCGACCTGGCGGCCGACGAGGAGGGCGTGCCGGCCCGCTCCGCCGAGGAGCTGACCGCCTCGGTCGAGGCGGTGCCCGCCGCGTACGGCCCGGACTGCCTCTCCACCTGCGAGCTCGGCTTCCACTGCCGCGCCCAGGCCCGCTGCGGCGACCGGGTCGAGCAGCTCGGCCGGGGCGTGCGCGGCGAACTGGGCAGCATCCGGACGGTGACGCGGGCCCTGGCCGCCGCCGAAGCCGGCACCGCCGCCGTGGACGAGAACGCCGACCTGGACGAGAACGCCGACACCGACGTGGACGAGGCGGCCGACCGGCTGGCCTACGCGGCCGCGCTGCGCGCCGAGGCACTGGGCAAGGCCCCGACGGCGGGCCACGCATGAGCGGGCGCAGCACGGCCGTACGCGAACGCGGCGGGCCCGAGGCGGGGGCGGGCGCATGAGCCTGCTGACCACCCTCGCCCGGCTGGAGGCCGTCCGCAGCGGGCGGGCCGAGCCGCTGGCCACCGTCCGGCACCGGCACCTGTCCGACCGCCCGATGGTGGTCGTGCCGCTGACGGCCGCCGGTGAGGCCGGCGCGCCGCTGGCGGTGCTGCTGGGCACCGACCGGGACGCACCCCGGCTGCACCTGGTACCGCAGCCGCTCAACCGCACCCTGCGGTTCGACTTCCTGGCCGAGCTGGCCGCCGACCTGCTGCCCTACCTGGAGTCCTTCGCCGAGGACGTGGAGCAGATCGAGGGCTCCGAGAAGGACCCGGAGACCGGCGAGAAGACCCAGGTGTTCCGCGAGCTGTGCGCCGACGCGCCGCAGCTGATCGTGCCGAACGGCGCGGGCGTGCGGCACCTGGCCCTGCTCGGCCGCTCCACCCGGTTCCGCCGCACGGTCGAGGACGACGAACCGGGGCCGTACCCCGCGCCGGTGCGGGTGCCGCTGCTCGGCCGCTGGCTGACCCACCTCACCGACCGCGCCCAGGTGCCCGGTACCAGCCTGCTGCTGCCGATGACCGGCCTGCTGGCCCGGCACTGGGCCACCGGCCAGAGCCACCTGGAGGACCAGCACCTGGCCGCCCACCTGGCCTGGCACGCCCCGCCGGACGGCCTGACCGGTGCCGAGGCGGCCGAGCGCGCCGAGTCCGCCCGGGACGACCGGGGGCAGCTGCTGCACCCGCCGGCCGGCCCGGCCACCGATCCGCGCTTCGACGAGTTCGTGCTCGCCCCGGCGATCGCCCGCTACGACACCGCCACGGCCGCCCTTCAGCACAGCACCGAGCAGCGCGACGAGGCCGCCGCCGAGCGTGCCCGGGCGGCCGTCCGGGCCGCGGTCGAGCAGTTGCGCGAGGTGCTGGCGACCGTGCTGCTGCCCACCTGGCGGGACGTCTGGCGCGGCCTGGACCTGTTGCGCGGGCTGCCGCCCGCCGGGCACCTGGCGGAACGCTGGACCGGCGACCGCTGGTCCTACACCGGCCACCGGGACCGGCTGGCGGCCGGCGAGCCGCCGCAGCCGCGGCAGGACGACGCCGTCACGGCCGCCCGCAAGCTCGCCCAGCGCGAGCGCGAGCAGACCCGGCTGGACGTCCAGGAGGCGCTGGACGATCCGCTGGCGATGGCCGAACACCGGCTGTCCGGCGAGGCGTTCAGCGGCGTGGTGACCGAGGTGGTGCCGGACTACGACACCACCGGCCGCTCCCCCAAGCCGCGCCCGCTGATCACCCTGCGCACCGCCGACCGCCCGCACGCGGACCTCGGACGGGAGGCGCACCGGGTGTGGGGGTCCCCCCAGCCGGAGGCCGGCGGCGGCCGGTCCCCGCAGAAGGCGGAGATCGCGGCGGTCGACCCGGCCGGGGGCACCATCACCCTGCGCCTGCTGTCCGGCATGGGGCGCAGGAAGGAGCCCGAGCCGGGCAGCCTGCCCGAGCCCGGCGATCCGGTCACCTTCACCCTGTTCGAGCTGACGGTCCGCCAGTCCGCGCCGCTGCCCGAGCCGGACGACACCCCGTGGACGCACGGCGGCCCGCCCGGCGCCGCGCCCGCACCCGCGCCCGCCCCGTCCGTCTCCGAGGAGTGGGAATGATGGCCGAGTTGAGCGCCGAGCAGGCCCCGGGCGCTGCCGCCGACGCCGCCGTGGCCCGGATCCTGGCCGCGACCGTCCACCCGGCGGCCGGCGCCCCGCGCGGCGTGGTGGTCGATTCCCCGCCCGGCGCCGGGAAGTCGACGCTGGTGGTGCGGGCGGCCCGGGAGCTGGTCGAGGCCGGCGAGCGGCTGATGATCGTCGCCCAGACCAACGGCCAGGTGGACGACCTGGTCGGCCGACTCGCCGAGAAGGCACCGGACCTGACGATCGGTCGGTTGCACGCCGCCGACGCCCGGCCCGGCCCGGAGGTGCTGAAGCACGCCAACGTCACGCCCTCCGACAAGGTCGCCGAGCTGGTCGAACACGACGTGGTGGTCTCCACCTCGGCGAAGTGGCAGTGGGTGCGGGCCGAGGCGCCGTGGCGGCACGCGATCGTCGACGAGGCGTACCAGATGCGTTCGGACGCCCTGCTCGCGGTGGCCCGGCTGTTCGAGCGGGCACTGTTCGTCGGCGACCCGGGCCAGCTGGACCCGTTCACCGTGGTCGGCACCGAGCAGTGGGCGGGCCTGTCGTACGACCCGTCGAGCAGCGCCGTGGTCACCATGCTGGCGCACAACCCGCAGATCGAGCCGCACCGGCTGCCGGTCTCCTGGCGGCTGCCGGCCAGCGCGGCGCCGCTGATCTCGCGGGCGTTCTACCCGTACACGCCGTTCCGCTCCGGCACCGGCCCGGACGACCGCCGGCTGAGCGCCGCCGTCCGGCCGGACGGCGGCGCGCTGGACGCCGCGATCGACCGGGCCGCCGAGCACGGCTGGGCGCTGCTGGAGCTGCCCGCCCGGCACACCGTGCGGACCGATCCGCAGGCGGTGGCGGCCGTCGCGGCCACCGTCCGGCGGTTGCTGGAGCGCGGGCTGACCGCCCGCTCCGAACAGGGCGAGGCACCTCTCACCGCCGACCGGATCGCGGTCGGCACCGCCCACCGGGACCAGGCCGCGGCCGTCCGCGCGGCCCTGCTCAGGGTGGGCGTCCCGGTGGACCAGGCGGCCGGCCCGGCCGTCACGGTGGACACCGCCAACCGGTTGCAGGGCCGCGAGTACGACGTCACGGTGGTGCTGCACCCGTTGTCCGGGCGGCCCGACGCGACGGCCTTCCACCTGGAGACCGGCCGGCTGTGCGTGCTCGCCTCCCGGCACCGGCACGCCTGCATCGTGGTCGCCCGGGCCGGGATCGGCGAACTGCTGGACGAGCACCCGTCCACCGAGCCGGTCCAGCTGGGCGTCCCGGTCGCTTTCCCGGACGGCTGGGAGGCCAACCACCAGGTGCTGCACCACCTGAGCGGCCACCGGGTGCGGCTGGGCTGACCGGCCGGGCGGGTCAGGTCTCGGTCTCGGTCTCGGTCTCGGTCTCGCAGGCGGCGTAGGCCCGGACGGTCCCGTGCTCGGCCCGCACCGCCCAGGTGCTCGGGTCGTCGGGGTTCGGCGCGTTGACCAGGACGGCGTCGCCGGAGGCGGCGGGCCGGAAGGCGTAGCCGCCCCCGGTGAGGTGGGAGCCCTGGGGGCAGGTCGCCATCGACCAGCCGCCCGGGCCGCTCCACGGCCCGGTCACCACGATGGTCGTCTCGGCGGCCCCGGCCGCAGGTGCCGCGGCCAGTCCGAGGGCCGGGGCGATCAGCAGGAGTCCGGCCGCGAGGCCCTTGCGTAGGGGCATGGGTTCTCCCTGGGGTGGTGGATCGCTGGAACACCCGGGACAACGACGGCCCCGACGCCCCGACGCCACCGCACGCGCCCGACCACCCGAAGGAGTAGCGCGACCCCGGCGCGTGCGGGGGAATAGCGCCCGCACGCGCACCGTTCCGTTACCGGCCGCCGCCGCGCGACAATGGACGGCGGCCACGGCCGTGCGGCGCGGCCCGGAGCAGCCGCCGCCCACCCCCACCGAGACCCGGAGGTGTCCGTTCATGCCCGACTCCCACACGAAGGCGTCCGACCACGGCGGTCAGGCCGACCCCGCGCGGCGTCTGCGTCCGGTGCAGCTGCTGTTCGAGCCGCAGTCCGCCGAACCGGAGCCGGAACGATTCTTCGATCTGGAGTCGATCGACGACCCCGCGGACCTGCTGCGCCGCTCCACCGAGCTGGCCCTGGCCTTCCGGACGGCCGCCGAGCGGGCCACCGACTTCCAGGCGGTCGCCGCCGCACAGCTGGCGGACCCGCGCCGCTTCGACGCGCTGTCCGACGCCGAGATCGCGCAGCGGGCGGACTGGACCCCCGACTACGCGGCCAAGATGATCGAGTACGGCCGCGGGCTGCTCCAGCCCCGCCGCCACGAGGACTGAGCGCAGCCGGGCACGAGGCGCCGGAGCGCCGGGCCCCGGTGCTCCGGCATCAGCCGCTGGCATATGCGCGAGCGGGGAAGGGTACGCCGTTCCCCGTCGTCCTGTACGGCAAACCGTGCTTTCCCTCCCGTCCGGCCCGCGGACGGCACAGGCTGCTGTCCGTGGACATCTGGACGTATCAGTCGGTGGAGTACGTCACCGTGGCCGGCGAGGCCTGGCTCGCCTCCGCCAGCGAGTACCCGCGCAGCATGCGCGCCCTCTGGGAGGCCCGGCCGTGGGCACCCTCGGTGCTGCCCTGCGGGCGCGCCTTCGACGTGATCAGCATGCCGTCACTGTTCGGCCGCCGGGTGCTGGACGAGCTGTGGGCCTCCGGGCCGGGCTGCGGGCCGGTCGCCTCCTACCGGGGGCGGACGCTGCTGTTCGTCCAGCCCGGCGCGGGGCCCCGGCTGCGCAGGCTGCTGGCCTGGGAGGAGTGGGCCCGGGACGTGCCGCCCCTGCTGTGCCACGGCAAGGGCGACGCGGTGACCGTGCCGCCGGTGCAGCGGATGGTGAACGGCCCGGACTCCCCCGGGCTGGGCTCCGGCCGGTGGATCGTCGCCCCGGAGGACCGGGAGCCGTGGCTGCCGGGCGCCTCGGTGGTGCTGTGGGCGTGCGTGCGGGCGGCCCGGGAGCCGGCTGCGGCCGTGCCCGCCGGCGCGGCGGCCGTGACCGGGGGGTGAACGGAGGACGGCCGGTATTCGATTTTGGCGCGGACCCCGGGCGCTGCTAAAGTCTTCTCTGTCAGCAGGCGCCGCTAGCTCAGTTGGTTAGAGCAGCTGACTCTTAATCAGCGGGTCCGGGGTTCGAGTCCCTGGCGGCGCACAGACAGCCGAGAGGCCCCTTGCGAAAGCAAGGGGCCTCTCGGCGTTTCCCGCTCGAATCAGCGAATCAGGGAACAAGGGAACAGGACCGGGCCGCCCACCGGAGCGGACGGCCCGACCGGGGCTCAGCGGCCGCGCAGCGCGCGGTAGCGGGCGACCAGCTCGGCGGTGGAGCTGTCCAGCTGCTCGGCGCCCTCGCCGGTCAGCAGCACCGGCTCGATCCGCTTGGCGAGCACCTTGCCCAGCTCGACGCCCCACTGGTCGAAGGAGTCGATGTTCCAGATCGCGCCCTGGACGAAGACCTTGTGCTCGTAGAGCGCGACCAGCTGGCCGAGCACCGAGGGGGTCAGCTCGGCGGCCAGGATGGTGCTGGTCGGGTGGTTGCCCTGGAAGGTCTTGTGCGGAACGAGTTCGGCGGGCACGCCCTCGGCCGCCACCTCCTCCGGGGTCTTGCCGAAGGCCAGCGCCTGGGTCTGGGCGAAGAAGTTGGCCAGCAGCAGGTCGTGCTGGGCGACCAGGCCCGGGAGCAGGTCGGCGACCGGCTTGGCGAAGCCGATGAAGTCGGCCGGGATCAGCTTGGTGCCCTGGTGCAGCAGCTGGTAGTAGGCGTGCTGGCCGTTGGTGCCGGGGGTGCCCCAGACCACCGGGCCGGTCTGCCAGGTCACCGGCGAACCGTCGCGGGTCACCGACTTGCCGTTGGACTCCATGTCCAGCTGCTGGAGGTAGGCGGTGAACTTCGACAGGTAGTGCGAGTAGGGCAGCACGGCGTGCGCCTGGGCGTCGAAGAACGCGCCGTACCAGACGCCGAGCAGGCCGAGCAGCAGCGGGACGTTCTGCTCCGGCGGCGCGGTGCGGAAGTGCTCGTCGACCAGGTGGAAGCCGTCCAGCATCTCGCGGAAGGCGTCGGGGCCGATGGCGATCATCAGCGAGAGGCCGATCGCCGAGTCGTAGGAGTAGCGACCGCCGACCCAGTCCCAGAACTCGAACATGTTGTCGGTGTCGATGCCGAAGTCCCGCACGCCCTCGGCGTTGGTGGACAGCGCGACGAAGTGCTTGGCCACCGCCTCGGTGCCGGCGCCCAGCCCGGTGAGCAGCCAGTCGCGGGCCGAGACCGCGTTGGTGATGGTCTCGATGGTGGTGAAGGTCTTCGAGGCGACGATGAACAGCGTCTCGGCCGGGTCGAGGTCGCGGACCGCCTCGTGCAGGTCGGCGCCGTCCACGTTGGAGACGAAGCGGACGTCGAGGTCGCGCTTGGCGAACGAGCGGAGCACCTCGTAGGCCATCGCGGGGCCGAGGTCGGAGCCGCCGATGCCGATGTTGACGACGGTGCGGATCGGCTTGCCGGTGTGGCCGCGCCACTCGCCGCCGCGGACCCGCTCGGCGAAGCCGGCCATCTTGTCGAGGACGGCGTGCACGGCGGGCACCACGTTCTCGCCGTCGACCTCGATCACGGCACCGCGCGGGGCGCGCAGCGCGGTGTGCAGGACGGCGCGGTGCTCGGTGTTGTTGATCTTCTCGCCGCGGAACATCGCGTCCCGCAGCTCGGCGACGCCGGTGGCCGCGGCGAGTTCGCGCAGCAGCTCCAGCGTCTCGTCGGTGACCAGGTGCTTGGCGTAGTCCACGTGCAGGTCGCCGACCTGGAGGGTGTAGCGGCGGCCGCGCTCCGGGTCGGCGGCGAACAGCTCGCGCAGGTGCGTCTCGCCCAGCGCGGCCCGGTGCTTGCCGAGGGCGGCCCACTGCGGGGTGCGGTCGAGCGGGGTGCGGGCGTCGGCACGGGTCTCCGACATCGGTGGTTCCTCGATTCATCTGGGTGCGGAAACCGGCAGGGCCAGGCGGTGAGGGTCTCGCGAGGTCGTGCGGGTACTGGTGGTGCGCCGACTCCGTTGACGGCCTGCCCGGGCTCAGCCTATGCAACCGCGGAGCCGGTCGCGCACATTCCGCCCGGCGGGGCCGGACAGGCCGTCACTTGCGTTCCGAGCGCAGGTCCAGCCCCCGCAACACCTGGTCGACCAGCTCCGGGTCGGCGCCGAGTTCGCTGCGGGCGGCGAGCATCTCGCGCCGGGAGGCGGCGATCATCTCCTGCTCGACCTCCCGGGCGGCCCGCCACTGGCTGAGCCGCAGCTTGGCCTCGGCGGCCTCCTCCTCGGCGTAGTTCTCCGGGCAGAGCCGGGCCAGCCGGTCGTGCTGACGGTCCCGCAGGCGGTCGGCGACCTCGGCGGGCAGCCGGTCCTGCTCCTCCAGTTCGCCCAGCCGCCTGAGCCCGGCCTTGGCGGCCCGCCACCAGAGCTGGCGGACGGCCTGCTCGTGCTTGTCCTGGTCGATGTCCAGTTCGAACCGCTTGGCCAGCCAGGGCAGGGTGAGACCCTGCACCAGCAGGGTGAACAGCACCACGCTGAAGGCGATGAAGACCAGGCGGCCGCGCTCGGGGAACTCCTCGCCGGAGTGGAGGGTGAGCGGGATGGCGAGGGCCAGGGCGACGGTGGCCACGCCGCGCATGCCGGACCACCAGAGGATCACGCTCTCCTTCCAGCTGAACGGGGTGTCCTCGTCGTCGCCGCTGCGCAGCTTCTTCGACAGCCAGCCGGCCGGCAGCAGCCAGAGCAGTCGGACCACCACGACCACGCCGATGACCACGGCGGCGTCGCCGATGAAGCCGGTCCAGCCGCGGCCGGCCTCCTTGAGCACGGTGGCCAGCTCCAGGCCGATCAGGCCGAAGGCGACGCCGGTGATCAGGATCTCGACGACCTCCCAGAAGGCGTTGCCGACCAGCCGGAAGGAGACGGCGTCGGCGTCGGAGGCCCGCTCGGCGAGGTAGAGCGCGCAGACCACGACCGCGAGCACGCCGGAGCCGTGGATCTCCTCGGCGATGGCGTAGGCGGCGAAGGGCACCAGCAGGTTGAGCGCGACCTGCTGGGTCGGGTCGTCCAGGCGCTCGGCGAGCTTGGTGTTGACCCAGCCGAGGGCGATGCCGACGACCACGGCGAGCACCGCGGACAGGATGAAGCGCAGCACCGCGTGGCCGATCGAGAAGTCGCCGCTGACCACGGCCTCGATGGCCAGCGAGTAGACGACGATCGCCGTGACGTCGTTGAACAGGCCCTCGCTCTCCAGGATCGACACCAGGCGCCGGGGCAGGCCGACGCTGCCGGCCACCGCGACGGCGGCCACCGGGTCGGGCGGGGAGACCAGCGCGCCGACCGCGATCGCGGCGGCGACCGGCAGGGCGGGCAGCAGCCAGTGCACCGCCCCGGCCACCGCGGCCGTGGTGACCACCACCAGGGCGACGGCCAGCAGCAGGATCGAGCGGACGTTGGCCTTGAAGTAGCGCACCGAGGAGCGCCGGGCGACCGCGAAGATCAGCGGCGGCAGGACCAGCGGGAGGATCAGCTCGGGCTCGATGGTGACGTCCGGGATCTGCGGGACGAGCGCCATGACGATGCCGAGCAGGGTCATCAGGACCGGTTGCGGCACTCCGGTCTTGCGTGCGAGCGGCATGGTCACCACGGAGGCGAGCAGCACCAGGAAGAACAGGGGCAGCTGGCCCACGGAAACGTTCCTCTCCACAACGGACGGCTGAGCGCCGCCCAGGATAAATCTGACAATGCGCCCATCAGTGAAGACACGCCGAACAATCGCTTGACCTCAAGCGGACTTCAGGTCCGAGGATCGGGGGTGTTCGAACAGTCAAGCAGTCGAATGTCGAACATTCGAGAGGGCGGGAGCAGACATGAAGGCGGTCACCGTCACGCGGTCCGGCGGTCCGGAGGTCCTGCGGGTCACCGAGGTGCCCGACCCGGAACCCGGACCGGGCGAGGTGCGGGTGCGGGTCCTCGCGGCCGGGGTGCAGCCGGTCGACCTCGCGATCCGGGAGGGCTTCCGCCCGCCGGGGGCCGTCGTCGAGCCGCCGTTCGTCCTCGGCAACGAGTTCGCCGGAGTGGTGGACCGACTCGGACCGGACGGCTCCGGCCGGCAGGTCGGCGACGAGGTACTGGGCTTCCGCTTCCTGGACAGCCAGGCCGAGCTCGTCACGGTGGACGCCTCCCAGCTGGTGGCCAAGCCCGCCGGCATGCCCTGGGAGCAGGCCGGCTCGCTCTCCGCCTCCGGCCAGACCGCGCACCTGGCGCTCACCCTGCTCGCGGTGGGCCCCGGCGACACCGTCCTGGTGCACGGCGCCTCCGGCGGGGTCGGCACCGTCGCCGTCCAGCTCGCCCGGGCCTGGGGCGCCACCGTGATCGGCACCGCGAGCGAGCGCAACCACGACTACCTGCGCGACCTGGGCGCGATCCCGGTCGCGTACGGCGAGGGGCTGGTCGAGCGGGTCCGGGCGGTGGCACCGCAGGGCGTGGACGCCGCCTTCGACGCCGCCGGGCGGGGCGCGCTGGCGGCCTCGGTCG
Source organism: Kitasatospora sp. NPDC088264 (assembly GCF_040685715.1). Lineage (NCBI taxonomy): Bacteria > Bacillati > Actinomycetota > Actinomycetes > Kitasatosporales > Streptomycetaceae > Kitasatospora > Kitasatospora sp. NPDC088264. The sequence continues at coordinate 45,881 of NZ_JBFBIR010000015.1, forward strand.
AGCTGGTCGCCGACCGGAACCGGATCGGCACCGTGGTCGACTACCCGGAGGCCGAGCGGCTGGGCGTCCGGGGGCTACGGGGGCCGCGCACGGCCGCACGGCTGACCGAGCTGGTGCGACTGTGGGAGGCGGGCGGGCTGCGGCTGGAGATCGCCGAGGCGCTACCGCTGGAGCGGGCCGCCGAGGCCCACCGGCTGGTCGGCGCCGGGCACGTCCGGGGCAAGGTGGTCCTGGTGCCGTGACGCTGCGTGCGCAGCCACCCGGGCCGATTGTGTGTTTCGGCTGCTGACCAGGTAATGTTCTCCGCGTCAGCAGGCGCCGCTAGCTCAGTTGGTTAGAGCAGCTGACTCTTAATCAGCGGGTCCGGGGTTCGAGTCCCTGGCGGCGCACAGACAGCCGGAAGGCCCTTCGCGAGAGCGAGGGGCCTTCCGGCGTTTCCGCGCTCCCCGCCGGCAATCCCACCGGCATCCCCGCCGACTGTGGCAGGAAAGGTGGGAAACGGGTCATTGCTGCCACTGCGGCCCGGTGACAGGCTGGTCGCATGAGAGCGCGCAGCGTGGTCGTCGTCCTCTACGAGGGCGTGCAGAGCCTCGACGTGACCGGTCCCGTGGAGGTGTTCGCGGGGGCGGGCGCGGCCGCCGGGCAGCCGGGGGCGTACCGGGTGACCACCGCCTCCCCGGGCGGCGGGCCGGTGCGCAGCCACAGCGGGCTGCGGCTGCTGCCGGACACGGACCTGTCCGGGGTCGGGCCGGTGCACACCCTGCTGGTCCCCGGCGGGCTGGGCAGCGACCTCCCGGACGGTGCGCTGGTGGCACGGATCCGGGAGCTGGCCGGCCGGGCCGAGCGGGTGGTGTCGGTGTGCACCGGGGCCTTCCTGCTCGCCGAGGCCGGGCTGCTGGCCGGGCGCCGGGCGACCACGCACTGGGCGTACTGCGAGGCGCTGGCCCGGCGGTTCCCGGACGTCGAGGTGGACCCGGACCCGATCCACGTCCGGGACGGGAACGTCGCCACCTCGGCCGGGGTCACCGCCGGGATCGACCTGGCGCTGGCCCTGGTCGAGGAGGACCTGGGACGCGACGCCGCCCTGCTGATCGCCCGCCACCTGGTGGTCTTCCTGCGCAGGCCGGGCAACCAGGCCCAGTTCAGCACCCAGCTGGCCGCCCAGGTGGCGGCCCGGCAGCCTCTGCGCGAGGTGCAGCGGTGGATCGCCGAGCACCCGGAGGCCGACCTGTCGGTCGAGGCGCTGGCCCGCAGGTCGGCGCTGTCACCGCGGCACTTCGCCCGGGCCTTCGCCACCGAGGTGGGGGTGACCCCGGGCCGGTACGTGGACGGGGTCCGGCTGGAGGCCGCCCGGCGGCTGCTGGAGGACACCGCCGACGGCATCGAGGAGATCGCGCGCTCCTGCGGCTACGGCACCCCGGAGGCGATGCGGCGCGCCTTCGTCCGGTCCCTGGCCGCCCCGCCCGCCGAGTACCGACGCCGCTTCCGACCCGATCCTGTTGGAGGACACTGATGCGCATCGCCGTTCTGCTCTACGACCGGTTCACCGCCCTGGACGCCGTCGGCCCCTGCGAGGTGCTGTCCCGCATCCCCGGCGCCGAGGTGGTGTTCACCGCCGCGAAGCGCGGCCCGGTCCGCACCGACATGAAGACCCTGTCGCTGACCGCGGAGGCCGCCCTGGACGAGGTGGCCGCGGCCGACGTGCTGCTCGTCCCGGGCGGGCCCGGGACGGAGGCCCGGCTGGCCGACCAGGCCGTGCTGGAGTGGGTGCGCGCGGTGGACGCCACCACCACCTGGACCACCTCGGTCTGCTCGGGCTCCCTGCTGCTGGGCGCCGCCGGACTGCTGGCGGGGCGCCGGGCCACCTCGCACTGGTGCTGCCTCGACGCGCTGAAGAAGTTCGGGGCGGAGCCGACCGGGACGGAGCGGGTCGTGGTCGACGGCAAGTACGCGACCGCGGCCGGGGTCTCGGCCGGGATCGACCTCGCGCTGACGCTGACCGGCCTGATGGCCGGGGACGCGACCGCGGAGGCGATCCAGCTGGTCATCGAGTACGACCCGCAGCCGCCGTACTCGGCGGGCTCGGTCGCGACGGCCCGGCCCGAGCTGGTCGCCGAGCTGCTGGCCAACGGGCTCCAGCTGCGCTAACGGCGCCCGGTCGGGAAGCCGTGGCGGCGGGCGCCGGTGACCACCGCCAGGACGGACAGCATCAGGGCGAGCACCGTCCAGGGCAGGGCGCCGGTGCCCAGGCGGCCCAGCACCAGGCCGCCGACCACGCCGCCGCCCGCCATCGCGGCGTTCCACAGAGTGACCAGTACCGCCTGGGCGGCGTCCGCCCGCTCGCCGCCCGCGTCGCCGACGGCGGTCTGCAACAGGGTCGGGGCGCCGCCCCAGCCCAGGCCCCAGAGCGCGGCGGCGGCGTACACCAGCGGTGTGCTGTGCGACCAGAGGCCGAGCAGGCCCGCGGACAGGGCGACCAGCAGCGCACCGCCGATCGTCAACTGCCGTAGCCGGCGGTGGATGTGGGAACCGGTGAACCAGATGCTCGCCAGCGAGGCCAGGCCGAAGACCAGCAGCACGGTGTCGGTCGCGTCGCCGAGGCCGGTCCGGTCGAGGAAGGGCGCGATGTAGGTGAACAGGATGGTGTGGGCGAGCACGAAGAGCACCGTCACGGTGAGCACCGGCGCCACCCCGGGCACGGTGAGCGCGCTCCGCACCGGGGCGCGCTCACCGGCGGGTCGTCCGGGCTGGTCCGGCAGCAGGGCCGCGATCCAGCCGATCACGCCGAGCGCCAGTGCCGTCATGGCCAGGAAGGGCACCCACCAGGCGAGCGCCTGGCCGAGGAAGGTGCCGACCGGCACTCCCAGCGACAGCGCCACCGGCACGCCCGCCATCGCCACCGCCATGGCCCGGCCCTGCTGCTCGACCGGCACCAGCCGGCGCGCGTACCCGGCCAGCAGCGCCCAGGCGAGGCCGGCCGCGACGCCCGCGAGGAAGCGGGCGGCCAGGGTGAGCGGGTAGTTCGCGGAGGCCGCGGTGACGGTGTTGGCGGCGGCGAAGCCGGCCATCGCGGTGAGCAGCAGCCGCTTGCGGCCCCAGCCGGCGGTGGCTGCGGTGAGCGGTATCGCGGTGGCGGCGGTCCCGAGCGCGTAGACGGTGACGGTCTGCCCGGCGGCCGACTCGCTGACGCCGAGGGCCCCGCCCATCCCGGGCAGCACGCCGGCGGGCAGGGTCTCGGTGAGCGCGGTGACGAAGACGGCGGTGGCCAGGGCGAGCAGGGCGGGCAGGGGAAAAGGGGTGCGGGCTAAGGGAGTCGGGAGCTGTGTGGTCGCCATGGGAACCATGCTCGATCCTCACACCGGTGTCAGGTTCAAGCACGGTTCCCACCGACGTCACCTCAGCGGCGGAAGTAGCCGTCGAAGTTCTTGGAGAACTCCCGGCCCCCGAACTGGTCCCAGTTGACGGACCAGGTCATCAGCCCGCGCAGGTTCGGCTGGGCGCCCGAACGCGGCACGTACGAACCGCAGTTGGCCAGTTTGGTGAGGCAGTCCAGGGCCTTGTTCACCTCGGCCGGGGCGACGTAGCCGTTGCCGGCGTTGGTGGTGGCCGGCATGCCGATGGCCACCTTGGAGGCGGGCAGCGGCGGGAACATGTTGTTCGTGTTGCCCGCCACCGGGAAGCCGTTGAGCAGCAGGTCGGTCATCGCGACGTGGAAGTCGGCGCCGCCCATCGAGTGGTACTGGTTGTCCAGGCCCATGATGGAGCCGGAGTTGTAGTCCTGGACGTGCAGCAGGGTGAGGTCGTCGCGCAGCGCGTAGATGACCGGCAGGTACGCCCCGGCGCGCGGGTCCTGGCCGCCCCAGGGACCGGAACCGTAGTACTGGTAGCCGAGTTGGACGAAGAAGGTCTCCGGCGCCATGGTCAGCACGAAGCCCGGGCCGTACTTGGCCTTGAGGGTCTTCAGTGCGGAGATCAGGTTGACGATGACCGGGCTGGTCGGGTTCTTGAAGTCGGTGTCGCCGGTGTTGAGGGAGAGCGAGTGCCCCTCGAAGTCGATGTCCAGGCCGTCCAGGCCCCACTTGTCGATGATCGCCGAGACCGAGCTGACGAAGGTGTCGCGGGCGGCGGTGGTGGTCAGCTGGACCTGGCCGTTCTGGCCGCCGATCGAGATCAGCACCTTCTTGCCCTGGGCCCGCTTGGCGGCGATGGCGGCCTTGAAGTCGGCGTCGGACTCCACGGTCGGGCAGTCGGTGACGGAGCAGCGGTTGAACCGGATGTCGCCGGAGGTGACGGAGGTGGGCTCGCCGAAGGAGAGGTCGATGAAGTCCCAGGAGTTCGGGACGTCGGCCATCCGGGTGTAGCCGGCGCCGTTGGCGAAGCTGGCGTGCAGGTAGCCGACCAGGGCGTGGCTGCCGGGCGGCGGGGTGGTCGGGGTGCCGGTGGGGGTGCCGGTGGGCGTTCCCGTCGGTGTCCCGGTGGGCGTGCCCGTCGGGGTGCCGGTCGGGGTGCCCGTCGGGGTGCCGGTGGGCGTCGCGGTCGGCGTGGGCGTCGGGGACCCGGTGGGCGTCGGCGTCGGGCTGGGGGCGCCCGGCCCGTCCAGCGAGACGTCGTCCGCGTAGTAGGTCCCCTGGCCGTACCAGCCGTGGGTGTAGACGGTGGCGCTGGTCTGGGTGGCGCCGGTGGTGAAGCTGACGCTGAGCTTCTGGTAGCCGCCGCCGGTGCCGGGGGTCCAGGTGCTGGGGCCGCCGCCGTCGACGCCCAGGTAGACGTACGAGCCGTTGACGTACGCGCTGAGCGTGTACGTGGTGCTGGGGGCGACGGTGACGGTCTGGCCGCACTGGGCGGTGTCGCCCGCGGTGGCCGCGGCGGCGAGGGCGTAGCCGCCGCCGTGCACCGGGCTGGTGACGACGCTGCCGGAGTTGGCGGTGCAGCTCCAGGGGCCGAGCGAGCCGGACTCGAAGCCGCCGTTGACCAGGAACTCGCCGGCCGAGGCGGCGGGCGCCAGGCCCAGGGTGACCCCGACCAGGGTGGCCGCGGCGACGGCGGAGGCGGTGCCGGCGGCGAGCAGGGTGCGGGGCTGCTTCCGGCGGGCGGGGGCGGGTGCGGGTGTGGTTCTGCGCATGCGGGGGCTCCTGCGATGGCGCGGTCGTGGGGGACGTCCGAGGGCACGCCGGAGCACGCGCCAGTGGGGGGAGCGGCCCGGCCTGGCACCCAAGTTGGACTAGACCACTGAAGTGGATTCGACACTGCGGTGTCAATGGTCCAGACCGGTCCGCGGCCTACGCACCGTCCGCCAGGCAGCCCCGACGGGCCGCCCCGGTTGCCGGAGGTGACACCCCGTCGAAGGATGGAGGGGTGACCCCGCCCGGCTACCTCCGCTACCCCCACCTGCACGGCGGGCTGCTCGCCTTCACCGCCGAGGACGACATCTGGATCGCCCCGCTCGACGCCGACGGCGCCGCCGGCCGGGCCTGGCGGGTCAGCTGCGACCGCACCCGGGTCAGCCACCCCCGCTTCTCCCCCGACGGCCGCACCCTCGCCTGGACCAGCTGGCTGAACCTGACCCCCGAAGTGTGGACCGCCCCCGTCGAGGGCGGCGAGGCCGAACGGCTCAGCCACTGGGGCAGCCAGGACACCCGGGTGCGCGGCTGGCTGCCGGACGGCGAGGTGCTCGCCGTCACCTCCTACCACGAGCCGTTCGGCCACTACACCTGGGCGCACGCCCTGCCGCCCGACGGCTCCCCCGGCCACCGGATGCCCTGGGGCCCCGTCGGCGACGCCCAGATGAGCCGCGAACGCACCGTGCTGCTCACCGGCGCCGCCCCGCACGAGCCCGCCGCCTGGAAGCGCTACCGGGGCGGCGCCACCGGCCGGCTCTGGGCGGACGGCGAACAGATCCTGGCCGGCCACCCTGGCCACCTCGCCTCACCCATGCCCGTCACCGGGCGGATCGCCTTCCTCTCCGACCACGAGGGCATCGGCAACGTCTACTCCTGCCGCCCCGACGGCACCGACCTGCGCCGGCACACCGACCACGCCTCCTACTACGCCCGCGAGGCCGCCACCGACGGCACCCGGATCGTCTACCAGCACGCCGGCGACCTCTGGCTGCTGGACGGCCTGGACGCCCCCGCCCCGCGCCGGCTCGCCGTCCCGCTCGGCGGCGCCCGGGCCGGCCGCCGCCCGTACCAGGTCAGCGCCGCCTCCCAGGTCAAGGACCTGGCCTGCGACCAGAGCGGCCGGGCCGGGGTGATCACCGTGCGCGGCAGCCAGTACTGGCTCACCCACAAGGACGGCCCGGCCCGCGCGCTCGCCGACACCCCCGGGGTGCGGACCCGGCTGCCGGTGATCCTCGGACACACCGGCGAGGCCGCCTGGATCACCGACGCCGAGGGCGCCGACGCGATCGAGGTGATGCCGCTGCCGGGGCACGAGGAAACGGAGAAGCACCGCCACCGGGTGCTCGCCGCCGACCGGATCGGCCGCGTCCTGGAACTCACCGCCTCCCCCGACGGCGCCCACCTCGCCGTCGCCGCCTCCGACGGGCGGCTGCTGCTGGTCGCCGCCGCCGACGGCGCCGTCCGCGAACTCGCCGCCTCCGGCTACGGGCCGGTCTCCAGCGCCCGCTTCTCCCCCGACTCGCACTGGATCGCCTGGTCCCAGCCGGTGGCCGGGCGCTCACTGCGCCGGATCCGGCTCACCCGCACCGAAGCACCCGGGCCGGTCACCGAAGTCACCGACGGCCGCTTCGAGGACGAGCAGCCGGTGTTCACCCGGGACGGCCGCTACCTGGCCTTCCTGTCCTGGCGCGGCTTCGACCCCGTCCACGACGTGCACACCGGCGACCTCTCCTTCCCGCTCGGCTGCCGCCCCTACCTCGTCCCGCTCACCGCCGACACGCCGTCTCCGTTCGCCGCGCCCGCCGAGGACGGCGCCCCGCACGGCAACGGCGGCGGCGACGGCACCGTCCGCGTCGACCCGCAGGGCATCGGCGAGCGGCTGCTGCAGTTCCCGGTGATCGCCTCCAAGTACTCGGCCACCGACGCGGTGCGCGGCGGCCTGGTCTGGCTGCGCTGGCCGATCTCCGGCACCCTCGGGCAGACCTTCGCCAGCCCCGACGACACCTCCGGCCGCCCCTCGCTGGAGTACTTCGACCTCGCCCGGGGCACCCGCACCACCCTGGTCGACAAGCTGGACGGCTACGCCGTCTCCGGGGACGGCGGCTCGATCGCGGTCTACTCGGCCGGGACCCTGCGGATCGTCCCGGTCACCGGTGGCGCCGGCAGCACCGTCGACCTGCGGCGGATCACCCACACCGTGCACCCCGCCGCCGAGTGGCGCCAGGCCTACCACGAGGCCGCCCTGATCGTCCGGGACCAGTTCTGGGACGAGCGGATGTCCGGCCTGGACTGGCCCGCCCTGACCGCCCAGTACGAGCCGCTGCTGGACCGGGTCTGCTCACCCGACGACTTCGCCGACCTGCTGCGCGAACTCCTCGGCGAACTCGGCACCTCGCACGCCTACGTCACCCCGTCCCGGCGCGCCGAAGGGCCCTCGCTCGGCCAGCAGCCGCTCGGCCTGCTCGGCGCCAACGCGCACCGTTCCCCCGACGGACGCTGGCTGGTCGAGCGGGTGCTGCCCGGCGAGACCTCCGACCCGCGCGCCCGCGCCCCGCTCGCCGCCCAGGGCGTCCGGGACGGCGACGAACTGCTCGCCGTCGGCGGCCGCCCGGTGGACCCGGTGCGCGGCCCGCTGCCGCTGCTGGCCGGCACCGGCGGCACCACCGTCGAACTGGCCCTGCGCGGCAGCCCGGACGGCCCGGTACGGCGGATCACCGTCACCCCGCTGACCGACGAACGGGCCGTCCGCTACCAGGACTGGGTGACCAAACGCCGCCTCCTGGTCCGGGAGTTCAGCGACGGCCGGTGCGGCTACCTACACATCCCGGACCTCGGCGGCTCCGGCTGGGCGCAGTTCAACCGCGACCTGCGGCGCGAGCTGGACAAGCCCGCACTCGTCCTGGACGTGCGCGGCAACGCCGGCGGCAACGTCTCCGAACTGGTCCTGGAGAAACTCACCCGGCACGTCCTCGCCTGGGACTTCGGCCGGGACCGCCAGCCGGTCCGCTGGCCCCGGCACGCACTGCGCGGCCCGCTCGTGGCGCTCGCCGACGAGGCGACCAGCTCGGACGGCGACGTGGTCATCGCGGCGATCAAGCTGCTCGGCCTCGGCCCCGTCGTCGGCAACCGGACCTGGGGCGGGGTCGTCGGGATGACCGGGCGGCACACCCTCGGCGACGGCACCCGGATCTCGGTGCCCAAGAACGCCTCCTGGTTCGAAGGCGGACTCGGCTGGTCGGTGGAGAACCGCGGCGTCGAACCGGACGTGCACGTGCTGCGCACCCCGCGCGACTGGGCCCGCGGGCGCCACCCCGAGCTGGTCGCCGCCGTCCAGCTGGCGCTGGACCTGCTGGAGGACGCGCCCGCCGCGGCTCCCCCGCCGGAGGACACCCCCCGGCCGGATCTGCGACGCCCGCCGCTGCCGCCGCGGGCGCGGTGACCTGGGGGCTTGGGGCTTGGGGCTTGGGGCTTGCGGCTTGGGGGTCTTCTGGGGTTTCAGCCCCAGGGGTCGCCCTCGGCCGTCATGTTCTCGGCCGCGCGCCGGTCGGCCTCGTCCTGGGCGGCACGCCGCTCCGACTCGCGGGCCTCCTGGGTCTCGCGGGCCCGCTCGATCTCGGGGCTGTACGCGTCCACGGCCTCGTCGTGGGCGATGGCGGCACGCTCGGCGGCGTCCTGCCCGGTCGCCTCGTGCGCCTTGTGGCGGAACCTGTCGAAGATGCCCATGACTCCTCCTCCGAACGGATACCGGGCTTCCCCCACTCTCACACCGGGCACCCGGAGTCGCACGTTGAGCCTTTGGTCCCTGGTGAACGCGCCCAACGGCCGTGGCGCGGAGGCGGGCACCCGGCGCAGATTGGAGCCGTCGGCCGAACTGACGCCACCGTCTGGAGCCCACCGTGACCGTCGCACCTTCCGCCCGCCAAGCCCGTCGCACCGCCGAGGACCCCCACGACGGGCCGCGCCGGCGGGTCGGGCCGCTGGCCGCGCTGGACGGGCGGCTGCCCGGCACCCACGACCTGCTGCTGATGCAGTGCCCCAGTTCGCTGCGCCCGCTGGCGGGCGGCGAGCTGCCGGACTGGACGCGGGCCGTGCTGCGGGTGCACCCCTGGGTGACGGTCGGCCGGGCCCCCTCCCTGGTCGGCACCCCGGCGGACGTGCCGCACCCGCAGCGCTGCACCCGGGACCCGGAGGCCGCGCCCGAGCAGTGGATCCCGGCGATCGTGCGCGGGCCGCGCCCCGGACAGCGGCTGGACGCGCTGGCCCCCTGGGCCGCGGTGGCCCGGACGCTGCGGCCCGAGCAGCTGGCCGGGCGGTGCGGGCGGCTGGACCCCGAGCGGGTCGCCGGGATTCCGGCGCTGGCCCTGCTGCCGGCGGTCGGCCGGCTGGTCGCGGACCACCGGCTGTCCTGGGGCCCGATCGGCGCGGTCGGCTACGAGCTGGGCACCGGCGTGCCGGTCGCCGGACCGCTGAGCCCGCTGCGACTGGTCCTGCGCACCCCGCACCCGATCAGCCGCCGGGACGCGCTGCAACTGCGGCGGGCGCTGAGCAGGCTGCCGGTCCCGGTGCAGGCCGAACTGGAGACCCGCTACGGCTCGGTGCAGCTCGCCGAGTACGCGGCCTCGCCGTACACCCTCACCCTGCTGACTCCGGACGGGCCCCGGGAGGTCCGCGACCCGTGGTTCCCGCGCGGCCCGTTCGTCTGAGCCGTCGTAATTAGTTGGGACGGTTGGGCGGTCGGGGCGCCGCCCGAGGTCGGCGGCGGGGCGCCGGGGCGAGGTGGAGTCCGGCCACTGCCTCGGACAGCTCGGCGTGCAGGGCGTCCCGGGCGGCCTCGTCGCAGGTCTGCCGGATGTGCCATTCCTCGGCGAGTGTCCGTTCCACCGCCGCGACCGCTCGGCGCCGTTCAGGGCTGAGCCACAGGACCGGCGGCGCGAACTGGAGGTGTGTACCCCAGAGCCACAAGCAGGTGACCCGAGCCTTACGCATCAGGCCGAGGAACGCGCGCCCGAACATCGGCATCGCGGTTCACCACCTTCCGGACTTTCCGGCGACCGAGGACGACGAGGGGCTCCTCGAACGGCTGGTTCGCCAGGTAGCCCGACGACCAGGCGACGCCCCACCGGGCGCAGTTCGGGCAGTTCCACGTCCGTCCGGCCGCGTTGGCGTCGTTGAGCAGATCGACCGGGGCGCAGCAGTCCGGTGCGGGGCAGGTCGGAGGGTCGGTCATCGGCGGCGGTCCCGGCTGAGTCGCCGCCGGGTGGCCCGCCGGATGATCGGTTCGGACGCGACGACGCCGAACATGAGGACTACGGCCAACACGTCGACGCCGAGCGCCGGTTGGCGCTTCACGCGGTCCGACCACGGGGCTCGGCGGGGACGCCCATGTAGACGACGTCCCTGCCGGTCGTCCCGTCCTCGACCAACTCGCCGATCTGCGGGCGGTAGAGCGGCCCGGTCGGGGACTCCTTGCTCACCACAGCTGACTCCGTTCCGTAGTTTAATGACTACCCGGGGTCGCCACTGTCCTCTAGCATTGGACGTCCTTCAACCTCTCAAACGTGCTTGGAGAGTGGTTCATGAACAAGGCCGAGCTGGACCCCGACTCGTCTCCAGCCGCAGAGTTCGGTGCGTTCCTCCGCAGCTCACGAGAGGAACGGGGTTGGCGGCAGGAAGATTTGGCGAGCGCCATCGGCTATTCACCCACGCACGTGTCAGCCGTGGAAACTGGTCGACGTCCCCCAACACCGCGCCTGGCTCGCGAACTTGACAAAGCCTTCGGATGGGATCGCGTGTTCGCCCGCAAGGCGCTCGACCTCAAGACCTCGGCGCTCCTCGAAGGCTTCCCGGAGTACGTCGCGCACGAGTCAAGGGCGGTGGAACTGAGACTGTTCACCTTGGGTATCGTGCCGGGGCTGCTTCAGACCATGGACTACGCACGGGCCATCGCGGCGGGCGCGCTCCGGCGGGGCAGCATCACGGAGGACCAGGCCGAGGAGCGGGTTGCCTACCTTGCGCGCCGACAGGCGAACTTGCGCCGGGAAACCCCTCCGCTGATCCACGTCGTCCTGGATGAGAGCTGCATCCGACGGCCGGTCGGCGGAAAGTCCATCATGGCCGCCCAGCTCGACGAGCTTGCAGCCTTCGCCCGGATGCCCAACACCGTTCTCCAGGTGGCTCCGTACGCCATAGGCGAGGAACGATCGTTCGATCTCCCGGTGAACATCATCACCCTTCCGGACCGATCGCTGATGTCCTACGCCGAATCAGCGCAACAAGGGAACCTGGAACGGGACAGCGGCGCAGTACCGCCGATCCTCACGGCCTACTATCAGCTACAGGCCCTCGCACTCTCACAAGCCGAGTCTGTGGCCCTGATCAGCCAGCTGAGAGAGGAACTACCGTGACCGCCGAGCCTCAGTGGTTCAAGTCTTCGTACAGCAGCAACGGCGGCGACTGCATCGAGGTCGCGGGGAACTTGATCCCGTCCGGGACCGTCCCCGTCCGAGACTCCAAGGACACCGACGGCCCGGCCCTCCTCTTCGCGACCGAGGCCTGGCAGTCCTTCGTCTCCGCCCTCCGAGCCGGCGAGTTCGACACCGCCTGACGCCCGGTCTGAGCACAAGGGTCAGATCGGCAGGTTCCAGCCCGGTCCGTCCGCACTTCCGATCCAGACCCGCTGCCCGGCCGCCGAGACCGTCATGCCGAACCCCTCCTGGTGCGGCTCGCCGGCCCGCTGCCAGGCTTCGACGGCGTTCTCCACCTGGTCCCAGAGCCGGAGCGGGCCACGCTGAACCACGGCCCATCCCCCGTCAGGGTTGGACATGGTCCGGGCCTGCGATCCGGTGGCCACGTCGGAGAGGATCTGGTGCCCGCCGGCTCCCATCCGTTCGGCCGAGGGCGCCGCGAGCTGGGCGACCCAACTGCCGGTCCACGTGCCGATGACCTCGGGGTCGATCCGCGACGGACGTTCGTCCCCCGGAAGCAGCGAGAGGCTTTGGCGTGGCGGGCGGTCGTGCGGGCGGGCGATCATGAAGCTGGTGTAGCCGGGCATGAACAGCCCCGTCCCCTCTCCCGGGGCCGTCACGACCAGCCGCACGAGTCCGAACCCGAGCCCCCACCCGGACAGGGTGGCCAGGATGACGCCGCCGGGCTTCACCTGGTGCAGCCAGCGGGGTGGCAGGTACCGGACCGCACAGGTGGCGATCAGCCGGTCGTACTCGCCCCCGTCCGGGTCGCCGAGCAGCCCGTCACCGATGACCAGCCGGGGAGCGAACCCCGCCGCCTTGATCGCGGCAGCGGCAGTGGCGCCGACCGCCGGGTCGTACTCGATGCTGGTCAGGTTGGCGTCCCCGAGGCGGTGCGCGCCGAGGGCGGTCGAGTAGCCGGTCCCCGTGCCGATCTCCAGCACCCGGTGCCCGGTCTCGGCGCCGAGCTGGTGCCACATGCGCAGCACCAGCGACGGCAAGGTGGACGATGACGACGGAGTCCCGATCACCGCCCCCTCGGCCACGTCCTCGGGGCGGGTCCGCCCGTCGAGCTGGGTGACCAGCGTCTCGTTCGAGTAGACCTGCTCCAGCCAACCAGGGTCGGTCCTGTGCACCGGGCGGTACGCGGTCGGATTGCTTCCCGGGACCGCCGCGAAGAACGATCCGACGAACAGTTCCCGGGGCACCGCCAACGCGGCGGCCCTCCAGGCCGGATCGTCGACCGCATCGTCCCCGGTGAGCCCGTCCACCAGGGCGGCGCGGAGCTGAGCCGATGCGCTCACGAGTCGGGGCCCTTCTCCAGTTGGTCGGCGATGGCGTGGGCAATCGCCGAAGCGGTGTCGACACCCTGCCAGGCCCATTGGCCGTTGGGGTTGCACTCAAGGAAGTACCAGTCACCTGCGGCGGTCACCGCGAAGTCGAACGCACCGTAAACCAAGCGGAGTTCGTTCAGATAAGCGATCACAGAGCGCGCAACGGGCCCGGGCACTTCGATCGGCGTACACGTCATCAGGTCTTGACGCTCGCGCCAGTCGAGATCGGGACTGCCGATCCGGACACCGAACAACCGGTCACCCACGGCGGTCACCCGCACGTCGAACGACTTGGACACGGCGGCTTGGAACATGTGCGGACACACGGACACGGCGTCGGTGATCTCGGCCGGATCGACTTCCCGTACCCACACCGTTTGCGCAGTGCCGTCGGGGGCTCGGTACCGGCTGTCCCACACCGGCTTGTAGACGGCTCCGCCGGACTGGTCGGCGCAGAACCGGCGCGCTTCGTCGGTATCGGCGGTGATGACCGTGTTCGGCACCAGGAAACCGCTCCGGCCCGCCACGACAAGCTGTGCGGGCTTGTACTCCGCGTTCCGGATGTGCCACGGGTGATTGACGTAGTGGGCGTCGGGAAGCGACGCGAAGATGCCGCCAGCACCCCAAAATGCTTGCGCACTGGTGAACTTGGACGCGTGTTCGTCCAGTCCCGGCGGCGCCCGGTAGGGCGAGGGCCGGCGGACCCAGACCGACCGCACCCGAGTGAGGTCGAGTTCCCGGCTTGATGTGCGGAGAGTGCCCCGCTGCTCGCTCCTGCTGTAGTGGGCGGTCAGCGAGGCACCCCCGAGCAGATCGGCACCGGGGTCCACCCGGACGACCGGGACTCGGCGCTCGGCCAGGATGCGGAGCACCACATCGGCCGTCACGTCGTGCGCGTTGGTCAGGACCAGGACAGCCCGGTGTCGATCCTGCGCCATGTCAGCCGGCGCCCTGGTCCTGGTCGTTCGCTGGCATGCTGTCCATGTCGGTGGGTGCGCTCTGCCCGCCGCTCTGCCCGTCACCGCCGCCCGTGTTCGTGGGCGTGCTGGTCTCCGTGCTGGTGCCGTGCGCCCCCATCTCGACCTTGCGACCCTGATCGTCCACGAACACGGCAACCTGCGTTTCGGGGTCGATCACGGCCGAGACGGCAGGGACCGAGCGGGTGTCCGGGTACGGACCCATTCGGGTCGTGCCCCACGGTGCGGTTGTCATCTGTGCTGCGCCTCCATGTTCTTCGTTGCCGTGCTCTTCCACGGCCCGAGCAACACCAACGACGGTAGGGAGAAGCCACGCCCGGCCTCAACGAAGTTGCGAGATATTGCGCCGATTCACCCGAGAGTGTCGAGCGCGGCTGTGATCACGGCGCGAGCCGCGTCCCCGTAGACGGCCGCTTCGGACAGCTGGACGAACGCCTTGGCGTAGTCGGCCAGTTCGCGAGGCTGCCTGACGTTGATCTCGGCTGTCAGGGTCTCCACCACGGCGTGCCGGTCATCGAACAAGTAGAACGCTTCCAGCGGCCAGACGGTGCGCTGGGCGGTGAACGGAACGATCCCGAGGGAGACGGTGGCGAGCGGCCCCACAGTGAGCAGGTGCCGAAGCTGGCCACGCATCACCTCGGTATCGCCGATGCGGTACCTCAGCACTGACTCCTCCATCGACACCACGAACCGGCGGCCGCCCTCGTACAGGAACCGGCTGCGGGCCACGCGGGCGGCAACGGCCTCTGTCACGTCGTCGGGAGTTCCCTGGAACTGCGTGATGGAGCGCATCAAGGCCGTGGCGTAGGCCGGCGTCTGGAAGAATCCGGGCACGACGTTGGACACGTACACCCGGCACAGACGGGCCCGCTCGTTCAGCGCGTAGACGTCCTCCTGGACCTTGCGCATGCCGTTGCGCTGGAGCCGACGCCACTCCATGTACATCGACTCCACCGCGCGCGCCGTGGCAATGAGGTCTTGCACCTGTTCCTCGGCGCCACAGGCGATGCACCAGGCCCGAACGTCCGCATCGGAAGGGGCCGTTTTCGCGGAGAGGATGCGCGAGGTCTTCGCCGGGTGCCATCCACACCGGGCAGACAGTTCTTGCCCCTTGAGGCCGGCGTCCAGCATCAGCTCGCGCAGACGCGCGGCAACGGCGGCGCGGGCGGCCTGCGCGCTGGATGAGGGAGAAGCGGGCATGAACTGGCTGTCCGGTGGGATATCGCAGAGGTCAGACGGTGTATTCCGGGTGGTCGATGCCCCGCTCCCAGACGGCTTCGAAGGCCGAGACGCAGAGCTTCACCACCGCCGGGTCCTCGGACAGTTCATATTTGGGGTCGGCCCAGTCCCCGACGCCGGTGAAGTGGTTGAACTCGACCAACCGGCCGTCGAAGACCCAGAAGTCATTGCCCGGTAGTGCGATGTCCGACGCCCGGCGGCGCGGAAGCCAACGGACCTGTTCGCCGGCCGCGACGTTCACGGCGGTCCCGGCGTGCTCGAAGCGGATGTAGTCGGTCACCGGCTCCGAAACGATCCGGGCCCTGCGCATGACCACGCCCCGGCTGACGGCCTCCCGGACGAGAGGCACCCACCCGGCCCAGCCCTCGGACTCGGGGTCGAGATCGGGGTGGACGCCGCTCCGCTGGAAGCGTGCGAAGTCCGTCGACTCATCGCCCACGCCGTACCAGTCACGCATCTCCAGGTGCACGGCCGAGTGTTGCGCGGCCTTGAGCAGGTCAGAGAAGTCCGGAACGTTCTGCGTCATCGAGTGCCTTCCTAATGATCGCCGCCATGCGGAGCGGGATACGGACCACGGCCTCACCCTCGGGGACGCCGATCGTGTGGCCAGGAACCCACTCGGTCGTGCTGACCTCGGTCAGCAGTTCCTCCCTGGGCTTCCAGCCCTGGAACACCAGCTCCCGCTCGTGGTCGTCCACCCACACCGTCGGCGATCCGTTCCCCTGGGTCTCGGGGTCCATCCCGTTGAACCGTAGTGCCATCGGGTCCTCCCGTGCCAAGCCGGTTGCGCGTCCTTGCATTACCGTTCCGCAGAGATGACGGACATTCAAGAGCGCAAGGGGAGCAGGCCGGCGCATTCGGAGCGGGTCCGACGCATCTCGCAAGCGGCACATCCCTTGCGAGTGGAAGGCAGTAAGAGAATGGGCGAGTTCACTCCTGAGGCCGCCGAAGCGCTGAAAACCGCGGCGGCCATCTGCGGACCGCTGGAGCTGGAGGAGATCAGCAACCGGCGGGGCTCGGCGGTCTGGAAGGCGACCGGTCCGCGGGGCGTCGCGAGTATCAAGCTCGGCACCGGCGAGGCCGCCGAGGTCACCGCGCGGGAAGCCTCGGTGCTGGACCAGCTCCCCGGCTACACCGTGACCGCCGGCCGGTTCGACGACGGCGTCTGGTTCGTCACCCCGTGGCTGGTCGGACCGTCCACCTGGCAGGCCCTCCGCCCCCTGCGCAAGGGCGAAGGAGGGCGGGACGAGGCCCTGGCCGCTGCGGTCGGGCTGTGCCGCGCCGTGGCAGACCTCCACGCCGAAGGGTGGGTGCACGGAGACCTCCAGCCCCAGCACGGCATCCACGGTGGCGACGGGACCGTGCGACTTCGCCGTCCGATCCCCCTGTTCGGTCCGCCCAAGACCCCACTGCCCGGCGAGGCGGGTAGTGGGGTCTCCGTCCATGTAGCAACGACCGTCAGCCGGTGACGCTGGGGGTGCCCGTCTCCAGGTGGCCGGTGAAGCGCTGGGACCAGCCGGCGTCCGCGTCCACCGTCACCGTGAAGTCGTACCAGCCGTTGTTATAGGCCACGGCGTTGAAGAAATCGGTGACGTTGCCGCCGGCGGGGACCTGGTACGTCCAGGGGCCGTCCGTCCGGTAGTTGTTGGAGGCGATGGTGAAGGTCAGCGGCGTCGTACCGGAGTTGGCGAGCTTGAAGTAGACCGCCAGCTTGCCCGTCCCCGGCTCGACCGCGTACGAGGCGGTGACGGCCGCGTTCTTGCCGGCCTTGGTGGCGTCGCCCTTGAAGCGGCGCAGGAAGCGGTTGGGGCCGACGACGGTGAGGTCGTAGGGGCCACCGCCGAAGTTGGTGCCGCAGTTGAAGAAGTCGCTGGTGGTGCCGCCCGGGTCGACGGTGTACTGCCAGGGGCCGCCGCTGCGGTAGGCGTTGGCGTAGGCGGCGAAGTGGGCGGACTTCGCTGCTGCCGTGCCCCCGTTGTCCATCGTGATCCAGACCTTCATCACCCCGCCGGAGCCGAACTCCAGGTGGTCCAGGTTGGCGTTCGGCTGGTACGGCAGGGCGCGGGCCGGCCGGGTGCCGGTCTCCTGGATCGGCAACTGGTTGTTGATCGGGGCCGGGTTGGGCAGCGGGCCGCACGCCGACAGGCCGATGGTCTGCGAGGTGTCGGGCAGCCCGGGCAGGCCGTAGACCGGGTTGGCGAAGTCGAACGCGCTGGTCAGGTCGCCGCAGACGCGGCGGCGCCAGTCGCTGATGTTCCGGCATTGCGCGGGCGTGCCGAGGGCGGCCGTCCAGGTCTCCAGGAAGCGCAGCACGGAGGTGTGGTCGAAGGTCTCGGAGTTGACCCAGCCGCCGCGGGTCCAGGGCGAGACGGCGATCATGGGGACGCGGAAGCCGAGGCCGATGTTGGTGCCGTTGTAGAACTCGCCCGGGGTGCCGGCGGGGGCGGCCGGCGGCGGGACGTGGTCGAAGAAGCCGTCGTTCTCGTCGTAGTTGATGAACAGGACGGACGAGTTGAAGACGTTCGGGTCGGCGTTCAGCGCGTCGATCACCAGGTGGACGAAGTGCGCGCCGTCGGCCGGGGTGGCGTACGGGTGTTCGGAGGAGGCCTGGTCGGGGACGATCCAGGAGACCTGCGGGAGGGTGCCGTTCAGCACGTCGGCCCTGATCGCGGCGGCGATGTCGTCCGGGGTCCTGCCGGTGGCCTTGGGCACCGAGCCCATGCCCTTGACGGCCAGCGGGCTGCCGGCCGGGGCGCCGGAGAACTGGGTGAAGTACGCGAGGGCGTTGTCGCCGTAGTTGTCGGCGGCGTTCTGGTAGACCTTCCAGCTGACGCCGGCGCTCTCCAGTGCCTCCGCGTAGGTCTGCCAGCGCAGGCCCTTCTCGTCGCCGCCGTCGTACGCGGGGCCGCCGGCGCTGCCGGCCGGGTCGATCTGGCCGGACCAGTGGTAGGTGCGGTTGGGGCCGGTCGCGCTGAGCACGGAGCAGTGGTAGGCGTCGCAGATGGTCCAGTTCTCGGCCAGCGCGTAGTGGAACGGGATGTCCTGGCGGGTGAGGAAGCCGAGGGTGCGGACGTTGCCCTTGGCGGCGACCCAGGAGTCCATCTTGCCGCTGTTCCAGGCCTTGTGCTGATCGCTCCAGCCGTGGCTGAGGTCACCGTTGCATTGGGCGAGGCGCTCGGGGTCGGCGCCGCCGGCCGGCTTGGTCTGGCTGAACTGCCACGGGTACTGGCGGCCGAGCAGGCCGTTGGGCTGGTTGAAGACGCTGTAGCCGCCGGCTATCTGGATGGCGCTGCGGTCGGCGAAGCCGCGCACGCCGCGCAGCGTGCCGAAGTAGTGGTCGAAGCTGCGGTTCTCCTGCATCAGGATCACCACGTGCTGCACGTCGTTGATGGTGCCGGTCTGCTGGAGCGTGGCGGTGGAGGCCACCGCGGGCGCGCCGGGGGCGGCCCCTGCGGCGCTGGTGCCTGCCACGGCGAGTCCCGCCGCGGCGGCACCGGACAGCGTGACGAACTTCCTACGACTCAGCTCGGCCATCAGCCCGGCCCGTCCCTTCACTGGCGATCTGGCGATGTTGTGTACACAAGTCGGGGCTCATCGATCGCGCAGCATCTTCCACCCCGGCCGGAGGCGTCCACCAGATGCGCGCGGCAGGGTTGGCGGACTGTTCGTCCGGGTGTCACCGAGCGACGCCGGGCTGAACGGGCGGCGGAAACGCCGGGGAGGGACGGAGCGGGTGGCTGGTCAGCGGTCCTTGACCTCGATTCCCAGCGCTTGGGCGAACTGCGGCGCCAGCTCCAGCAGTTGGGTGGAGCTGATGACCGCGCCGCGCAGCCCCTGGTGGCCGTCCGCGAGTCCGAGCCGGGCGGCCCCGCGCAGGTCGGTCTTCTTCAGGGTGGCACCGCGCAGCCGGACCTCCTCCAGCGTGGAGCCGGGGAAGGACACCTCGGTCAGCTTGGCCTCGCCGAAGTCCACGTCGCGCAGCAGGCAGTCCTCGAACACGACGTCCCGCAGCACGGCCGCCCGCAGGTTGACCGCCTCCAGCTTGCAGCCGCGGAACACCACCCGGCGCAGCGCCGAGCCGTATCCGGCGACCCCGGCCAGCACGCCGCCGACGAAGGCGCTGTCCTGCCACTCGGTGTCGCTCAGGTCGCAGGCCACCCAGCGGCCGGCCTGCACCCAGACCTCGTTGAAGCGGGCCTGGCGCAGCTTGACCCCGCTGAGCGCGACCCCGGTGAAGGCGCACTCCAGGAACGCCGCCCCGGCCGCCGACTCGTCGGTGTGCTCGCCGCCGTCGAAGTGCGTGGTGTCGTAGCGCTCGTCGCTGCGCAGCCGCCCGGTGTGGGGGCGGAGCAGGTCCGCGTACGGCAGGTCGGTGAGCTGGTCGGGGGCGGAACGCGGCATGGCGGCGGCACCTCACGGTCGGGGGCGAACGGGTCTCGCCCGAATGCTCGCACGCGGCACCGACAACGCCCCGGACCGGCCGCAGCGGACTGCGGCCGGGCCGAGGTGTGGTCCTCAGAAAGGTCAGCCGCGCGCCCAGAGGGAGTTGACGCGGCTGCGCTCGGTGCTGTTCGGGTACGGGTTGGTGCAGGAGGTGCCGGGGCCGCCGCCGGACATCAGCTCGCTGCACGGGCCGGAGTAGTGGTCCGGCAGGCCGAGCACGTGCCCGGTCTCGTGCGCGGTCACCCGGACCGAGTTGTACTGCCGGTTCTGCTGGTAGTCGAGGAAGACGTAGCCGCGTCCGTGGCCGTCGGTGCTGGCGTAGGAGCCGCGGCTGTCGTTGCCCTCGTAGTACGAGAAGTCGCCGCCCGAGCCGGCCCGCAGCTGGACGTTGCTGACCGAGCTGTTCCAGATCTGCGCGGCGTTGGCTATCTGGGTGCGGAAGGTCGGTGCCGAGCTGGCGTCGTAGGTGACGACGACGGTCGCCAGGTTCGGGCTGGCGGTCTGCTTGGCCTTGGCGGAGGCCATCACGGCCTGGAAGAACGCCTGGTTGTTCGCGGCCTCGGCGGCCGAACCGGCGTACGTCGAGGCGGTGTAGCCCTGGACGGCCGGGCCGGGGGTGGCGGCGGACGCGGCGGTGGCGGGCAGCACGGCGAGACCGGCCGCGAGGGCCAGGCCGAGGGTCGCGGACAGCACGGATCGCTTCATGTGGGGGCTCCGATTCCGGTGGTGCCGTGGCCGGTTGGGGGCCGGCCCTGGGGGACACCTGGTCAGCGGGTGATGTCCCCAGAGCTTCGGGCAGCCCGGCGGGCGGGCGGATGATGTCAACCCGCGATAGCTTCGATCAATACCCCTTGTGGAAAAGGGGTTTGAGATGTCTTTAACCGGCCTTGACTCGCGCGTGCCCCTGGCATTCCGCTCCACCGGCGGTTAGGCTCCCGATCGGGGAAGCAACCGAGCGGCGGGCCGCCCGATTCCGGCCGGGCGGCCCGCCGCACCCGAAGGGCATCGGCAACTTCCTTGGTACCGCAACGAGTTCGCGGGCTCCTCCGATTCGAGGGCTTCCCCAGTTCACGGACTTGCCCAGTTCACGGGCTTGCCTAGTTCACGGACTCGACGCCGTTCGACCAGAGGCTGTCGACCTGGCCGCGCTCGTTGCTGTCGGGGTAGGGGTTGGTGCAGGACGGGCCGGGGCCGCCGCCGGACATCAGCTCACTGCACGGGCCGGAGTAGTTGTCGGGCAGGCCGAGCACGTGCCCGGTCTCGTGCGCGGTGACGCGCAGCGAGCTGTACTGCTGGTTCTGCTGGTAGTCGAGGAAGACGTAGCCGTGGCCGTGGCCGTCGGTGCTGGCGTAGGAGCCGCGGCTGTCGTTGCCCTCGTAGTACGAGAAGTCGCCGGTGCCGCTGCTCGCCTGGAGCTGGACGTTGCTGACCGAGCTGTTCCAGATCTGCGCGGCCTGGGATATCTGGCTGGTGAAGGAGGGCGCGCTGGCGGTGTCGTAGGTGACGGTGACGGTCTGCAGCCACGGGTTGGCGGCCTGCTTGGCCTTGGCGGAGGCCATCACGGCGTGGAAGAACGCCTGGTTGTTCGCGGCCTCGGCGGCCGAACCGGCGTACGTCGAGGCGGTGTAGCCCTGGACGGCCGGGCCGGGGGTGGCGGCGGACGCGGCGGTGGCGGGCAGCACGGCGAGACCGGCCGCGAGGGCCAGGCCGAGGGTCGCGGACAGCACGGATCGCTTCATGTGGGGGCTCCGGATTCGCGGTACGCCGAACCGCCGGGGCCGGTGGGGGCCGGACACGGCTGCGGCGACGGTGGGGGCGCCCCGGTGGGGCCGGGGCGGATTCGCTGTCCCTGAGCTTCGACCCGCCCGGGCCCGCGGCGGATGATGTCAACCGGCGATAGCACCGCCGCATACCGGCGGGGCCCGCGGCGCGCCCTCCCACCGTGCCTTGTTCTGTCATGTCCTTGGCGACAAGGCCGGGTGGCGTCTATGCTCCGGGCGTGGAGCTCGACGTGAGACACCTCCGGGTGGTGTGCGCTATCGCCGACACCGGCAGCCTCCGCAAGGCCGCGCTCCAGCTCGGCATGACCCAGCCCTCCCTCACCACCCAGCTGCACCGCATCGAACGGGCCATCGGCGGCACCCTGTTCACCCGCGAGCAGACCGGCAGCCGGCCCACCGCGCTCGGCCACTCGGTGCTGTCCCGGGCCCGGCCGGTGATCACCGAGATGGCCGCGCTGGTGGCCGCCGCCCGCCAGGAGGCCCGCGACGCGGCCGGCCCCGGGCGGCAGCGCCGGCTGCGGATCGGCAGCGTCGGCAGCCGGGCGGTCGCCGCCTGGCTGCGCCGGGTGCACGAACGGCTGCCGGACACCGACACCACCATCCACGTCGACGTCTCGGCCAGCGCCCTGCTGCGGATGGTCGCCGCCGACCAGCTGGACGTGGCCTTCGTCTACGAGAGCGAGGGCTTCCCGCTACGGGTGCCGCCTGACGCCGAGCACCGGGTGCTGATGGCCCGTGAGCCCCAGTTCGTCGCGCTCGCCGCCGGACACCCGGCCGCCGCCCGCCCGGTCGTCCACCTGACCGACCTCGCCGAGGACACCTGGATGGTCGACCCGACCGCCGACCACGAGTACGCGGCGATGCGCCGGGTGTTCAGCGATGCCGGGCTCAACCCCCGGGTGGTCCAGGTGCGGGACAACGCCACCGCCGCCGAACTGGTCGCCTCCGGCGAGGCCGTCCGCCCCTGCCAGCCGACCTCCGCCCCCGGTCCCGGCACGGTGGTGCGCCCCGTGTACGGGGACCCGCTGGCCGTCCGACTGCTGCTCACCTGGCGCCCTCGCGCGCTCAGCCAGCCCGCGCTGGACGCGCTGTACGGCGAACTGCGCGCCGCCTACCTGGACCTGGCCAAGGTCAACCCGGCCTACCTGGCCTGGCTGGCCCGGCACGAGCCGATCCTGCTGGACTGCGCCTGAGAATCAGCCCCCGTCAGCCCTCCCGGCTGTGCAGCAGCACGCCCACCGCCACGGTCAGCGCGCAGACCAGGCCCGCCGCCGGCACACCGGAGCCCCCGAACGCCGTGCAGGCCAGCACCAGCACCGCCCCGGTCGGGGCCAGCGCCTGCGCCAAGCCGGTCTTGGTGTGCCGGGAGTGCAGCAGCCAGACCGTGAGCAGGTAGAGCGCGGTGGGCACGGTGACCGTCGCGGTGGCGGCCGTCGCGGAGATCTCCGCCTGGTGCACGGCCGACTCCACCGCCACCTCCAGTCCGGTGCCGATCGCGGCGGCCGCGCCGAACACCAGGTAGTGGCCGTACCCCCAGGCGAAGGCCTGCCGGTTGGAGCGCAGGTGCTCGTGGACCGGCCGGGCGAAGTAGATCCACCAGGCCGCGAAGCAGATCAGCAGGCCGCCGATCGCCACCGGCAGCAGCCGGCCCAGCTCCTCGTGCTCGTCCACCGCCGACTGCACCGCGACCGTCGCGGCCGCCACCGTCTCGCCGAGCACGATCAGGGTGAACAGCCCGTACCGCTCGGCGATGTGGTGCGGGTGCCAGGAGGTCTGCATCCGCAGTTCGGCGACCACCGGCACGGCCAGCTCGCACAGCACCCCGAGCGGGATGACCACCGGCCGGACGGCGTCCGGCAGCAGCACCACCACCACCCAGCCCACCTGGCAGATCGCGATCCCGACCGCGTACCGCACGGCGACCCGGCGCGCCTCGCCCTGCTCGCTGGCCGCCGCCCGCAGCCACTGGGTGACCATCGCCAGGCGCATCACCACGTACCCGGCGATCGCCAGCGTCAGGTCCTGGGTGGCGAACAGCCGTGGCACCCCGGCCGCGAGGACCAGCACCCCGGCGATCTGCACCAGCGTGGTGACCCGGTACGGCACGTCGTCGCAGTCGTACGCGGAGGCGAACCAGGTGAAGTTCATCCAGGCCCACCAGATCGCGAAGAAGGCGATCGCGTAGCCGCGCAGGCCGTCGCCGTAGTGGCCGGCCGCCAGGGAGTGGGCGAGCTCGCGCCCGGCCTGGCCGACGGCGACCACGAAGCAGAGGTCGAAGAAGAGTTCCAGCGGGGTGGCGACCCGGTGCGGCTCGTCCCGGTCGCGCGGGACCATCCGGCGCACCGGGGGCGGGTCGACGGGGCGCGGGTGGGGGGCGGCGGCGGATTCGCTGGCCATCGGTGCTGCTCCGGGTTCGGGAGGGTCTGGCTGTCCCGCGCATCCTGGCAGCGGCCCGGGCCCCGCGCACGCACCGGCGCGACGGGCGCAGCGGTTCGCGGTCCCGGGATCGATTGCGCCTTTCGTTCGCTTTTTTCCTTGCCGTCAGCCGTAGTTGACGCCCCGGTGCGCGAACCGGGTGACAGCGCGGCGGGTTTCCGGGCGCGCCCCGCGCGCTGCGCCGCGGCCGGCCGGACGGCCCCGCTAGATTCGTCCCCGGTTGGAAGCGAGCGCGGGCCTTGCGGGGCCCCACGACACGGGCGGCCTGCGGGCAACGCGGAAGGTCAAGGCCGGTGGCAGGAGAGCGGGGGCGGCAGAGCCGGCCTTCCCGTGTCCGTACCACCGGCCTCGTGATCACCGCGCTGCTCGCCAGCGCCTGCCGCCCGGTCGCTCTCGCCGCGTCCGCGGCGGGGGCTACTTCTCCCAGCCGACCTTGGCGTAGTCCTCCCCGGCCAGGCCGAAGGCGCCGTAGTTGGCGAGGCCCTTGCGCGTCGCCACCACGGTCGGCCGCTGGTAGAGCTCGACGGTGTGGCCGAGCTCCCAGATCTTCGCGTCGGCCTGGTTGTAGAGCTTCGCGGCCTCCACCGGGTCGACCGTCCCGGCCGCCTTCTTGAGCAGGTCGTCGACCTCCTGGCTGCCGATCCGCGAGGGGTTGTTGAAGGTGTTGTCCCCCACCGGCAGACGGAAGTTGCCCAGGCTCTTGGAGAGCGGGAACGAGTCGGTGTTGCGCCAGCTCGCGATCTCGAACTTGCCCGGGTTCACGTACTTGGTGAAGAAGTCGTTGGCGGGCACCTTGTCCAGGCTCACCTTGACCCCGGCCTGCAGCCACATCGCGGCGGCGGCGGTGGCCAGGTCGATCTGGGCCTGCGGGGTGGACTCGTTGACCGTCCAGTGCAGTTGCAGCGACTGGCCGTCCTTGGTGCGCGGCTGGCCGGCGCCCGCCTCCTTCCAACCGGCGTCCTCCAGCAGCTTCTTGGCGGCGGGGACGTCGAACTTCGCCCACTCGCCCGAGTTGTCCTGGTAGCCGGTCTGGTTGGGCATGAAGATGTGGTTGCCGAGCGGCTTGAACTCCACCGGCACCCCGTTGTTGGCGATCTTGATCAGCGCGGACCGGTCGAGCGCCTTGCCGAGCGCCTGGCGGACCTTCTGGTCCGCCAGCGCGCCGCCGGAGCCGAAGGAGATGTGCACCTCGTCCCACGGGCTGGCGGCCCGGATCGCGGTGTCCTTGGCGTCCTTGAGCTGCCCGTACGCGGCGGCGGTGCCGGCCGTGGCGAGGTCGATCTCGTTGTTGAGGTACGACTGGGTGGTCGCGGACTGGGTCATCACCCGGAAGGTGATCTTGTCCGCCTTGGCCTTGGTGCCCCACCAGGCCGGGTCCGGGACGAGCGTGAGGGTCTGCGCGGTCTTGTCCGCCACGCCGATCTTCAGCGCGCCCGCGGTGATCGGGATCTTCTCCACCCAGCCCTTGTTGAAGTCGTCCGGGGTGGCGATGCCGGCCGCCGGGATCAGCGGGCGGAACAGGTTCTGCCAGTCCGCGTACGGCTCGGAGAAGGTGACCTTCACCTCGCTCGGGTCGGCCCCCTGCTCGACGGCGGAGATCTGCTCGTAACCGGACGGGTCGGCGATGTTGTACGCCGGGTCCTTGCCGTTGCTGGCCTGCCAGTCGGCCTTGAAGTCCAGGTAGCTGAGCGGCTTGCCGTCCGACCACTTGGCCTTGGGGTTGAGCTTGTAGGTGATCACCTCGGGCGAGGTCGAGGTGACCTTGGCGTCCAGCAGGTAGTCGGCGTTGGGCTGGAAGGTGCCGGAGGCGTCCGTGTTGAAGAGCGACGGCTCCAGGGCGCGCATGATCGAGACCGCGTCGCCGTAGGTGCCGTCCACCTGGAGCGGGTTCCACTGGGTGATCCACTGGTACAGCGGGAACCGCACCTCGCCGCCGTCCTTGACCTGGTCCAGCGGCTTGGCGTTGATGTCCTGGGAGTCCTGCCGGGGCGGCTCGCTCTTCGCCACCTTGTCGGCCGAGCCGCCCCCGCCCGAGGTGCACGCGGTGACCGCCAGCGCGACGGCGACGGCGAGGGCAGTCGCCCGGCCGAGGCGGCGGGCCGTGGTGGAAGCGTCCATGGAGTCCCCCTGGTGAGGTCTTCGAAACGGGCGGTAACGGGCAGTTGTGCCGCGCGAGGTGTGGCGGGGCTTGAGCGTGGGCAGCCAAGTCGGCACCGAGCCAGCAGAACGTAACAGCCGATCAGTTCCGTCACCAGGGGGAGGACCGCACACCTGATCCAGAAGTCATCCGCGGCAATACTGCCGCAACACCCCGGCCGCGCACCGCTGCCAGACTCTGACCTGCGCTTTCCCCGTACCGCCTCGTCCTCCTGCCGTCCGAAGGCCTGAACGGGCCCCGACCGAAGGCCACCACCCGATGCCCACCAGACGCGTCGGCCCCTCCCCCACCCCGGGCGGCCGTTGATGCTCCGTTACCTGGCGAAGCGCCTGAGCTACTACGCGGTGCTGCTGATCGCCGCCGTCTTCCTGGCGTACGCGATCTCCGCGACCGCCCTCCAGCCGCGCACCTACTTCGACGCCAAGGTCCCCCGCCCGGCCGCCGAGTCGGTCGAGCGCCAGCTCACCGCGCTCAACCTGAACGACCGCACCCCGGTCGTCGAACGCTTCGGCCACTGGGCCGACGGGCTGCTCCACGGCGACCTCGGCCGGACCATCCACGACACCCCGGTCACCGACGACTTCGGCCGCCGGGTCTGGGTCTCGCTGCGGCTGCTGCTGCTCGGCAGCCTGCTCGGCATCGTCCTCGGCATCGCCGCCGGGGCCTGGAGCGCCGTCCGCCAGTACCGGATCTCCGACCGGCTGCTCACCGTGCTCTCCTTCGTCCTGCTCTCCACCCCGGTCTTCCTGGTCGCGCTGTTCCTCAAGAACGGCGCCATCGCCGCCAAGGACGCGGCCGGCCACGACGTCATCCCGTTCACCGGCTACGAGACCCCCGGACTGACCGGCGGCCTCGGCGCCCACCTCGCCGACTGGGCGCTGCACCTGCTGCTGCCCACCATCTCGCTCGCGCTCGGCGGCCTCGCCACCTACAGCCGCTACCAGCGCGGCACCATGCTCGACGTGCTCGGCTCCGACTACCTGCGCACCGCCGAGGCCAAGGGGCTCACCCGCCGCAGGGCGCTGGTCAAGCACGGGCTGCGGACCGCGGTGATCCCGATGTCGACCATGTTCGCCTACAGCTTCCTGGGCATCTTCACCGGCGCGATCTTCACCGAGACGATCTTCGGCTGGCACGGCATGGGCGAGTGGCTGATCCAGTCGATCAACGAACAGGACGTCAACTCGGTCGTCGCCGTCAACCTGTTCACCGCCGTCGTCGTCCTCGCCTCCGGCTTCCTCGCCGACACCCTGCACGCCGCCCTCGATCCGCGCGTGCGGTCCTGACCGGAGGTGAACTGACGTGACCACCGTCGCCGTGGAACCGGCCGCCCCGGCCGCCGCCCCCCGCACCACCGGCCGGGCCCGGCTCGTCCTCGCCCGGCTGCTGGCCGCCCGCGGGGCCGTCGCCGGAGCCGTGATCGTCCTGCTGCTGTTCGCGCTCGCCTTCGGCGGGCCGTACCTCACGCCCTGGGACTACGCCGCCCCCGACTTCGGCGCGCTGCACCAACCGCCGTCCGCCGAGCACTGGTTCGGCACCAACGGGATCGGCCAGGACGTCTTCGCCCAGACCGTCCGCGGCCTGCAGAAGTCGCTGGTCATCGGCCTGCTGGTGGCCCTGTTCTCCACCGTGCTGGCCTCCCTGGTCGGCGCCTGCGCCGGTTACTTCGGCGGCTGGGCCGACCGTGCGCTGATGTTCGCGGTGGACCTGCTGCTGGTCTTCCCCAGCTTCCTGATCATCACCATCGTCTCGCCCCGGCTGAAGAGCGCCGGCTGGATCGCCTTCGTACTGCTGCTCGCCCTGTTCAACTGGATGATCACCGCCCGGGTGGTCCGCTCGATGACCATCTCGCTGCGCGAGCGCGAATTCGTCCGCGCCGCACGGTTCATGGGAGTGCGGCCGCTGCGGATCATCACCCGCCACATCCTGCCGAACGTCGCCTCCTTCCTCATCATCGACGCCACCATCGCGGTCGGCGGCGCCGTGATGAGCGAGACCGCGCTCTCCTACTTCGGCTTCGGCGTCAAACCGCCGGACGTCTCGCTCGGCACCCTGCTCGCCGCCGGGACCAGCGAAGCCCCGGTGTTCCCCTGGCTGTTCTACTTCGCCGCCGGGCTGCTGGTGCTCTTCGTCCTCGCCGTCAACCTGATCGGCGACGGGCTGCGCGACGCCCTCGACCCCACCGCCGGGGGCGCGCCCCGCCGCCGCTCCGCCCGGAGGAAGAAGCCGTGACCACCACCGTCGACACCCCCCTGCTCGCCGTCAGCGACCTGCGGGTGGACTTCGCCGGGCCGCACGGCCCCGTCCCCGCCGTCCGCGGGGTGGACCTCACCCTGCGGCGCGGCGAGACCCTCGGCATCGTCGGCGAGTCCGGCTCCGGCAAGTCCGTCACCGCGCTGTCCGTGCTCGGCCTGCTGCCGAGGACGGCCGGCGTCCAGGGCTCGGTGCGACTGGACGGGCGGGAACTGGTCGGGCTGCCCGGCAAGGAGCTCGCCGCGATCCGCGGCCGCCGGATCGCCATGGTCTTCCAGGACCCGCTGTCCGCCTTCACCCCGGTCTACCGGATCGGCGACCAGATCGCCGAGGCCGTCCGCATCCACCAGCGGGTCGACCGGGCCGCCGCCCGCCGCCGGGCCGCCGAACTCCTCGACCTGGTGGGCATCCCGGCCCCCGAACGGGCCCTGGACAGCTTCCCGCACGAGTTCTCCGGCGGCATGCGCCAGCGCGCGATGATCGCCATGGCGATCGCCAACGACCCCGACATCCTGCTCGCCGACGAGCCGACCACCGCGCTGGACGTCACCATCCAGGCCCAGGTGCTGGACGTGCTGCGCACCGCGCAGCGGGAGACCGGCGCGGCCCTCGTCCTGGTCAGCCACGACCTCGGGGTGATCGCCGGGATGGCCGACCGGGTCGCGGTGATGTACGCGGGGCGGGTGGTCGAGACCGCCGGGGTGGACGAGCTGTTCGCGGCCCCGCGCCACCCGTACACGCTCGGCCTGATCGGCGCGGTGCCCCGGCTGGACGGGCTCGGCGGCCCGCTCGTCCCGATCCCCGGCGCACCCGCCCCGATGGCCGACCTGCCGCCGGGCTGCCCGTTCGCCGCCCGCTGCCCGCTGGCGGAGGAGCGCTGCTCGGCGGCGGAGCCGGAACTGGCCGGGGGCGACGGTCACCTGGCGGCCTGCGTCCGGTCGGCGGAGCTGGCCGAGCGGCGGCCCGCGCCGGCCGACGTCTACCCGGTGCCGGCGCTTCCGGCCCCGTCGGCCGCTCCGGAGGACCGGGGGGACCGGAGCTCGCGGGCGCCGGTGCTGGCGGTGAGCGGCCTTGGCAAAACGTTTCCGCTCCTCAAGGGCACGGTGTTCAAGCGCCGGGTCGGCGAGGTCTACGCGGTGGACGGCGTCGACCTGGACCTCCGGGAGGGCGAAACCCTCGGCCTGGTCGGGGAGTCCGGCTCCGGCAAGTCCACCACGCTGTTCGAACTGCTGAACCTCACCGCCCCCGAGACCGGCCGGATCGAACTGCTCGGCCACGACACCGCCGAGCTCTCCCGCGCCGAGGCCCACCGGCTGCGCGCCCGGCTGCAGATCGTCTTCCAGGACCCGATGGCCAGCCTCGACCCGCGGATGCCGATCGGCGACATCATCGCCGAACCACTGCGCGCCCAGCACGCCGCCCGCGAGGAGATCGCCCGCCGGGTGCCCGAACTGCTGCACCAGGTCGGCCTCGACCCGGACCACGCCGCCCGCTACCCGCACCAGTTCTCCGGCGGGCAGCGCCAGCGCGTCTCCATCGCCCGGGCCCTGGCCGTCCGGCCGAAACTGCTGGTCCTGGACGAACCGGTCTCCGCCCTGGACGTCTCCATCCAGGCCGGGGTGCTCAACCTGCTGCAAGCGCTCAAGGCCGAACTCGGCCTCTCCTACCTGTTCGTCTCGCACGACCTCTCGGTGATCCGGCACCTCGCCGACCGGGTCAGCGTCATGTACCTCGGGCGGACGGTCGAACAGGGCGAGGTCTCCGCCGTCTTCGACCGCCCCCGGCACCCCTACACCCGCGCCCTGCTCTCCGCCGTCCCGCTGCCCGACCCCGCCGCCGAGCGCGCCCGCGACCGCATCCTGCTCGCCGGCGACCCGCCCTCCCCCACCGAGCGCCGCACCGGCTGCTCCTTCCGCACCCGCTGCCCGGTGTACGCCCGCCTCGCCGACCCGGCCGCCCGCACGCGGTGCGAACAGGAACGGCCGGCGCTCCTCGACGACACCCCCGCACAGGACCACCAGGCGGCCTGCCACTACCCGGAGTCGTAGCCGGCCTCCTGCGATCGCCGCGGGTGATCACTGCGGACGATCACTGCGGGTGACCACCCGAAAGCGATTCGGCGGATCGACCGGGTGCCGTGTAAAGTTCTCCGGGTCAGCAGGCGCCGCTAGCTCAGTTGGTTAGAGCAGCTGACTCTTAATCAGCGGGTCCGGGGTTCGAGTCCCTGGCGGCGCACATGGCAAGGTCTCAGGCCGCTCACTTCGGTGGGCGGCCTGAGGCGTTTCAGTGGGCGTCGCGGCGGGTGCCCGGTCTCAGAAGGTGCCCGGCCTCAACGGATGCCCGGCCTCAGAAGGTGTCCAGGACGGCGGAGGCCACCGCGTCCGGGCGGTCGAACATCACCAGGTGCCCGGCCGGGGCGGTGGTGCGGTAGTCGGCCCCGAGCAGCGCCGCCAGCTCCCGCTGGCCGGCCAGCCACTCCTCGGTACGGCGGCTGCGGCAGCCGTCGTCGGCGGCGAGCACGGTGACCGGCAGGCCCTCGGGCAGCGGCCGGGTGCGCCGCAGCCCGTCCACCTCGGCGGCCAGGTCGAGGTAGCGCGCGTTCTCCCGCAGCAGGGCGCGCAGGGCCCGGCCGGTGCGGTAGCAGTGCCGTACCAGCGGCGCCGGGGCGAGGTCCTCGCGGCAGACCGTGGACAGCCGGGCCGTCAGTCGGCGGGCGGTCGGGCCGAGCAGGTACGGCACGGCGACGGCGGTGGCGGCGCCCGCGAGCGCCCGGGCCGCCAGGTCGCGCGCGCCGGGGGCCGGGTACGGCCGGGCCGCCGGTTCGACGCTGCCGTCCACCAGGACCAGCCCGGCGGCCCGGTCGGGGTGCAGCCGGGCGAAGGCCTCGACGTGGAAGCCGGCCAGCGAGTGGCCGACGACGGTGCAGGGCCCGCGCAGCCCGAGGCCGTCCAGCACCGCGCGGATCCGCTCGGCCTCGCCGGCGGCCGTCGGAGCGGGCCGCCCGGTGGCGGGCTCGGGGGCGCTCAGCCCGTAGCCGGGCCGGTCGAAGCGGACCACGGTGCGGTAGGGCGTGAGGAAGGGGACGACCAGGTCCCAGTCGAACCAGCTGCTGCCGAGGCCCCCGGTGAGCAGGCAGACCGGGCCGCTGCCCTCGGTGCGGACGTGCAGCGGGACGCCGTCGACGCGCAGGAAGCGCGCCCGGGTGCGGGGGTCGTCGGGTGCGGTCATGCCGGCTCCCGGCCCGGGGGCCGTTCGGCCGGCCGGGGCCCCCGGTGCGGCGGAGAAGCGTCGGACCAGGTGGATTCGTCGGACGGCGCCCCCGCGGGGAGGGCCAGGCTCAGCGCCAGGACGGCCAGCCAGAGCGCCACCAGCAGCACCTGGAGCCGCTGGCCGGCCCCGAGCGCCCAGGTGCCGCGCCCGGCCTCGAAGGCGGCGATCGCGGCCAGGCTCCAGCCGGTGGCCAGCAGTTCGGCGCCGAGCAGCCAGGGCCCGATCCGGCGCACCGGCGGCCACCAGCCGTAGCGGCGGGCGGCGACGGTGAGCGCGGCCAGCCCGGTGAGCGCACCGAGCATGGCGAGGCTGCTGGTGACGGCGTGCGCGGTGTGGGTCGCGGGGACGAGCCCGGCGGTCTCGCGGGCGGCGCACATCTCGTCGCTGGTGGGGGCGCAGCTGAGCGGCAGCCGGGAGTCGGCGGCGGTCGCCGCGCCGAACAGGGCGAGGGCGGACCAGCCGACCACCGCCCACCCGCGCCGGGCGCCGCGCGGCCCGGCCTGCCCACCGGCGAGGGCGGTGACGGCCGCGGCGAGCACACAGAGCCCGGCGACCAGGTCGGTGGCCCGGAACAGGCCGCCCAGCGGCTGGTCCTCGGCCGCGAGTTCGCTGATGTACGCCTGCACCGGGTCGAGTCCGGTGCTCAGCACGACCTCCAGCACCCACGCGGTGTACGCCGTGGCGCTGAGCATCAGCAGCGCGGCGACCGCCTTCCGCGCGTTCGGGTGTCCGGGCTTGGGGCTGGGCACCGTTCCACCCTAACCGGCGGCGAACTGCACCCCAACCGGGCGGAAACGGACACCTCGGCGGCGGGCTCGTTCCCGCGCGGCCGCGGGCGGTTCCGGGCGGTTCGAGGCACCCGCCGGGACCGTGTATTGTTTTCCAGGTCAGCAGGCGCCGCTAGCTCAGTTGGTTAGAGCAGCTGACTCTTAATCAGCGGGTCCGGGGTTCGAGTCCCTGGCGGCGCACAGACATTTGGGGAGCCTCTCGCAGCAGCGAGGGGCTCCTCAATTTTTTGGCCTTCGACGTCCGTTTTGCGTGTGATGTCGGTCTCGATTGCCGTTCCGGTGGAGCCAATCGGCCCGCCCGGCTCGTCCAGGGCAGTAAACCGGAATCGGGACAAAGGTCCCTAACCACCGATGTCCCCGTCCGTGCAGGCTGACCCGGTCCGCCCGCAGGAAAGGCCGCGCCTTGTCCGAGAACGCCCAGAGCGGCCGTCGCACGCCGTCGACAGGCCTCCGACCGGTCAAACGCTTCAAGCGCGCCGCCCCCGTGACCGGCGGCGGGAAGCCCCGCCGCCCGAAGCGCACCGGCTGGCGCCGACTGATCCCCACCTGGCGGATGAGCCTGCTCGGCCTCGCCGCGGCCCTGCTGCTCGGCGTCGGCCTGTTCGTGCTCGGGGTCACGCTGGTGAAGGTCCCCGACGCGCACGCCGCCGCGACCGCGCAGAGCAACACCTGGCTCTACGCCGACGGCTCCGTGATCACCCGCACCGGCCAGACCAACCGGCAGAACGTCAGCCTGGACAAGGTCTCCCCCGCCGCCCAGCACGCCGCACTGGCCGCCGAGGACCGCAACTTCTACCACGAGGGCGCCGTCAACGTGCAGGGCCTGCTCCGGGCCGCGGTCAACACCGCCAAGGGCGCGGGCACCCAGGGCGGCTCCACGATCACCCAGCAGTACGTGAAGAACACGTACCTGAACCAGAAGCAGTCGGTCACCCGCAAGGTGAAGGAACTCTTCATAGCCATCAAGGTGGACGCCACCGAGAGCAAGGACGACGTCCTCTCCGGCTACCTGAACACCTCCTACTACGGCCGCGGCGCCTACGGCATCCAGGCCGCCGCCCACGCGTACTTCGGCGTCGACGCCTCCGCGCTCAACCCCGCCCAGGGCGCCTACCTGGCCACCCTGCTGAACGCCCCGAGCGCCTACGACGTGGCCACCGCGACCCCGGCCGGCAAGCAGAACGCCGTCAACCGCTGGAACTACGTGCTGGACGGCATGGTCAAGGAGGGCTGGCTCTCCGCCGAGGAACGGTCCGCCACCACCTTCCCGGACGTCAAGGACCCGCAGCCCAACCCGGGCCTGTCCGGCCAGACCGGCTACCTGGTGAACGAGGCCACCCAGTACCTCACCTCGAACCAGGTCATCAGCGAGACCGAGCTGGCCAAGGGCGGCTACACGATCAAGCTGAGCATCGACCCGGTCCGCCAGCAGGCCCTCCAGGACTCCGTCCAGGCGCAGCTGCGCGACACCCTGAACCCGGACAAGCGGAAGAAGGACGCGGCCGCCCAGGCCGGCGCCGTCTCCGTGGACCCGAAGACCGGCGCGGTCGTCGCCCTCTACGGCGGCGTCGACTACGTCAAGCACTACGTCGACAACGCGACCCGGCGGGACTACCAGGCCGGCTCGACCTTCAAGGCGATCGCCCTGGCGGCCGCGTTCGAGAACAACGCCAAGACCCAGGACGGCCGGACCGTCACCCCGCGCACCGTCTACGACGGCACCAGCGGCCGCAAGGTCCGCGGCGGCAAGGGCACCCCGTACGCGCCGCCGAACGAGGGCGACAGGAGCTACGGCCAGATCTCCCTCCAGCAGGCCACCGACTGGTCGGTCAACTCGGCGTTCGCCCAGCTGGCCCAGGACACCGGGCTCCAGAAGGTCAAGGACACCGGCATCGCGCTGGGCCTGCCCGGCAGCACCCCGGGCCTCGACCCGGTGCCGTCCATCCCGCTCGGCGCGGCCACCCCGAGCGTGCTCGACATGGCCGGCGTGTACGCGGCACTGGACAACGGCGGCAAGCAGATCACCCCGTGGCTGGTGCAGTCCGTGGACCGCGAGGGCGAGGCCGTCCCGCTGCCCGCGCACAAGACCACCCAGGCGATCAGCACGGACACCGCGAACCAGGTCACCTCGATGCTCCAGGGCGTGGTGAACGACCCGGGCGGCACCGGCTGGCGAGCCAAGGCACTGGGCCGCCCGGTGGCCGGCAAGACCGGCACCACCGACGACCAGAAGTCGGTCTGGTTCGTCGGCTACACCCCCGAGCTGGTCACCTCGGTGGCCCTGTTCGGCCAGGACCCGGGCAGCGGGGCCCAGGTCAGCCTGAGCGGCGTCGGCGGGATCGACGGCGCGGCGGGCGGCCAGTTCCCGGCACAGATCTGGACCAGCTACATGAAGGCGGCGCTCAAGGGCGTGCCGGTCAGCGACTTCCAGACCCCGGCCGACGGCGGCGACTCCTCCGGCGCCACCGATCTGCCGACGGCCCCGTCCTCGCCGAGCAGCACCCCGTCGACCGGGACCGGCTCGAACGGCGCCTCGACCGCCCCCGCGGCGCCGACCACCCCGCCGGGCGACGGCGCCGGGGCCGGGGCCGGCTCGGGCCCGACCACGCCGGCCGGCGGCTCGAACTCCGGCGGCGGCAGTGTGACCAGCCCGCCGACCGCGCCCCCGGCCACCCAGCAGCCGACCGCCCCGCCGACGACGCGGCCCACCGGACGGCCCACCGGTCGGCCGACACCCTCCACCGGCCCGACCACGGCGCCGACCACGCAGCCGACCACCCAGCCCACGGGCGGGTCGGACACGCTCACCGGGGCGGGGGCGAACGCCGGGTAGCGGCGGCGGCGGGGGGGCGGGGCGCCCGAGTGGCGGGAGGGCTCGGGCCGGCGAGGGGGCGCGGACGGCGCAGGGGCGTGCGCGAGCCGGGTGAGTGCGCCGCTGCGCACAGTTCCGTGCAGGACCAAATGACGGAATGGCACCTTACTGACCGCCCGGTATGACTGCCACAATGCGTCGGTGCACAGATCAACGGCCTCGCCCACCCTCCCCACGGGCAGAACCCTCGGCCTCAGCCTCGCGCTGGTCTCCGCGTTCGCCTTCGGCGGCTCCGGCACCGCCGCGAAACCACTGATCGAGGCCGGCCTCTCACCGCTGCACGTGGTGTGGCTCCGGGTCACCGGCGCCGCCGTGGCCCTGCTCCCCATCGCCTACCGCCACCGGGACGCCGTCCTGCGCCGCCCCGGCCTGCTGATCGGGTTCGGCCTGCTCGCCGTGGCCGGCGTCCAGGCCTGCTACTTCGCGGCGATCTCCCGCATCCCGGTCGGCGTCGCCCTGCTCATCGAGTACCTCGGACCGCCGCTGCTCATCGGCTACGTCAAGTTCGTCCAGCGCAAGCCGATCAGCCGGGGCGCCGCGATCGGCGCCGGCGTCGCGGTCGCCGGGCTGGCCTGCGTGGTGGAGGTCTGGAACGGCCTGAGCTTCGACGCGCTGGGCGTGCTCTTCGCCCTCGGCGCGGCCTGCTGCCAGGTCGGCTACTTCGTGCTCGCCGACGCCGGACGCCGGGGCGAGCGCCCGGTCGACCCACTGGCGGTCAGCGCGTTCGGGCTGCTGATCGGCGCCGTCCTGCTCACCGTCTTCACCCGGCCCTGGCAGGCCGACTGGAGCACGCTCGGCGGATCCGTGGTGATGAACGGGCACACCCTGCCCGCGCTGCTCCCGGCCGCCTGGATGATCCTGATCGCGACCGTGCTCGCCTACCTGACCGGCGTGATCGCCGTCGGGCACCTCTCGCCCCCGGTCGCCGGGGTGGTGGCCAACCTGGAGGCGGTCGTCGCCACCGTGCTGGCCTGGGTGCTGCTCGGCGAGCACCTCGGTCTGCCGCAGATCGCGGGCGGCCTGCTCGTGCTGACCGGCGCCTTCGCGGCGCAGACCGGCAAGCCGGCGGCCGTGGAGGCAGCGGACGCCGGGGGTGCTCCGGACGCCCGGGATGCTCCGGGCTCTCCGGACTCTCCGGAACGGGTCGCCGCCGAGCGGCAGGTCAGCGGCCGAACCAGCCGAACCAGTCGAGGTGATTGAGCGGCCACACCACGGCCGACACCGGCCCGACCACGTTGTCCACCGGCACGGCCCCGTCCCCGGGACCGCGCTGGTGGTAGCGGGAGTCCGCCGAGTCGCTGCGGTGGTCGCCCTCGACCCAGACGTGGCCCGAGGGCACCGTCACCGGCCCGAAGTCCAGGCCCGCGCAGGAGTCGTCACCGGGGTGCAGGTACGGCTCGTCGACCTTCTTCCCGTCGACGGTCAGCGTGGTGCCCGTGCACTGCACGGTCTGGCCGCCGGTCGCGATGACCCGCTTGACCAGGTAGTTGTCGTCCTTCGGCGGCACCAGGCCGACGAAGCTCAGCACCGAGCCGGCCGCGTTGGTGAACGGGTTCGAGTCGATGGGCTGCGGCGGGAGCCAGCCACCCGGATCCTTGAACACCACCGGCTGCCCGGGCTCCGGCTTCCAGCCGGTCAACGGCGCCAGCTTGTTCACGCCCACCCGGTCGCCGATCCGCAGCGTGTTCTCCATCGAGCCGGACGGGATGGTGAACACCTGGAACAGGCAGGTCTTGATCAGCAGCGCGACCACCAGGCCCACCGCCGCCATCGCCGGGATCTCGATCCACCAGGGCCGGGGCCTGCGCCCGGTCCGCCGGGCCTTGCGGCCGCGAGAACCGCGCGCACGGCGGCGGGCCTCGGCGCGGCCTCCGGGCGCTTCACGGGCGTCGGAAGCACCGGGGTCGCGTCCGGCGGCGGGGGCCGGACCGGACCCGGCATCGCTCGGCGTTTCGGGCAGGTTCACCGCCATCGTCGCTGCTCCACCTCTCCGGCTGGGGGAACCTGCACGCTACGCCAACCCCGGAGCCTCACGAAATCCGGCGTTTAGCCGCCCCCGACATGTCCGGGCCGGGCGGCGCCGGGGCCGTTCTCGACGGCTCAACACCGGCCCCCTCAGGGGTGCTCTCAAGCGCGGGCGATGGCCTCGTGGTGCCGGATGACCTCGGCGATGATGAACGTCAGGAACTTCTCGGCGAAGACCGGGTCCAGCTTGGCCCCGGCGGCCAGCTCCCGCAGCCGCTTGATCTGGTCGCGCTCACGTGCCGGATCGGCCGGCGGCAGCTTGTGCTCGGCCTTGAGCCTGCCGACCCGCTGGGTCGCCTTGAAGCGCTCGGCCAGCATGTGGACCACCGCGGCGTCGATGTTGTCGATGCTCTCGCGCAGGCTGGTCAGCTCCGCCCGCACGGCGGCGTCGACCCCGTCGGGCAGGCCGGCGTCGGGGGTCGTGGGGTGGTCCGTCATCGGGGCGGCTCCCGGTGTCTGAAGTGGGCACCCGGCCGTACAGCGGCCGGGCTCGGGCCCGGGCAAATCTAACAGGGCCCCCGTGGTGGAGCCGCACCTTTAGGCGGATCCGTCCACAATCCGGACATCGCCCGCGCCACCCGGCGCCCCGTACCGATCCGGGCCCGTGCCGCCCCGGGCCGAACCGGGGCCGCCCCGTAGGCTGGTGCGCGCATGACCGGAAGTGACGACTCAGCAGTCCCTCAGTAATGGAGGTACCGATCGTGGCAACCACCCGCACCGCCCGCACCGCTTGGGAGGGCAACCTGCTCGACGGCAAGGGGCAGGTGACCTTCGCCTCGTCCGGGATCGGCGAGTACCCCGTCTCCTGGCCGGCCCGGGCCGAACAGCCCAACGGCAAGACCAGCCCGGAGGAGCTGATCGCCGCCGCTCACTCCGCGTGCTTCTCGATGGCCCTCTCACACGGCCTGACCGGCGCCGGCACCCCGCCCGTCAAGCTG
The DNA here is from genome assembly GCF_040685715.1 of Kitasatospora sp. NPDC088264. Classification (NCBI taxonomy): domain Bacteria; kingdom Bacillati; phylum Actinomycetota; class Actinomycetes; order Kitasatosporales; family Streptomycetaceae; genus Kitasatospora; species Kitasatospora sp. NPDC088264. The sequence goes on from NZ_JBFBIR010000015.1 coordinate 83,979, forward strand.
GACACCCAGGCCGACGTCACCTTCCAGCCCGGCACCGGCATCACCGGCATCCACCTGACCGTCACCGGTGAGGTGCCCGGACTGGACGAGGCCGACTTCACCAAGGCCGCCGAGGACGCCAAGGCCAACTGCCCGGTCAGCAAGGCGCTCGCCGGCACCACCATCACCCTCACCGCCAAGCTGGCCTGACGCCCCGACGGATCGCGACGGATCCCGGCGCGCTCCGGCCGCTCCGGGCGCGCGGTCGGCGCCCGGGGGCGCGATCTCGGCGCACGCGCCCCTGGCGCACATCATGTGATGTGCACCGGGGGCGTCTGCATGTACCGCCGCACATGATCACAAAGCGGGCGAATCACCCTGGCGGCGGTCACCGCGCGTTGCCGCCGCGGCCTATGATCGGCCGCAGCGCCCTGTTCTTCACGCGGGTCTCCGCGCGACAGCGCCCCACGGCGGGCGCCCCGCACCGGACCGACTCCGAGGACCTCGACAGAGTGCGGAGCCGGCCGCCGGAGTCCCGATTGGCCGGCCGGACCAGCATCCAGCGTCAGCAGCGGACGGGAGCATGCCGTGCCGGGCCAGAACGAGGGGGCCGACGCACACCACCCGGGCGTGCGGCACGAGGAAACACCGCACCACCGTCACCTCACAACACCCCTCCTGGGCCCGAACATCAGCACCGTCGGTCCGGCTGGTTCGGTTGATTCGGTCGGTCCGGTCGGTCCGGTCGGTCCGGTCGGCGTCGCCGGTTCCGTCACGGCCGTCGGTGCTGTCGCGGCCGGCGGCCGGGCCGTCGGCACGACGGGTGCGACGGGTGCGACGGGTGCGACGGGAACCGTGCTGGACGACCCCGGGATGCTGCTCTGCCCCACCTGCTCGGCGCCGCTGACCGACGGCACCCACCGGAGCGCCGTCGACGGCCCCGGCCAGGAGAACGGCGGGAACGACCGGCTGCTGGCCGCGCTGCGGGCCAGCGAATCCCGCTTCCGGGCCGCCTTCTGCGACGCGGTCATCGGGATGGCCCTGATCGACCCCGAGGACCGGATCATCGAGGTCAATCCCGCCTTCGCCGCCCTGATCGGACGCGGCGTCGGCGAACTGGTCCGCACCCACCTGCACGAGATCATCGATCCGGAGGGCATGCCGCACCGACTCTTCCCCGAACTCGTCCACGGCGGGCGGGAGCGGTTCCGCGTGGAGAAGCAGCTCAAGCACCGCGAGGGCCGCACCGTCTGGAGCAAGGTCACCGTCTCGCTGATCCGGGACGGCGCCGGCCAGCCGCTCTACACCCTCGCGCTGGTGGAGGACATCACCGAGCAGCGCCGGCTCGGTGACCGCCTGGAGTACCAAGCCCTGCACGACCCGCTGACCCGACTGCCCAACCGGACGTCCTTCTTCGAACGGCTCGACGCCGCCTGCGTCACGGCCACCGGGGCCACCGGGGCTGCTGAGCCCGCCGAGGCCCCCAACACCCCCAACACCCCCGACACCGCCGGCACCAGCGACACCGTCCTCGCACCGGCGGACGGGCGCCGGGTCGGCGTCTGCTACCTGGACCTCGACGGCTTCGCGGCGATCAACGAGACGCTCGGGCACCACATCGGCGACCAGTTGCTGATCGCCGTCGCCGCCCGGCTGCGCCGCGGGTTCTCCGAGCACGACGCCCACCTGGTGGCCCGGATGGGCGGTGACGAATTCGCCGTCCTGGTCACCGACAGCCGGGGCAGCGACCAACTGACCGACCTGGCCGCCCGGATCCTCCAGGAACTGGAACACCCCTTCGACGTCGCCGGACACCGGCTGGTCATCACGGCCAGCGTCGGCGTCGTCGAACGGTCCGTGCACGAGACCACCCCCACCGACCTGGTCAAGGACGCCGACGCCACGCTCTACTGGTCCAAGGCCGACGGCCGCGCCCGCTGGACCCTCTACGACCCGGACCGCGGCGCCCACCAGCTGACCCGCCAGCTCCTCGCCACCGCGCTGCGGCCCGCCCTGGAGCGCGGCGAGTTCACCATCGAGTACCAGCCGCTGGTCGGCCTGGCCGACGGAGCCGTCCACGGCGCGGAGGCCCTCGTCCGCTGGCGCCACCCCCGCTACGGGACGCTCTCCCCGGACCGCTTCATCCCGCTCGCCGAGGAGACCGGCGCGATCGTGCCCCTCGGCACCTGGGTGCTGGAGGAGTCCTGCCGCCAGGCCCGGCAGTGGCTCACCGAGTTCCCCGAGACCGAGACCTTCGTGAGCGTCAATCTGGCCGCCCGCCAGATCTGGGACTCCGACGTGGTCGCCGACGTCGCCCGCGCCCTCGAACGCACCGGGTTGCCGGCGCGGCTGCTCCAGCTGGAGATCACCGAGAGCGCCCTGCTCGGCCCCGGCGGACGGCCGTTGCAGGCGCTCCAGGCGCTCGCGGACATGGGCGTGCGGATCGCGATCGACGACTTCGGCACCGGCTACTCCAACCTGGCCTACCTCTCCCGGCTGCCGGTACACGTCCTGAAGCTCGACGGCACCTTCATCGAGGGGTTCCGCGACCCGGCCCCGGCGACGAACCCTTCGGAGCTCCCCGAGCTCGGCTCCCGCCGCAGCGACGCCGACGAGCAGATCGTGGGCGCGATGGTGCAGCTGGCCCACACCCTCGGCCTGACCGTCACCGCCGAGGGCATCGAGAGCGCCGCGCAGGCCGAACGGCTGCGGCTGACCGGCTGCGACACCGCCCAGGGCTGGTACTTCGCCCGGCCGGGCGAGGCCGAGCTCGTCGCCGCCATACTCCGCGAGGGCCGCCCCGGCCCGGACACCAGCCGGTAACCGGGGCCGGCGGCCGGGCCGCTCCGTTCAGGCCTCCCGCGCTCAGGCCTCGGCCGTCAGCCTTCCGCCGTCAGGCCGTACGCCTCGGCGATCAGGCCGTAGGAGCGGAGCCGGGCCTCGTGGCCGTGGATGTGCGAGGTGACCATCAGCTCGTCGACGCCCGTCCGCTTGCGCAGGGCCTCCAGCCCGTCCGCGACCTCGCCCGGGGCGCCGAGCACCACGTTGTCGAGCCAGCTGTCGATGAACTCCGCCTCGGCCGGACTGTACTGGTAGGCCTCGGCCTCCTCCGGAGTGGGGATCGGGCCGGGGTTGCCGCGCCGCAGCCGGAGCATGCCGAGGGCCGCGGAGCGGGCGAGGCGACGGGCCGCGCCCTCGTCCTCGGCGGCGACCGCGCTCACACCGATCAGCGCATAGGGCTCGGCGAGCACCGCGGAGGGCCGGAAGGACTCCCGGTAGAGGTCGAGCGCCGGGATGGTGTTGACGCTGCTGAAGTGGTGGGCGAAGGCGAACGGCAGGCCGAGGCGGCCGGCCAGCTGGGCGCTGAAGCCGGAGGACCCGAGCAGCCAGACCGGCGGGCGCCCGTCGCCCCGGGGGACGGCGGTCAGCTGGGCGTAGGGGTGGCCGGAGGGGAAGTCGCCGTCGAGGAAGTGGGTCAGCTCGGCGAGCTGCTGCGGGAAGTCGTCGGCGCCCTCGGCGCGGCCGCGGCGCAGCGCCCGGGCGGTGGCCGGGTCGGTGCCGGGGGCGCGGCCGAGCCCCAGGTCGATCCGGCCCGGGTGCAGGGCCTCCAGCAGGCCGAACTGCTCGGCGATGGCCAGCGGGGCGTGGTTGGGGAGCATCACCCCGCCCGAGCCCAGCCGCAGGGTCGTGGTGTTGGCGCCGAGGTGGGCGAGCAGGACGGCCGGGGTGGAGCTGGCCACTCCCGGCATGCCGTGGTGCTCGGCCACCCAGAAGCGGTGGTAGCCCCACTGCTCGGCGTTGCGGGCCAGCGCGGTGGTCGCGGCCAGGGCCTCGGCGGGCGTGTAGCCGACGCCCACGGTGGCCAGGTCGAGGATGGAGAGCGGGGCGGGCGCCGTGCCGCGGGCGGTGCCCCGGATCGCCGCGCCGGTCCGCGGTTCGGTCGGGTGCTCCTGCTGGTCCTCGGTGGTCATGCCGTCCGCCCTTCTGGCTTTCGTGAGCCGGCCCTGGTGGGCGACCGCGGGTCTCGGGTGGCCCGGCGGTCGCTGCTGCCGACCGGGGTCAACCACCGCGCCGAGCCAGCTGTTCCCGCATCCGGCACGTGCCGGCCTGCACGCCGGTCACCGCGCCGACCTCACGCCCGCTCCGTCGCGGCCCGTGCAGCGACCCCGCTCCGACCCGTACGCCGGCCCCGATCCGGCCCCGATCCGGCCCTGCTCGGCGCCGGCGGGCACGGCCCGGTACGGTGCCGCCGACCGGCCATTCGAATGACGGAGAGCCAGCGCACGGACACGCCTGGCGACTTCATGCCAGCGCCGGAAGTCGCCAGGCGGAGGGCTCGCGACCGGTGGGCGGCGTCCGGCAGGCTGGTGGACAGGACCGGATCGCCCAACAGGATCCGCGTTCCGCCAGCAAGATCGCCGGGCTGGACCAGCGCCGATCGATCCCCGCGAGCCCCCGGAGCGGCACCCCGCTCCGGGGGCTCGCGCCTTTGCGCAGGTCGGGGCCGGGGTCTGTGACCCATGGCATACCGGGGTGCTTCATGGCATGAAAAGTCGAGGCGCTAGCGTTGACCTCAGCAGCCACCTGCTCCCCCGGGCGGCGTGGAGGGAGTACAGGCCTTGAACTTCGTGGCGGCGATCGGATCCTCGTGGATCTGCGCCCTGGCGCTCTTCGCCGTGCTCGGAGACGCCCTCCTCCCCTTCATCCCCAGCGGGACACTGGTCATCCTGGCGGTGCTCAAGACGGCGCGGATCGACGGCGCCCCGGTGCTGCTCGGCCTGGGCGTGGCAGTGGCCTCGTTCCTCGGCGACCTCCTCCTCCTGCACCTCGCCCGGCGCGGCGCCCCGCTGCTCCAGCGCCGGCTCGCCCAGCGCCCGGAACTGGCGGCCAGCGTGACCAGGGTCCAGCAGGCCCTGGTCGAACGCCCTCACGGGGCGGCCGCGGCCATGGTGGTGGTCGCCCGGTTCGTCCCGGCCGGGCGGACCGTCCTGGACGTGGCCATCGGCCACTCCCCCGCCCACCCGCACCGCTTCCTGCACTGGTCGGCACTGGCGGCGCTGGTCTGGGCCGCCTACATCGTGACGCTGGGCTGGCTGAACAGCCACTGGTTCGACACCGCCTGGCTGAGCCTCGCGGTGTCCTGCACCGCCGCCACCATCGTCAGCACCGCGATCGCGCGAATAGTGCGCCGCAACCGGCGGCTCGCCGCGCTCTGACCGCTGCGCCTCGGCCTGCACCCCCGGCCCCGGGCGCCCCGGCCGCCCCTCGCCGCGCCCCCGCGATCGGCGAGCTCTGCCCGGACGGGCGACGAGCCGTACCGAGCGATGACGAACTCTGACCCGCCCCGCCGGACCGGCGGTACCGTACTCCCCTGGCGGCGCGAGGAGCGAAGCGTCACAGGACGGCAACAGACCACGAATCCTTGCAGCCCAGCCCGGTCCTGCTGACGTGTTGACTCTCGTAGAGGGTCGACGGCCTTGGTGGCCGCTGCGGCCACATGGCATGCTAACGGCGGAAAATTCATCAATTGCCCGATTTGACCGGTGCGGCCCCGGGCCGCCCTCACCACCGGCATCGGCACCCAGGGGAGACCATGACCAGCATCTCGCGCAGGACGGTGCTCAGTGCGACCGCGGCGACCGCGGCCCTCGGCGCGGTCGCCGCCTGTTCCAGCAGCGGATCCGGTTCGAACCAGAACTCCTCCTCCCCCACGACCGGCGGCAGCCCCGGCACCACCCCGGCGGGCACGACCGACCCGACCAAGACGGGGGTGCCCAAGGGCACTCCGATCGGCGACGGCTCCAACGCCGACACCGGCCCGCAGCCGAACCAGCCGAAGCCCGAGAAGCTCAAGCCCGGCGAGCGGCCGCCGCAGTTCGTGGTGTTCTCCTGGGACGGCGCGGGTGGCACCGACGACGGCCAGTTCCCCCGCTTCCTCAAGCTGGCGGAACAGTACAAGGCCACGATGACCTTCTTCCTCTCCGGGATCTACGCCCTACCCAAGGGCAAGGCCGACCTGTACCACCCGCCGAAGCACTCGGTCGGCGCCTCCGACATCCCGTACCTGTCGGACGGCGCGGTCAAGAGCACGCTCAAGCTCGTCAGCCAGGCGTGGCTGGCCGGGCACGAGATCGGCACCCACTTCAACGGGCACTTCTGCTCCAGCCGCCCGGACAAGAACGGGGTCAACATGTGGACCCCGGAGGACTGGCAGAGCGAGATCGACCAGGCGATCGGCTTCGTGACCCAGTGGCGGACCAACACCGGCTTCACCGACGTCGACCCGCTGCCCTTCGACTACAAGAAGGAGCTCATCGGCGGCCGCACTCCCTGCCTGGAGGGCCAGAAGGCGCTCCTGCCGACGGTCGCGAAGCTGGGCTGGAAGTACGACGCCAGCTCCTCCGGCGGCCTGCAGATATGGCCGCAGAAGGTGCAGGACGGCAAGGTCTGGGACTTCCCGCTGCAGTCCATCCCGTTCCCCGGGCACACCTTCCAGGTGCTGTCGATGGACTACAACATCCTGGCCAACCAGTCCGCGGGCAGCACCAAGGGCGACCCGTCCAAGTACAACGACTGGCGCACCCAGGCCAAGGACTCCTACCTGGCCGGCTTCGACCGCGCCTACAACAGCAACCGTGCGCCGTTCTTCATCGGCAACCACTTCGAGCAGTGGAACGGCGGCATCTACATGGACGCCGTCGAGGAGACCCTCAAGACCATCGCGGGCAAGCCGGACGTCCGGCTGGTCTCCTTCAGGCAGCTGGTCGAGTGGCTGGAGGTGCAGGACCAGTCCACCCTGCGCAAGCTGCGCACGCTCAACGTCGGCCAGGCGCCGAGCGGCGGTTGGGAGACCTTCCTCGGCGCCGCGGGCTGAGACGGGCGGACCGAGCAGGGCAGAACGAGACAGGCGCGGCCGGCGGGGTGGACGGACCCCGCCGGCCGCCGTCGTCGGGGCCGGGCCCGTTACCCCGCGGCGGTGACGTCCGCGAGCAGGCCGCGGACGATGCGCTCGGCCCCCGGCTCTCCCCAGAGGATCGAGTAGTGGTTGGTGTCCGGCACGAGCGAGGCCGGCACCCGCTCCCGGTCCAGCCCGGCCAGTCCGATCCGCTGGTGGTCGTAGAGGCCCTGGGGCTCGTCGAGCAGGCCGCGCTCGGCCCAGAGCAGTTCGGCCGGGCAGGGCAGCCGGTGCACGGCGGTGGCCGCGTCCTGGTCCAGCAGGACCTGGGCACCGTCGGTCTGCACGGCCTCCAGCACGCAGGAGGAGCGCAGTTCGGGCTCGACGCCGACCAGGTCGCGCTGGGTGTAGGCGTCGATCTCCGCCGACCAGGCCGCCCCGAAGGCCGGGTGCCGCTGCCAGAACTCCCGGTACGCGTCCCGGTCCGGGAAGGTCATCGACAGCCGGGCCAGCGCGGGGCCGAGCACCGCGGCCAGCGCGTCCTCCTCACGGATGCCCTCCGGCAGCGGGAAGGTCAGCGCGCCGTCCACCAGCAGCACCCGGCGGACGAGTTCCGGGTGCCGGACGGCGGCCAGGGCGGTGACCCAGGCGCCCATCGAGTGGCCGACCACGGTGGTCGGGCCTGTGCCGAGGGCCGTGATCAGTGCGGCCACGTCGTCGGCGTGCCGGGCCAGCCCGTACGGCCCGGCGACCGCGCGGCTCCCGCCGCGCCCCCGCAGGTCGGGCGCGAGCAGGGTGACCCGCCCGGCGAGTTGGCGGGCGACCTCGTACCAGGCGAGGCCGTTGGCGGTGATGCCGTGCACCGCCACGACCGTCGGGACGTCCGGCTCGGCGGCGGGCCAGCGCAGGACCGCCAGCTCCCCTCCGGGCACGGCGACGGTCAACTCCTCGGGCTTCAGGGGCGACTGGCTCACGCGGGGGTACCTCCGGTGGGACGGGCGGTCCGGGCAGCGGCCGGGGTGCGGACCGCACGGGCGGATCGGGCGGCGCGGATGCGGGCAGGCAGTCTAGCCAGGCCACCGGGCAGCAGGTAGACCACCGCGACGAACAGGGTGCCCAGCAGGAACAGGGGTTGGGAGAGCGGCACCCGCAGGACCGCGGGCAGGTCCGCGATCGTCGTCGAGTTGGCGAGGTCGCCGAGCCGGTGGCCGGCCCAGGTGTAGAGGACACCGCCGAGCAGCGGACCCCAGCGAGTCCCCGAGCCGCCGAGCACCACCATCACCAGCAGGGCGAGCGTGGCGTCGGAGCCGGCGGCCTGCGGGGTGGCGCCGCCGGTCAGCAGCAGGTAGACCACCCCGCCCAACCCGGCGAGGCCGCCGGCGAGGACGAAGGCGACCAACTTGTAGCCGTAGGGCCGCAGTCCGAGCACCTCCACCCGGCGCTCGTTCTCCTTGATCCCCTCCCAGACCCGTCCGGCCGGCGAGTTGACGGCCCAGTGGACCACGGCGACCGTCAGCACCAGGTAGCCGACGGCGATCCAGTAGAGGTTGGCGGTGTTCTCGATCCCGAGCAGGCCGGAGGGCAGCAGGTCGGCCGGGGCGGAGCGGCCCTCCTCTCCGCCGGTGACGCCACCGGGGTTGCGCTGGACGAGGATCGAGCCGGCCTGGGCGAAGGCGAGGGTGACCATGGAGAAGCCGATGCCGGTGACGCGGAGGCTCACCGAGCCGAGCAGCAGGGCCAGCGCGACGGTACAGGCGACGCCGAAGACCGCCGCGGCGGCGAACGGCAGTCGTAGTTCCAGCATGCCGAGGTCGGTGGCGTAGAGGCCGGTCGCGAAGTAGAGAGCGTGGCCGAAGGAGAGCAGTCCGGTACGGCCGAGCAGGAGGTCGTAGCCGGAGGCGAGGGCCCCGTAGAGCAGGCACAGGGCGAGCAGTTGCAGGCTGCCGGGGCTGCCGAGCGGGCCGTCGAGCAGTCCCGGGACGGGAAGCGCACTATATGGGGCGACAAGGAGCGTGATCAGCAGGGCGATCGGCCACCAGCGTAGCGCTCTGTGCACCGGTGTCCAGCGATTAGTGACTGAATCACCTGTTCGAGGGATGGCGCCGAGGTCGGTCGTGTGTTCACAATGGGTCCCGGCAAGGCTGGTGTCAGTCCCCCTTGCCACAGTGACGGTGTTGGCGGAGCTGGTGTCAGTCCCCTCTGCCAGCATGGCGGTCATGGCAGGGCTGGTGTCAGTCCCCCCTGCCATGGTGGCGGCGCTGCGGTCGGCCGCGGGGCCACCGGTGCTCGTGATCGGAGTTTCGGCGCTCACGCGAGCCTCCCGGTGAGTCCACGGGGTCGGACGAGAAGCAGCACGGCGAGCAGGACGACGACCGAGAGGTCACCGAGCCCGGCGCCGGTGTAGTAGTTGGCGAACTGCTGGACGAGACCAACGCCCACGGAGGCGACGGCGGCCCCGGTGACGGAGCCCATGCCGCCCATCACCACGACGACGAAGGCGAAGATGAGCAGCCCGGTCCCCTGGCCGGGATTGACCGAACCGAAGTAGAGGCCACCGAGGGCACCGCCGAGCGCAGCGGCCGCCCCGCCGATGGCGAAGACGAGGGTGAACGCCTTCCGGACGTCGATGCCGAGCGCCGTGACCATCGCCCGGTCCTCGACGCCGGCCCGGACGATCAGCCCGTAGCGGGTACGGGCGAGGAACAACCGAAGAGCGAGCAGCAGCAGCGCGGCCGCGGCCACGAGCACGAAGCGGTTGACCGGGACGGTCGCACCGAGCACGTGCCAGGTGCCGGAGAGCACGGCCGGCTGGGGGAAGGGGCGGGCGTCCGCGCCCCAGACCCCCATCAGGAGGGCGGGCACGGCGAGCCCGACCCCGACGGTGGCGAGGATCTGATCGCGCGGCCGGCTGTAGAGCGGGCGGATCAGGAAGAGCTCCAGCAGGACGGCGGCGGCCGTTCCGACCAGGGTGCCGAACGGCACCGCGAGCCAGAAGGAGAGGCCGGCCTCGGCGCCTGCCCACCAGGTGGCATAGGCGCCGATGGAGAGCAGGGCGCCGTGCGCGAAGTTGAGCACGTCCATCAGACCGAAGATCAACGACAGGCCGGAGGCGACCAGGAAGTACAGCGCACCAAGACCGAGTCCGGTACAGGAGAGGAGGACGACGGTGTCCATCAGGGCTTCACCTCCGCGGTGACGACAGGGGTGGCCGGAGAAGCGGCGGGCCGGGGTCCGCCGGCGAGCGGGTGACGGGAGCCGACGCCGAGCAGGCGGCGGGCGGCCTCCTCGTCGGCCAACAGCTCGGCGGTGTCGCCCCGGTGGGCGGTACGGCCGTCGGCCAGGACGGCGCAGGTGCCGGCCAGCCGTCGGACGAGGGCGAGGTTCTGCTCGACCAGGAGAACGGGCACGGCCTCGGCCGCTCGCGCCAGCACCTCGGCCACCTCCGCGACGATCTTCGGCGCCAGACCCTTGGTGGGCTCGTCGGCGATGATCAACCGGTTGCGGTTGAGCAGCGTCCGGCCTATCGCCACCATCTGCTGCTGGCCGCCGGAGAGCGTCCCGGCCAACTGGCCGGCCCGCTGCTTGAGTTCGGGGAAGAGCTCGTGGACGAGCGGATAGTTCGGCTCGTCCGCCTCGCCCCCGCCCCGGACGGCGCGCTCGGCGAGGCGGAGGTTCTCGGCAACCGTCAGGCCGGCGAAGATTCCCCGGTCCTCGGGCGCGTAGCCGATGCCATGACGGACCACCAGGTGTGTGGGAAGGGAGGCGAGTTCGACACCGGAGAAGCGGACGCTTCCGGTGCGCGGCACCAGGCCCATCACGGCCTTGACGGTGGTGGTCTTGCCGGCGCCGTTGCGGCCGAGGAGTGCGGTGACCCCGGCGGGGGCCACGTCGAGGTCGACACCGTGCAGGATGTGCAGCCCGCCGATGACCACCCGCAGATCGCGTACGGAGAGGAGAGGGACGGCAGGAGGCGTAGGCACGGCCGCAGAGGCAGAGGCAGAGGTGGAGGTGGAGGTGGAGGTGGAGACGGGCGAGGGGAGCGGAGAGGAGGTCACAGCGCCTCGCCCAGGTAGGCCTGTTGCACGGTCGGGTCGGCCATCACGGCCTCGGGGGTGTCCAGCGCGAGCAGCGTGCCGTGGTGCATCACCGCGAGGCGGTCGGCCAGCCCGAGCAGGACGTCCATGTGGTGCTCGACCATCAGGACGGTCCGGCCCAGGTCGCGGTGCACGGACCGGATCAGCTCGGTAAGGGCCGGTACCTCCTCGGCGCTGACCCCGGCCATCGGCTCGTCCAGCAGGATCAGCCGCGGATCGGAGACGAGGAGGACGGCCAGTTCCAGTTTGCGCTTCTCGCCGTGCGAGAGCGCGCCCGCCAAGGTGTCCGCACGGTGGGTGAGTTCGGTGCGGTGGAGGGTCTCGGCCAGCTGCTCCTGGTACCGGTCGGCACGGCGCCAGAGCCGGTACGAGGCGCGCGGTCCCGCCGCCGCCTGGGCGGCCAGTCGGACGTGGTCGGCGACCGTCATCCCCGGCCAGAGGGAGGAGGTCTGGAAGGTGCGGCCGAGGCCGCGGCGCGCCCGGGCGTGCACGGCCTCGACGGTGACGTCCACACCGTCGAGGTGGAGGCTGCCGTGGCTCGCCGGATAGATGCCGGAGATCAGGTTGAAGAGGGAGGTCTTGCCGGCGCCGTTGGGGCCGATGAAGGCGATGAACTCGCCTTCGCCGACCGAGAAGGAGACGTCCTCGACGATCGGCACCCCGCGGACGGACCAGCCGAGTCCGTCCAGCCGCAGCACCGGGGCGGGCGAGACCGTGGCCGAGGCCGGGGAACCGGCCGGGGAAGGAGTGGGGGCGGTGGGAGCGGGCATCGGGATCAGCCCGCCATCGGGGTGACCGGGGGCGCCACCTCGTCCGCGGTCAGGGCCTTCTCCACCGAGGGCTTGGCGGCGGCCCCGGTGCCGGTCAGCCGGGCCTGGAACATCGGCTGGAGGAGGGCGTGGTCCTCGGCACGCACCGTGGTACGCCCCTTCACCCCGTCGAAGCTCCAGCCCTCCAGCGCCTTGACCAGGTCCGACGTGTCGTCGGCGGAGCCGTGGTTGGCCTCGACGGCGTGCACGATCAGCTGGGCGGCGGTGAAGCCGTCGGGCGTGAAGATGTCGGTCTTCCCGCCGGCGGCGGTGACGGCTTCGTCCATGGCCTTCTCCACCGGGGTGCCGGCGGCTCCGCCGAAGTAGTGGTTCAGGAAGGAGATCTTCTCGGCCGCCGGGCCGAACAGCGGGTAGGAGGCGGCCAGGTCCAGGCCGGTGACGACCTTGGTGTCGGCGAACACGTCCTGCTGGTTGAGCGCCGTCCACAGCGCCGAGGAGGTGTCGCCGGCCCAGGCGACGAACAGCAGGTCGGGCTTGGCGGTCTTGGCCTGGGTGGCGAACGGGGTGAGGTCGGTGGCGCTCGGCGGGGCGAGCACCTGGTCGACCGTCGCACCCTGGGCGCCGAGCACGGCCTTGACGGCAGCCACGTTGGCCTGCCCGAAGGCGTTGTCCTGAGCGAGCACGGTGACCTTCTTGCCCTTGGCGTCACCGATGAACGAGGCCGCGGTGCGGATGTCCTGGAAGGACTGGCGGCCGGAACGGAAGGTGTACTTGTTCAAGCCGGTGACCTTGTCGGCGGCGGCAGGGCCGCTGATGAAGAGCACCTTGTTCTGGGCGGCGATCGGGCCGACCTGGAGGGCGACGCCCGAAGCGGTGGAACCGGCCAGGACCTTGTAGCCCTTGCCGATCAGGTCCTTGGCAGCGGACACCGCCTTGGCCGGGTCGCCCGCGTCGTCTTGCTCCTCGAACTCGACCTTGTGTCCGTCGACCGCGCCGGTGCCCTTGGTCGCGTAGTTCAGCCCCGCCTTGAAGCCCTCCAGGTACTGCTTGCCGTAGGCGGCCAGTGGTCCGGTCTTGGAGTACACCAGGCCGACCTTGACCGGGCTCTTCGCGCCACCGCCGTCCGCCGAGACCGTCCCGGCGGTGCCGGCCTTGGCGCAGCCCGCGGCGAGCAGGACGCACGCCGCGACGGCGGCGAGCTTCCGGGCCGGGCCGCCGGTCAGGGTCTCGCCCGGGCGGGCGCCGGAGGCGGGCCGAGTGGGGGCTGTCGAGCTGCGCATGGTGACCGACTCCTGAGGGTGCGGCGGGGTGGATGCCGGAACCGTAGGTGTGCGGTGGGACTGGCGACATGTGCCCGGGCGACGCATCGGCCCACCGTGATATGGCTCCGGCCGACATACCACCCGGGCGGCGCCGTTCCCCGGACGTTCGGGTGTGGCCAACCGACACGGGCTCGTACCCGCCCATGGCGGGAGCCGCCATGGCTGCGGCGGCCCGCGGCCGGTGACGGTGGAGGGGCTCGGCAGCCGTCCGACGGCGGGCCGCCGGGCCTTCCCGCCGGGCCCGGCCCGGGCGTGCTCTCTCCCGTATCCCACTCCTCACGAGGTGATCCCTTGGACAAGGTCCTGGACTCCCCCGCCGACGCGGTCGGGGACATCCCCGACGGCGCGGTGCTGGCCGTCGGCGGCTTCGGCCTCTGCGGCATCCCGAGCACCCTGATCGGCGCCCTGGCGGACACCGGCACCACCGGCCTCCAGGTGGTCTCGAACAACTGCGGGGTGGACGACTGGGGGCTCGGCCTGCTGCTGCGGGCGGGCCGGATCGCCCGGATGACGTCCTCGTACGTCGGCGAGAACAAGGAGTTCGCCCGGCAGTACCTCTCCGGCGAGCTGGAGGTGGAACTCACCCCGCAGGGCACGCTGGCCGAGCGGCTGCGGGCCGGCGGCGCCGGCGTCCCCGCGTTCTACACCCCGGCCGGGGTCGGCACCCAGGTCGAGGAGGGCGGGCTGCCCTGGCGCTACGCGGCGGACGGCTCGGTGGCGCTGGCCTCACCGGCCAAGGAGGTCCGGGAGTTCGGCGGCCGCCGGTACCTACTGGAGGAAGCCATCACGGCGGACTTCGCGCTGGTCCGGGCCGAGGTGGCGGACCGGCACGGGAACTGCGTGTTCCACGCCGCCGCCCGCAATTTCAACCCGCTCTGCGCGACGGCGGGCCGGATCACCCTGGTCGAGGCGGACCGGATCGTCGAGGCGGGCGAGCTCGCCCCGGACGCCGTGCACCTGCCCGGCGTGTACGTGGACCGGGTGGTGGCCGCCGATCCCGCGGACCGCCGCATCGAGCGCCGGACCGTCCGCCCCGCACTCCAGGAGGCCTGAACCGATGCCCACCCCGACCAGCACCCCGGCCCCCGCGCCCACCTCGCAGACCGCCCACCGACCGCAGGCCGTCCACCACCCGCACCCCGTCCACCGCCCGCAGCCCGGTCTCGACCCGCGCAACGCCCTGGCCGCCCGGGCCGCCCGCGAACTGCGCGACGGCCAGTACGTGAACCTGGGCATCGGCCTGCCCACCCTGATCCCCAGTCATCTCCCGCCGGGCGTCGAGGTGGTGCTGCACTCGGAGAACGGCATCCTGGGCGTGGGCCCCTACCCGGTCGAGGGCACGGAGCACGCCGATCTGATCAACGCCGGGAAGGAGACGGTGACGGTCGCCCCCGGCGCCTCGTACTTCGACTCGGCCTTCTCCTTCGGCATGATCCGGGCCGGCCGGATCGACGTCTCGGTGCTCGGCGCCATGCAGGTCTCGGCGGCCGGCGACCTCGCCAACTGGATGATCCCCGGCAAGATGGTCAAGGGCATGGGCGGCGCGATGGACCTCGTGCACGGGGCCCGCCGACTGATCGTGGTCATGGAGCACACCGCCCGGGACGGCTCCCCGAAGATCGTCGAGGAGCTCTCACTTCCCGCCACCGGCCGCGGAGTTGTCAACCGGATCGTGACCGATCTGGCCGTGATCGACGTGACGCCGGACGGGCTGCGGGTGGTGGAGACGGCCCCGGGCACGGGATTCGCGGACGTCCAGGCCGCGACGGGCGCCGCCCTCCTTCCACCGCTCTGACCGGACCTGGTCGACCGGACCGGCCAGCACCAGCCGGACCGGACGCACCGGCCCCGCCCCGCGGCAGCGGCCGGACCTCCGTCGGGGAGGTCCGGCCGTTCGCTTTGCCTCCGAGGCGCCACTACCGCCGCCCCGCCCGCCGAATTCGCCGCATTAGCACCACCGCGGTGCGGATTGGCCGGGAACCGTGGGATCTTCACGCTTGCGCGGTGATCATTTCCCAGACAGGTTGCGATCACGGTTGCCCTCCGGGAGAGTTGGGGGCGCCGTGGATCCCGCGTGCCCGGAGGGGAAGCCGGGAGCGCACCGGGATCCGCATTCGAAGTCCCCGGCAGGCGCGCAATGAATTCCGCTCGCAAACGCCCACCGGCGCGAGCAGGCGCATGACGCGAATGACGGCCCGAAAACCGCTTGGAAACAACGGCGGTCCACCGGGCGGTGTTTCACGGGGGCGGCTTTCGAGGCAAGAGGCAAGGCGAAGCAAGGCTCCGGGGGGAGCGGACCAGCCCCGCCGAACGCGGCCGGCCAGGCGCGCCGCGGAACGGCGGATCGCATACCCCCGGTCTGAACACGCACCAACGGGCCCGCCGCCACGGCCGGGCCCCGGCCGGGGGGAGCAGACGATGACCATGCCGTTCGCGCGACAGAAGGACGCCGGGACGGCCCGCGGGCGAGGCGCCGGACGGCGGCTCGACGACGACCTGGCCGCCGTTCCCGTACCCGAAGCCCCGTACGACTACGGTCACTTCAGTCGGCTGGCCGGCCCGGCACACGACCCGGACGAGGAGGACGACCTCGGCGGCGGCGTCTACCGGCCCGAGCCCGCCCACCACGGAGCCCCGCCGACACCGTGGCACGCGCACCAGGCCGCACAGGAAACCATGCACCAGGCCACGCAGGAGGCCGCGCAAGAGGTCGACCCCACCGCCTCCTACCGCGTCCAGTACCGCAGCCTGCTGCGCCGCGAGCCGCACCGGATCCGCGCCGCCCTGCTGATGGTGGCGGCCCCACTGGTGGAGGTGGTGCTGCTGGTCTGGCTGCTGCTGCCGGAGCACTGGCCGGAGCGCCCCGGCGAGACGCACGCCCTGGTGCTGCTGGGCGACAAGGTGATGATCGGGATCATCGCCGTGGTCGAGGTGTTCCGGCTGGTCAACGTCGTGTCCAACACCCACGCCACGCTCGTCGCCCGCGATCCGATACCGGTGACGCCGGAGTCCGGCACCCGGGTCGCGTTCGTCACCGCCTGCGTGCCGGGCAAGGAACCGGCGGAGATGGTGCGGGCCACGCTGGTCGCGGCACGCGCCGTCCGGCACGACGGCCCGTACGACGTCTGGCTGTTGGACGAGGGAAACGATCCTGCGATGCGGGCGCTCTGCACCGAGCTGGGCGTCCGCCACTTCAGCCGCTTCGGCCGCCCGTACTGGAACCAGCCCAAGGGCCGGTTCCGCACCGGCACCAAGCACGGCAACTACAACGCCTGGTTGCAGGCGCACGGCGACGACTACGACTTCTGGGTCTCGGTGGACACCGACCACGTCCCGCTGCCGGACTTCTGCGAGCGGATGCTCGGCTACTTCCGCGACCCCGACGTGGCATTCGTGGTCGGACCCCAGGTGTACGGGAACTACCGCAGCTCGGGATCGGCCGTCACCAAATTCTCCGAGAGCCAGCAGTACCTCTTCCACGCACTCATCCAGCGCGCCGGAAACCGTTACGGCGCGCCCATGTTCGTCGGCACCAACAACGCCGTCAGAATCCGTGCGCTCCAGTCGATCGGCGGGTTGTACGACTCCATCACGGAGGATATGGCGACCGGCCTGGAGTTCCACCGGAGCCGGAACGCCGAGACCGGTGAACGCTGGAAATCCGTGTACACCCCGGACGTGCTCGCGGTCGGCGAGGGCCCGTCCTCCTGGACCGACTTCTTCTCCCAGCAGCTGCGCTGGAGCCGCGGCACCTACGAGACCCTGCTCACCCAGTACTGGCGGGTGCTCTGGCGGCTGTCGCCCGGGCGGCTGCTCAACTACTCGCTGATGGTGGGCTTCTACCCGATGGCGGCGCTCACCTGGCTGCTCGGCGGCCTGTCCAGCGTGCTCTACCTGGTGTTCGGTGCCTCGGGGGTCCACGTGTCCTCCGAGATCTGGATGATGCTGTACAGCGACGCCGCCGCGCTCCAACTGCTGCTCTACACCTGGAACCGCAAGCACAACGTCAGCCCGCACGAGCCGGCAGGCTCCTCCGGGGTCGCGGGCATGCTGATGTCCGCGCTCTGCGGCCCGGTCTACGCGGCCTCGCTGGTGCAGGCGCTGCTGCGGCGGCGCAGCCGCTTCGTGGTGACGCCGAAGGGCCGTTCGGCCAGCGCGGACCGGGTGAGCACCTTCCGCTTCCACCTGTTCTGGACGCTGGTGTTCGGCGGCGCGATAGCGGCCTCCTTCTTCACCGGCTACGACCACGTCGCGATGCGCACCTGGGCCTGGATCGCCCTGGTCCTGACCGTGCTGCCGATCCTGGTGCTGGCCGGCGACGCTATCCGCCGCCGACGCGCCCGGCCCACGGCCACGCTCACCGTCACCGGCGGTCCGGCGGCGACCCCGAGGGTCGTCCTGGAGAAGCGCCGCCCCCGACACACCCGCGATCCCCGGCGCGGCCCGACCGCACCGACCGCCCCGGCCGCGCCGCCGGGCGCCCCCGCAGTGCCCGACCGGGCGGAGCACACCACCACCCGCTGAAGCCGCCCGACCCGCCAGCACCCCCGAACCTCACGAGCTCCCGAACCTCACGAGGGGACCAACCACCGTGAAGATCCACAAGACCGGCCGGACCAAGCGCTTCGCCCTCGGCAGCACCGTCGCGCTGACCGTCGCCGGGATGAACGCGCCCGCCGTCCTCGGCTTCGCCGGCCAGCAGTACCACCAGTACGTGATCAACCGCCCCGATTACAAGGCGGAGTACGGCCACTGGCAGACCCTCACGCTCCCCGCCGAGTTCCGGGTCAACGCCGTCCACGCCACACTGCTGCGCACCGGCAAGGTCCTCATCGTGGCCGGCTCCGGCAACGACGAGAAGCGCTTCGACGCGGGCAGCTTCCGCAGCCTGCTCTGGGACCCGGCCGCGAACACCTACAAGCTGATACCCACCCCGGCCGACATGTTCTGCGGCGGCCACGCCTCGCTGCCGGACGGCCGCGTCCTGGTGGCCGGCGGCACCCAGCGGTACGAGAAGCTGGCGGGCGTGGTGAAGAGGGCGGCCGGCGTCATGCGGGTACGCAACGAGAGCCCCGAGCGCGCCAGGACGTTCCCCAAGGGCACCGTCTTCGTCGGCCCGAACGGGCGCGAGTACGCCTCCACCGTGCCGGTGACCGTCCCGGCCGCGGTGAAGACGGGCGCCGGCAAGCAGACCGTCGTCACCGCCGGCGAGCAGCACGTGTTCGTCGAGGCGGTCGGTGAGGGCGCCGGCTACGTCACCGACTCCCCCGCCCAGTACCGGATCAAGGGCCTGGCCGGGGTCGACGCCCACAACCTGTACGGGCAGAGCGCGAAGCTGACCCTGGACAAGCAGGAGTACCAGGGCATCCGCTCCGCGTTCGAGTTCAACCCGGACACCGAGCTGTACGAGCAGGTCACCGACATGGCGTACGCCCGCTGGTACCCGACGCTCACCGGGCTGGGAGACGGACGGGTGGTCACCGTCTCGGGCCTGGACGACACCGGGGAGATCCTCAACGGCAACGACAACGAGATCTACGACCCGAAGAACAAGACCTGGTCCAAGGGCCCGGACCGCTACTTCCCGACCTACCCGTCGATCTTCCTGACCGCCTCCGGCAAGCTCTTCTACTCGGGCTCGAACGCCGGCTACGGCCCGGCCGACAAGGGCCGGGACCCCGGGGTGTGGGACCTGTCGAACAACGGCTTCCAGCCCGTCCCCGGCCTGCGCGACCCCGCCCTCACCGAGACCTCGTCCTCGGTGCTGCTGCCGCCCGCGCAGGCGCAGAAGGTGATGGTGCTCGGCGGCGGGGGCGTCGGCGAGTCGCCGCTGTCCACCGCCCGCACCGACATCGTCGACCTCTCCGCCGCCGAGCCCGCCTTCACCCCGGGCCCGGACCTGCCGGCCGGCGGCACCCGCTACCTGAACAGCGTGATCCTCCCGGACGACACCGTGTTCACCACCGGCGGCTCCAGCGGCTACCGGGGCCGGGGCGCCAGCGACCTGCTCAAGGCGCAGGTGTACCACCCGGACGCCAACAGCTTCAGCACCGCCGCCGAGCCCGCCGTCGGCCGCAACTACCACTCCGAGGCGCTGCTGCTGCCGGACGGCCGGGTGGCCGTGCTCGGTTCCAACCCGCTGTTCGCGGACAAGGCCGAGACCACACCGGGCGGCTTCGAGCAGCGCATCGAGATCTACACCCCGCCGTACCTGTTCCACGGCGACCGCCCGCAGGTGGCCGCCGCGCCGGGGGCCGCGAAGCTCGGCACCACCGTGCGGATCGGCACCGCCCGGCCGGACGCGGTCGCCACCGCCAAGCTGAT
The DNA here is from genome assembly GCF_040685715.1 of Kitasatospora sp. NPDC088264. Lineage (NCBI taxonomy): Bacteria > Bacillati > Actinomycetota > Actinomycetes > Kitasatosporales > Streptomycetaceae > Kitasatospora > Kitasatospora sp. NPDC088264. The sequence continues at coordinate 103,363 of NZ_JBFBIR010000015.1, forward strand.
CCGGCCGAGTTCGGTCACCCACGTGACCGACGTCGAACAGCGGTCGGTGGCCCTGGACATCAGCGGTCGCACGGCCGACGGGGTCTCGCTCACGCTCCCCGCCAACCCCAACCTGCTGCCGCCCGGCTGGTACATGCTGTTCCTGACCGACGCCGCCGGCACCCCGTCGGTCGCGCGCTGGATCCAGGTGACCGGCTGAGCGAACCGGTGCGTCACGGCCTGGCGCGGAGCCGCACTGGTGCGGACCGGCACTGGTGCGGAGCGGCCCCCTCAGCGGGCGGCCTGCGCCAGGCCGAGCGCGTACGGCAGCCAGAACTCGCCCGCCCGGGGCTCGCCGCGCCCGCACTCGCCGTCCGACTCCCCCGGGTTCTTGATCCACAGGTAGGCGTCGACACCGTCCCGGCCGGTGTCGGCGGTCGGCCGCTCGCCGAGCGCACGGCCGGGCGGGTTGCACCAGGCGTCGCCGCCCAGCGGTCCGTTGCCGTTGCGGCTGGTGTCGATGACGAAGTGCTTCCCGCCCAGGGCGGCGGAGAGCTGGCCGCCGTAGGCCGTGTTGCGGCCGGTGTCGTAGAAGTTGGCGACGTTCACCGCGAAGCCGTCCGCCGCCGCGATCCCCGACTTGCGCAGCGCGGTGGAGAGTTCGGCCGGGTCCTGCGACCAGCCGGGATTGCCCGCGTCCAGGTAGACCCGCACCTGCGGACGCTTCTTCAGCTCCTGCACGGCGAAGGCCAGCAGGCCGTACCGCTCAGCGGCCAGGTCACCCTTGATCCCGCAGCTGTCCAGGGTGTGCGCGACGGCGTCCGGCTCCAGCACCACCCAGGCCTTGCGGTCGCCGAGGGCCTCCGCGACACCGCTGATCCAGGCCCGGTAGGAGGCCGCGTCGGCGGCGCCGCCGGCCGAGTACAGGCCGCAGTCGCGGTGCGGGATGTTGTAGGCGACGAAGACCGCCGTCCGGTCCGCCTCGGCGGCCCGGCGGCTGACCTGTTCGGCGATCTCCTTGGCGCCCTGCTCGCCCAGCCACTGCGAGGAGGGCTGGGCGGCGATCCGCAGCAGCGTGTCGGCCTCCGCCGGCCGGCCCTGGCCGCGCAGAGCGGTCACCTGCCGGGCGGCGTTGGTCTGGTCGGAGACGTAGAAGGCCTGGCCGGGGAGCTGGGCGAGGCTCGCGGGGCCGGTGCCCGGGTTCGCGGCGGAGGCGGTGGGCGCGGCTGTGGGCCCGCCGGCCGAGGCACCGCCGCCCGGGCCGCCGGGTGATCCCTTGGCCGATCCGGCGGTCGAACCGCTACAGCCCGCGGCCCCCGCCAACAGCACGACCAGGGCCACCCCCACGGCCCGTCGGATTGCCACTACCCGTCCCACCCGGCGCACGTACCGCCCCTCCCCCAGAGCCGGTCCGGCGACCGGTCGGCACCAGCTAAGCACACCGGCCACCGGCCGCCCGCGACGGGCGGTGAACGCCGGGTGGCCGTGAGCGGGCGGACGGGCGACCCCGCCCGCCCGGACCACCCCTCACCCAACCCCCGGACGCTCAGCCCCGGGTGCTCAGCCCTGCTTCAGGTTGGGCACCTGCCAGTCGATCGGCTCGCCGCCGAAGCCGTCCAGCGCCGTGTCGATCTGCGAGAACGGGCGGCTGCCGAAGAACAGCTTGGCCGACAGCGGCGACGGGTGCGCGCCCTGCACGACCACGTGCTTGGACGTGTCGATCAGCGGCAGCTTCTTCTTCGCGTAGTTGCCCCACAGCACGAAGACCACCGGCTCCTCGCGCTCGCTCACCGCCTTGATCACGGCGTCGGTGAACTTCTCCCAGCCCTTCGCCTTGTGCGAGTTGGCCTCGTGCGCACGCACCGTGAGCACCGCGTTGAGCAGCAGGACGCCCTGCTCGGCCCAGTGCATCAGGTAACCGTTGTCCGGGGCGGGGACGCCGAGGTCGGCGTCCAGCTCCTTGAAGATGTTGCGCAGCGAGGGCGGCGTCCTGGTGCCGGGCAGCACCGAGAAGCTCATGCCGTGGGCCTGGCCGTCGTCGTGGTACGGGTCCTGCCCGAGGACCAGCACCCGGACCTTCTCGTACGGCGTGGCCTCCAGCGCGGCGAACTCCTGGCCGCTCGGCGGGAACACCTGGTGCTGCGCACGCTCGGCCGCCACGAAGGCCGCCAGCTCGGCGAAGTACGGCTTCTCCGTCTCGGCGCCCAGCACCGGGCGCCAGGACTCGGGCAGCTCCAGCCCGCCGCCCTCGCCGGCCTCCACCACGCCCGCCTCGACCGTGTCCGTCACGACATCTACCTCCCACACCGCGGCTGTTGTGCCGCACGCCCTCTTTCACCCCGAACGCTACACAGCCCCACCGACAACTCACTCCGCCGAAGCCGCAGAAGCCGCCGGAGCCGCAGAAGGCAGCGGGGACCCAACAGGCAGCGCGGACCCGGCAGGCGGCACCGGCGCGGGGTCCGCACCGACCGCCCGCACCACCCGGACGTGCTCCACCACGTTGAGCGCCACCAGCAGCACCGCCAGTGCCACCAGCACCGCCAGCGCCGGCAGCCGCACCACCGCCGGCGCCAGCCCCAGCACCACCGCCGCCGCACCGACCCGGGTCGTCGCCACCTTGCGGAACATCATCCAGCGGGTGTACCCGAAGGTCAGCAGGTACAGCCCGCACCCGCCGTACAGCAGCGCCACCGACCCCGGGCCCAACGCCTGCCACGGGTCCGCGACGGTCTCCCCGAAGCCGACCGCCACCCCGATCACCCCGGCGGCCAGCGCCAGGTGCCCGTACTGGAAGATCCGCCGGACGACGTCCCGCCGGGAGTCGGCGACCTCCACGGCGTACCGCATGGCGTCCGCCGCGTACACGAAGTACTGCCACCACAGCCCCGCCGAGATGGTGAACGCGGTGGCCACGGCCGCGAGTTCGGCCACGTCGAGCCGGGCGCCGGCCGCCGTCCCGCCGATCCCGACGATCGACTCGCCGAGCGCCACCAGCAGGAACAGCGCGAACCGCTCCGGCATGTGCGAGGGGTGGTACGCCACCGCCGCCAGCCGCCGCCGGAACACCAGCGGCGCGGCCAGGTCGCAGAGCGCGGCCGCCGTCCACAGGGCCAGCCGCGGCCCGGCCGGCAGCAGCCCGCCCACGACCAGCAGCGGCCCGCTGACCAGCACGCCGACGCCGTACGGGCCGCGCCAGACGCCCGGCAGGCGGATCAGCAGGAGCAGCAGCACCAGCCGGGCCAGCCAGTACGCGGCGCCGAGCAGCACGCCCCGCCCGCCGTACGCGCCCGGGACGGCGAGCGCCATGAACAGGCCGGCCAGCCCGACCGCCAGGATGCCGAGGCGGTCCCGCAGGTTGTCCACGTCCCGGATGTTGGCCTGCACGGTGGTGCCCACCCAGCACCAGTACACCGGCACGAACACCACCAGCGCCCGGACCAGCCCGGTGGCGTCGTGGTGGTGGTGCAGCAGCCCGGAGACCTGGGTGATCGCGAAGACGAAGACCAGGTCGAAGTAGAGCTCGGCCCAGGTGACCCGCTTCTCGTCGGCCTCCCCGCCAACGCCCCCGGCATCCCGCCGCGCCTCCGGCGGCCCCGCATCCCCCGTCGCGCTCATTGCGCCGGCGCCTCCCCACAGGTACGAACCACAGGTACGAAACGGGCCCCGCTCCGGCGACCGGCCGGAACGGGGCCCACGACAGCACCGCAGAGGCTAGACCAGCTCGACCAGGTCCGCGATCGACTTGACCACCCGGGTCGGCCGGTACGGGAAGCGCTCGACGTCGGCGGCGGCGGTCAGGCCGGTGAGCACCAGGATGGTCTCCATGCCGGCCTCCATGCCCGCGACGATGTCGGTGTCCATCCGGTCGCCGATCATCACGGCGGTCTCGGAGTGGGCCCCGGCGGTGTTCAGCGCCTCGCGCATCATCAGCGGGTTGGGCTTGCCGACGAAGTACGGCTCGACGCCGGTCGCCTTGGTGATCAGGGCCGCGACCGAGCCGGTGGCCGGCAGCACGCCCTCGGGGGACGGGCCGGTCTCGTCGGGGTTGGTGCAGATGAACCGGGCGCCCTGGTTGATCAGGCGGATCGCCTTGGTGAGCGCCTCGAAGCTGTAGGTGCGGGTCTCGCCGAGGACGACGTAGTCCGGGTTGTTGTCGGTCAGCACGTAACCGGCCTGGTACAGCGCGGTGGTGAGCCCCGCCTCGCCGATCACGTAGGCGGTGCCGCCCGGGCGCTGGCCCTTGAGGAACTTGGCGGTGGCCAGGGCGGAGGTCCAGATGCACTCCTCCGGCACCTCCAGGCCCATCCCGGCCAGGCGGGCGCTGAGGTCGCGCGGGGTGTAGATGGAGTTGTTGGTGAGGACCAGGAACGGCTTGCCGGACTCCCGCAATCTGCGCAGGAACTCCTTCGCACCGGGAATCGGCGTGCCCTCGTGGATGAGGACGCCGTCCATGTCGGTCAGCCAGGACTCGATGGGCTTGCGGTCTGCCACGTAGGTGTCTCCTTGGTCTTGCAACGGTTCTGAACGATTTCGCACATCGCTCCGGACCGGACACCCTCGGCCGGCCGGGCGCCACTGGCTGCCCCAACACGGACCAGCCTAGAGCCTGCCTCCTCGGGCCGACCCCGGCCCCGGACGGGAACGGCCACGACGTGCCGGCAGCAACATCATCCGCGTGCGCCACTTCCTCCCGGGCACGGCCGCGGTGCGAACGGAGGCAGTCGGCCGGTGGACGGGTTCGTCCACGCAAACGCGCTACGCCGATGAGGGGACCACCGGGCAGTTCGTACCGGACCTTCCCGCACGCTCCTGACCAGCGAAGTCGCACAGGAAGTCGGACAGTTCCGGTCCGGCTGTTCAGCACGTCGGCGCGATGGTCGAAGGGACAGGCGGGCCGCTCGGTGTTCTTGTTCTGGTGGGAGCCGGTTCGGCTCCCGTCACCGTGGCATCCGTGTTCGGCTGTGCTGCCGGGCACGTGAGCCCATCCTTCCCAGGACAGGGACCCATGAAGATCCATCGCATAGCCGTCGCAGCTATTGCCATCGGCACCTTGCTGGCCGGAGGCACGGCTGCGGCCGGGGCCACCAACATCTCGACGAACACACCGAGTTCGGCGTCGACCGGCCAGGCCCACAGGGACGCCGTGGCCTGCGCGGCCGCCACCGTCTCCTCGTCGGTCGCCGCCGCCAACGCCTCCACCGCGGCAGCCGCGGCGCAGGCCGACGCCGCGTCGGCCGCCGCCGCCCTCAAGACCTTCATCGCGGCGACCCAAGCCGTGCCACCCAACGCCGCCGCCGAGGCCGCAGCCGCCACCAGCGCCGCCGCCGCCGAGGCCGCCGCGGTCACCTCCTCCACCGCTGCCGCCACCGCGGCCGCCACCGCCGCCACCGCCAGCACCGCCGCCGTGAAGGCCTGCGCCGTTCCGCCGGTCCCCACCACCTGAGACGGACGCGCGGCATCGCTCGGCCGCCGGGCCAGGCCGTGGCGCGAAGCCTCCACGGCCTGGCCCGGCCCGGTCTGCTCGCGCGGGCCGAGCCGGGCCCGTGCCCGTGCCCGCGCCCGCGCCCGCAGCTGCTGCTGCTGCTGCTGCTGGCACGGCACCACGAACACGGGGGTCTCCATCAACCCGAAGGGAGCGTCATGCGACGCATCCGCACCATTCCGGTCCTCGCCGGTTCCGTCGTCCTGACCGCCGTGCTGGCCGCACTGGCCGCACTGGCCCCCACCTCCGCACAGGCGGCCGTGGCCTGCAACGAGACGGCGCTGGTCGCGGCGATCAACGCCGCCAACAGCGCCGGCGGGGGCAACGTCGTCCTCGCGACCGACTGCGTCTACACCATCGCCTCGTCGCACAGCAGTGACACCGACGGCGCGAACGCGCTGCCGATCATCACCACCGCCATCACCCTGACCGGTGACAACGACACCATCACGCGCTCGACGACGGCCGGTACGGCCGGCTTCCGCATCGTCAAGGTGGCCGCGGGCGCCAGCCTCACCCTCAAGGGCAACGTCACCCTCAGCAACGGCTCCGCCGTCACCGACGGCGGCGGCATCCTCAACTACGGCGCGGTGACCCTCACGGCCAGCGCCCTGACCGGCAACACCGCCCAGGGCAGGGGCGGCGGCCTGGCCAACGAGGACATCGGCGCCCCCCAGAAGGGGGCGGTGGCGACCTTCACGAACAGCACCGTGGCCGGGAACAGCGCCACCGGCCAGGGCGGCGGGATCTACAACGGCCTGCGCGGCTCGCTCACCACCACCAGCAGTTTCATCGACGCGGGCAACAGCTCCGGGTCCCAGGGCGGCGGCATCGCCGCCATCGGCTCCACCTCCACCACGCTGACCAGCACCCAGATCAGCGCCAACCATGCCGTCATGACGGCCGGCGGCATCTACCGGCAGAACGGCACCATGACACTCACCACGACACCGGTCAGTGGAAACACCCCCGACAACTGCGTCGGCAGCTCCCCCTCGGTACCCGGCTGCGTCGGCTGACCCGTCAACTGCCCTGAGACGTCTCGCCCCCATGCCGTCCGACGAGCGAGGACGCGAACCGACGTCCGCCCCGCCTCCCGGCTCCGCCACTGCGAAACCGGGAGCAACCGGGCGCCTCGTGATTGAGTGGGCGCATGAGCGCCTCGACCCCCTCGTCCTCTCCGGACCGCCCGTTCCGCGTCGGCCTGATCGGCTACGGCCTGGCCGGCTCCGCCTTCCACGCCCCGCTCATCGCCACCACGCCGGGGCTGCGGTTGGACGCCGTGGTCACCGCCAACCCCGAGCGCCGCGAGCAGCTGCGCCGCGAACACCCCGGTGCCCGCGCCGTCGACACCCCCGAGCAGCTGCTCGCCGACCCGGACGCGCTCGACCTCGTCGTCGTCGCCTCTCCCAACCGCACCCACGCGCCGCTCGCCCGCGCCGCCCTGCGCGCCGGGCTGGCCACCGTCGTCGACAAGCCGCTGGCCGGCACCGCCGCCGAGGCGCTGGAGCTGTGCCAGCTCGCCGAGGCCGGGGGCACCCTGCTCTCCGTGTTCCAGAACCGGCGCTGGGACGGCGACTTCCTGACCGCCGCCCGGCTGGTCCGGGGCGGCGCGCTCGGCCGGGTGCACCGCTTCGAGTCCCGCTTCGAGCGGTTCCGCCCGAAGCCCAAGCCCGGCTGGCGCGAGCTCGCCGACCCGGCCGAGGTCGGCGGCACGCTGTACGACCTGGGCAGCCACCTGGTGGACCAGGCGCTGACCCTGTTCGGCCCGGTGGAGACGGTGTACGCGGAGGTCGACGTGCGCCGGGACGGCGCGGTCGTCGACGACGACGCCTTCCTCGCCCTCACCCACGCCTCCGGCACCCGCTCGCACCTGTGGACCAGCGCCATCACCCCGCTGATCGGCCCCCGGCTGCGGGTGCTCGGCGACGCCGCCGGGTACGTCAAGCCCGGCATGGACCCGCAGGAGGCGGAGCTGCGGGCCGGGCACCGACCGGACGGCGCCCGCCCGTGGGGTGCCGACCAGCCCTCGCAGTACGGCACCCTCGGCACCGACGAGTCCTCGATCGCCCTGCCCACCGAGCCGGGCGACTACCCCGCCTTCTACGCGGGCATCGCCGCCGCCCTGGCCTCCCCGGGCACCCCGCCCCCGGTCGACCCGCGCGACGCGGTGGCAACCCTGGCCGTCCTGGAGGCCGCCCGGGCCTCCGCCGCCACGGGCACCGCGGTCCGCCTGGGCTGAGCAGCTGCCGGGCCTGCCACCCCCCTCCATCCCCCAATTCCACTTCTAAGCTGCTTAGATGACCAGCCAGCGGGGCGGGGGCGGCAGGCCAGCGGCACGAAGAGCGAGAGCACCGCTCCACCGGCGAGCGGCGGCCGTCACACCCCGATGATCTCCACCGCCGAGCCCAGGCCCCGGAAGTCCGCGACGTTGCGGGTGTACAGCGGCAGTCCGTGGGCCGAGGCCACGGCCGCGATCATCAGGTCGATCCGGCGCGGGCGCGGCTGCCGCCCGGCGGCGATGGTGAGGGTCACCAGCGTGCCGTAGCGGGCGGCCGCCGCCGCGTCGAACGGCAGCGGGTCGAAGTCGGCCATCGCCGCGCCCAGCACCTCCAGCCGGGCCGCCCGGCTGACCGCGTCGCGGGCCATCGACACGCCCTGTTGCAGCTCCGCGAAGGTGATCGCGGTCAGCTCCGGCACGGCCGGCAGGTTCGCCGGGGAGAGCAGGGCCAGATCGATGTAGACACAGGTGTCGAGCACCCCGGCCGGCCGCCGCCGGGCTGCCCGCCTGCGCTCAGCCACGCCGCCGCTCGAACGGGTCGTCGCCGTCGTCGCCCACCAGCTCCTCCGGCCCGAAGTACTCCTCGGCCTCCTTGCGCATCTGCTGGTAGTCCACCCGCGGCAGCTTCACGTGCCGCGCCACCAGCTCCTCCGCCGTGAGCCGCCGCCGTCCGGACACCGGTCGCAGCTCCGCGACCTCGACCCCGTTCCTGGTGATGTGGAAGGTCTCCCCGGCCTCCACCGCGTCCATCACCGCGGCGGAGTTGTTCCGGAACTCCCGCTGGGTAATCGTCTTCATCCCTCCACGGTAGCCCCGTGTAGCACCTGCGGCTACGCCCCTGCACTGCCTCGCGAAGCACCTCGGCGCGGCGGGTACGCTACGGGGAATTCCGCGCCCGGGCGGGAACTCGGCGGGCTCGGCGATCGTCCTGAACGTCTGAAGTCCGGCCCCGAGTCCGTGGGGCCAGAAGCCCGTGGGCCCAAAGCCCGTGGGACCGAAGCCCGAGGGCCGCGAAGTCCGTGCAGCCCCGAGTCCGTCACGCCGAAGGAGGAGCAGCGCATGACCGTCGTCGCGATGCTGCTCGGGCTGCTCCGGGTGCTGACCGGGGAGCTGGTGACCGAGGGCGGGACGGTCGCGTCGGTGGCGGCGGTCGCCGCCGTGGCGCTGCTGGCCGGTGCGGTCGCGGGCACGCTGGCGGGGGCGCGGCTGCTGGGCGCGCGGGCGCCCACGGCGGTGCGCAGCGGGGTGTTGCGGCGGCGCGCGTTCCGTACGGCCTTCCTGCCGCAGCGCGATCCCGATGCCCGGGGCAGGCGACGCCCGAGGGCACCGGGTGCGGCCCCGGCGGCCGCGTAGCTTCGTCGTCTTCCGCCGTTCCACGCGGCCGTCCTCCGTCGACCACTCGTTTTCCGAGACCCCCGGAGGGCTCGCTCCACCATGTCCGTTCTCGCTGTTCTCGACCCGGCCGTCGCCGTCGCCCATGCCGCCGTCGCCGCGCTGGCCCAGGTACTGCCGACCGCGCTGGCGATCGTCCTGTTCACCGTCGCCGTCCGGCTGGCGTTGCATCCCTTCGCGCGCGCGGCGGCGCGGGGGGAGAAGTCGCGGGCGCGGCTGGCGCCGAAGGTCGCCGAGGTGAACCGGCGGTTCAAGGACCGCCCGGAGAAGCTGCGGGAGGCGCTCGCCGAGCTGTACCGGGAGGAGCGGGCCTCGCCGTTCGCGGGGTGCCTGCCGATGCTGGTGCAGATTCCGTTCTTCTCGGTGATGTACCGCCTGTTCACCACCCCGAACGGCCTGCTGGACCACACCCTGTTCGGCGTGCCGCTCGGCCTGCACGTCGGGAGCGCGCACGGTGCCGGGCAGTTGGCGGTGTTCGGCCTGCTGTACGCCGGGCTGGCGGCGGTCGGGTACGTCAACTTCCGCCGGGCCAGGCGGGCGGCGGCCGCGCAGCCGACCCCTCAGCCGGGGGCGGGGCTGCTGCCTTACCTGTCCTTCGGGTCGGTGCTGTTCGCGATGCTGGTGCCGGTGGCCGCCGCGCTCCACCTGGTGACGACGAGCACGTGGACGGCCGCGGAGCGGGCCTGGTTGCACCGGGGCGGCGCACCGGCGCCGGCGACGGCGCTCGCGCTGTGAGCGCCGCCGCCGATCCCGCTGACCCCGGCGACCCCGGCGATCCTGCCGACCCCGGCGACCCTGCCGACCCCGCCGGTCCGTGTCAGAAGTGCCGCAGCAGCTCGGAGAAGGCCGCCAGTCGCAGGGTCGCCTCGTCGGGGCCGAGGTCCTGGTGTTCCAGGACCCAGGTGTGCTCGTGCGGGATGAAGACCGTGCGCAGGCCGGCCTGGCGGGCCGGGGCGATGTCGGACTTGGGCGAGTTGCCGATCATCCAGGTCCGGTCGGGGTCGAGGCCGAGCTCGGCGCTGAGCCGCCGGTAGGTGTCCGCCGACTTCTCGGCCACGATGTGGACGCCGCGGAAGTGGTGGTCGATCGTGGAGGCCGTCACCTTGCGCTGCTGCTCGTCGAGGTCGCCCTTGGTGAGCAGCAGCAGGTGGTGGCGTCCGGCGAGGTCGGCGAGGGTGTCGGCGACGCCGGGGATCAGCTCGATCTCGCGGCTGCTGAGCGGAGTGAGGAGGCCGTCGATCCGGGCTTCTTCGGCCGGGGTGGGGGTGCGGTCGCCGTTCAGCCGCCGCAGGCAGTCGGTGAGGCTCTGCCGGAACACGGCGGCACCGTAGCCGAGGGCGGCGGAGTTGGCGGCTTCGATCTCGTCGAGGACGGCCCTGGCGGGCTCGCGGTCGGCCGGGGTGGCGGCCCAGTCCAGGAAGCCGTCGATGACGCGCTCGAAGAGGACGTTGTTCTCCCAGAGCGTGTCGTCGGCGTCGAAGATGAGGGTCTGGTCGGTGTGCATCCGGGTGTGCTCCAGCGGGGTTCGAAAGGTCAGGCGGGGGCGTCGAGCAGGCGGCCGGCCCGGTCGAGCGTTTCGCGGAGGTTCTCCTCGGTGGTCCGCTGCCGGGCCTCGGCGATGGTGAGCCACTCCAGCGGGGCGGCGGGGTTCTCCGGCCGCGCCCGCTCCGGGGTGGCGGTGGCCAGCAGGAAGCGCAGGTCGGCGTGTTCGTGGGCCGGTTCGACGGGCGAGGCCGGGACGGGCACGACGGCGAGGTGGACGAGGGCGGCGTCGGGCCACGGGGTGAGGTCGGCGAGTCCGGTCTCCTCCAGGCCTTCGCGCAGCGCGATGTCCAGCGGCAGGGTCTCCCCCGGGTCGCCGTGGCCGCCGACCTGGAGCCAGGCCTGCTGGCGCACGTGCCAGCGCAGGAGGACGCGCCGGGTCGGCGGGTGGACGATCAACGCGGAGGCGGTGAAGTGCAGCGGCGTCCCGCGGTCCCAGGCGTCGGCGGCCCCGGTGAGGTGGCGGACGCGCTCGTGGTCGGCGGTCTCCGTCGGGCCCTGCAGCCGGTGCTCGGCCAGCAGTTCGGCCAGGCCCGGGCTGTGCGCCGCGCCGCCTGTGGTCGCCATGATCAGCACTCCTCGTTGCGCTCCGGACCACGTCAACCGGCTTGCGAGGGCGGGTGATCGGGGCCGGGGCTTCCGGTTCCGACGAACCCGCGAAGCCTAGCCCGGGGCCTTCCGGCGGCCCAGCGGTTTTCCTCCCGGGGCCGCCCGGCAGGCGGCTCCCCCGCCTCCGGACGGCGACGAGGGACCGGTCGGGGCGGGGTCCGGGAGGCCGTAGCCTGTGGTGATCGTTTCGGGACAGGTGGAGGGATGTCGTCATGGTGGCTGCTCCGGCGCTCGCGGACTTGCGCGAGGTGTGCCAGCCGCAGGCCAAGCTGCAGAGCCGCAACGGTGAGCACTGGGCGGGACGGCTGTACATGCGCCGCATCTCGCTGCGCACGACCCGGCAGTTGGTACGCACCTCGGTGTCGCCGAACACCCTCACCTGGGTGATGGTGGTCTGCGGGGTCGGCGGCGGGGCGGCCCTGCTGATCCCCGGCCTGACCGGCGCCGTGCTGGCGGCGGTGCTGTTCCAGCTGTTCCTGCTCTTCGACTGCGTCGACGGCGAAGTGGCGCGCTGGAAGCGCCAGTTCAGCATGGCCGGGGTCTACGTGGACCGGCTCGGCGCCTATCTGGCGGACGCGGCGCTGATGATCGGCGCGGGCGCGCGGGCGGCCCGGGGCGGGTCGGAGCTGTGGGTGTCGGTGGGCCTGGCGGCCGCGCTGGGCGTGGTGCTGCTCAAGGCCTCGACGGACCTGGTGGACGTGGCCCGGGCCCGCAGCGGGCAGGCCCCGGCGGACGAGGAGTCCACCCAGCCGCGCTCGCAGGGCATCGCTACCGCGCGCCGGCTCGCCTCGGTGTTCAAGATCCACCGGGTGACGAACGGCATCGAGGCCTCCCTGGTGCTGCTGGCGGCGGCCGTGGCGGACGCGGCGCTCGGCAACCTGGACGCGACGCGGGCGGCGGTCGCGGGGATCGCGGTGATCACCTGGGGCATGGTGGTGGCGCACCTGGCGTCGATCCTGTCCTCCTCGCGCCTGCGCTGACGGGCTGCGCCACCGCGCGCGGGCGGCTGCCTACGCGCGGGCTTCGGCCCGCGCGTGGGGCTCGGCCTGCACGTCAGCTTCGGCCTGTGCGTCGGCTTCGGCCCGTGTGTGGGCGGCGAGGATGGTGTCGAGGAGGCCGGGGAAGCGCTGCTCCAGGTCGACGGCGCGCAGGGCGGAGAACTTGCGGTTGGCCTCCTCGCGCTGGCGGATCAGGCCGGACTCGCGCAGCACCTTGAAGTGGTGGCTGAGGGTGGAGGGGGCGACGTCCACCGGGAAGGTGCCGCAGGCCCGCTCGGGTTCGGCGCGCAGGATGCGCACGATGGTCATCCGAGTGGGGTCGGAGAGCGCGTGCAGGACGTCGAGCAGGTCGATCTCCCCGGTCGCGGGGTGGGCGAGCGCCGGTCGGCGCCGGGTACTGCGGGGCATGATCCGACCTCCCTGATCTGCGGTTGATTCAAGCGCTTGATCTGCGCTTGATCTGCGATGTTCGACAATCATCGAAACTACGTGGTACCACTACCCCACGTCAATTTCGCCGTTCGTCGAAAATCGTAGTCGAGGGGGACCGACATGCGCGCATTGGTGATGACCGCACCCGGTGGGGCCGAGCACACGGAGATCCGGGAGGTCGAGGCCCCGAACCCCGGCCCCGGCCAGGTGGCGGTCGACGTCGCCTACGCCGGGCTGAACTTCGTCGACGTGATGGGCCGCCGGGGCGACGCCGGCTACGTCACCGCCTGGCCGTACCGGCCGGGCAAGGAGGTGGCCGGCACCGTCCGGGCGGTCGGCGAGGGCGTCACCGGACTGGCGGTGGGCGACCGGGTGGCGGCCGCGCCCGTCGGCGGCGGCCTGGCCGAGGTGGTGCTCGCCGAGGCCGCGCTCACCGTGCCCGTCCCGGACGGGCTGGCGCTGCGCGAGGCCGCCGCCGCCCCGCTGGGCCTGGCCACCGCCGTGCTGCTGCTCACCGACGCCGGCCGGCTCACCGCCGGGGACACCGTCCTGGTGCACTCGGCCGGCGGCGGGATCGGCCACGCCGTCGCCCAACTGGTCCCGCTGATCGGGGGCGGCGGTCGGCTGATCGGCACGGTGGGCCGCCCGGAGAAGGCGGCGTCCGCCGTCGCCTCCGGCTACCACCACGCCTTCGCCCGCGACGAGGCACTGCCCGAGGCCGTCCGGGCCGCGACCGGGGGCCGGGGCGTCGACCTCGTGCTGGACCCGCTGGGCACCGAGGCCCTGGAGCTCGACCTCGAACTCACCGCACCCGGCGGCCGGATCGTCCTCTTCGGCAACGCGGGCGGCGGCGCCGTCGCCGACCTGCCGCCGCTCGGCCGCCTGATGGCCGGGAACCTCACCATCACCGGCTTCAGCCACCGCGCCCTGGCCGCCACCGCCCCCGAACGGCTCGCCCGCGCCATCCGCACGGTCCTCGACCTGCTCGCCGCCGGTGACCTCACGCTGCCGGTCACCGAAGTCCCCGGCCTGGCCTCCGTCCCCGCCGCCCACGACGCCATGGCGGAGGGGCGGGCCACCGGCAAGTACGTGGTGCGCGTGGCTGGTTGAGGCCTGCTCGGGGCGGCGCCCCTTGCGCAGGAAGTCGGGTGGGCCGACTTCCTGCGCGGAGCGCGGAGCATTGGAGGCCGGGCGGGTCAGGGGTTGTAGAGACCGCCGGCCTCGCCGGGGTCGCCGGCGTAGTTGTGGTTCTGAGGACGGCCCTGGTTCCGCGTCCCGGGCCTGTTGGTCTCGACGAAGCGGCAGGCCGCGAAGTGCACGTCGCCCATGCCGGGCCGCAGGATGTCGCTCAGCAGCACGTCGCCGTCGAAGACGATCGAGCGGCCCGCGAGTTGGGGGTCGATCAGCGTGGCGACGTTGATGACGGTTGCGGCCGGCGTCCCCGGATCGAGTTCGACGTCGTACCCGCCGCCAACCGGGCTGGCGATCGCCGGGTTTCCCCGGATGGTGAGGCCGCTGGGGTAGGAGATGGTGTAGTTCTGCAGGCTCCGCCCGCCCACCACGGTGCGCGCGGCGCCACGCTCTTGCCCCTGTTCCACGCTGCCGCCCCGGTTGGCGCCGTTCTCCACCTGCCCGCCCAGGTCGTCGGGGAGGACCATCCCGTGCTGCGTGTAGAAGTGCACCCGCGTCCCCGCGGGCACCCGGAAGCTGCCGTTCGCGGCCTCCCAGGCGCCGTGACCGCTGAGGACGAGACCGTCCGTACGCGCGGGCGCGGTGTTGTCGGCCTCCCAGTCGTCGTCCGGGTTCTGGTGATTGATCATGGGCCGGTTCTGGTCGGACGCGCGCTGGATCCCGGTCGCGCGGAGCATCTGCACGACGGCCGCGTTGCCGTGGGTGCTCTGGAGACCGAGCAGCGACTGGGCGGCGGCCTGCGCCCGGTTCGGGTTCCTGGTCGTCGGCTCCGAAGTACGGGCCGGCGTGCGGGCCTTGCCGGCGGCGGCAGCCTTGGTCCTGTCGTGGGCGTGCATCGTCCCCCTCTCGACTCGAAAGCTCACTCTCCTGGATATCGGTGACGTCGACCCGGGCGCCAGGTCCCTACGGGCAGTGCCCGCTGCCTGAAGGCGCACCGCGCGGTGCCCTGCCGCGCCGAGACCTCGCGCGGAGGTCAGGCCGCGGGTATGCCCGCCGCGTAGAGGCCGGCCCGGCTGCCGCGGTAGGCGACGCCGCCGAAGGCCGTCAGCGAGAGCCCGGTGTACTCGGTGCCGAACTTGGCCGGATCGTCCTGCCATTGAAGCCGGCCGGTGGCGAGGTCGAGGGCGTGCAGCCGACCGTCGTTCAGCGCCACGTAGACCCGGCCGTCGGCGACGGCCATGGTGCTCATGCCCCGGCCCAGGCCGTCCGGCACCGAGGACGTCCACCGGCTGCGGCCCGTACCCGCCTCGACGGCGATGACCCGGTCGTTGTCGAGGAGGCAGAGCGTCCCGTCGGCGACCGGGGCGGGCTGGACAACGGGGTGGCCGAGGTCGTCACGCTGCCAGAGCACCCGACCGGTCGCCGCGTCCAGGGCGGAGACGGTCGAGGCCGAGACGGTCGAGGCGGCGCCGGCGGAAGCCGACAGGTAGAGGACGCCCTCGTGGACCACGGGCCGGTCGACGAGCGTGCCGACGGCGGGCTGCTCCCAGCGTCGCTCACAGGTCTTCGCGTCGAGGGCGGAGATCCCGCCCGCAGGGGCGGCAAGGTACACGGTGCCGCCCGCGACCGCCGGCCCGCAGGCGGCCTCCAGCGGGCCGGCCCACCGGGCCTCGCCGGTGGCCGCGTCGTAGGAGTGGACGCGGCCGTCGCAGATCACGAACACGTCCCCGCCGACGGTGGGGCCGTCCGTCCATCCGGACAGATAGCCCCTCGGCGCCGGCACGGTCCACCGGACGGCTCCGGACGCGGCGTCCAGGGCGTGGACGTGGGAGTCGGTGGTCACGCAGACCAGTCCGTCACCTGCGGCGATCGGCCAGCCGAAGCTGCTGTCGGCGGGGTTGCGCGAGGCGACCTCGGCACTCCAACGCGGGGCGCCGGTCCGCAGGTCGAGGGCCCTGACCGTGCCGTCGAAGTCCGCGACGTAGAGGTCGGACTGCGGGGTGGCCGACAGGGCGACCCGGCTGCCGGTGCCGGTCCGGCTCCAGACGCGGTGGCCGGTGTCGGCGTCCCGCCGCGCCCACCAGCCGATGCCCCCGACGGTGACGGCGGCCGCCGCCACGCCGGCGACGCCCAACAGCATGCGCCTGCGGCTGACGTGGGGGCGGACGGGATCGGTCTGCGATTCGTTCGAGGTCACACCGAAGGTGACCGTCTGCGCCTGCCACCGGTTCCACCGCGCGGGCGAGCTTCACAGAAGGCGCCGAAAAGGACGGCCAGGATGCGGCCGGGATTCTGAAGGCCCCGCGCAGGAAGTCGGCCGGGCCGACTTCCTGCGCGGGGGCTCAGGTCAGGTGCCTGGGGGTTCGCGGCTGGGTCATCCGATCAGGTTGCCGGGCTCGTCGAGCCACACGTGCTGTTCGCCGGTCGGCGTCATCGTCACGCCGAAGCGGGTGAGGTCCGGTTCGCCGTCGGCGAGCCATCGTCGGCGGGCGCGGACGATCTCGTCCCACAGGCGGCGGGGCCCGGCCTGCTGGACTGCGTCGGCGGCGCCCCAGTCGTGGTGGCGGACGGACGCCCAGGAGCCGGCGCCGTCGGAGAGCCGCATCCGATAGGTGCCGCCGGGGTCCGCGTCGTCCCAGGTGTGGTGATACCGAACGCCGGGCACCCGGAGGCCGATGGCGAACGCCACGTCCACGTTCTCCAGCGCCAGCTCCGGGTCGATCGGCGACGAGCCCCGGAGGATCGGCCGGCCGGTCGGTTCGGCCACCGGGTGGGGGCGCTGGCTGCGGACCCACATGAAGCTGGCGTTGTCCACGAACTTGCCCCGGGAGGGCTCCCCCGGCACGCCGACCACCACGCGCAGGAGTCCGGCGTTGGCGTAGGGCGTGCCCCAGGGGGTGACGATCACGCCGCCGGGGCGGGTCTGTTCGAGCCAGGCACGCGGCAGTCGGCGAACCGCCGCCGTGGAATGGATGCGATCGTAAGGCGCCCGGAGGGGCCGGCCTTCGAGGCCGTCGCCGGTCGAGCAACTGGGATGGAAGCCCGCTGCGGTGAGCCGTCGGACCGCTGCGGCGGCGACCGCTCGATCGACCTCGACGGTGGTCACGTGGACGTCACCGAGCCTGGCGGAGAGGAGCGCGCTCGTCCATCCCGTGCCGGTGCCGATGTCGAGCACGGTGTTCCCGTCGACCACGTCCAGGTGCCGGAGCATTCTCGCGACGAGGGAGGGCATGGAGGCCGAGGAGGTGGCGATGCCCGGCCCGGTATCGAGGCCGTCATCGATCTGGGTGACCACCACCTCGTCGGCGTTCACCAGCGCCCACCAGGAGTCCGGGTGGTCGGCCCGGGTGATCCGGCCGTAGCCGGTCGGGCTGTCGTCGTCCGGGGCCCAGACGGAGTCCGGGACGAAGGAAGAGCGCGGGGCACGCTCGAACGCGCCCCGCCACCCCTCGCCCAGCGCCCCCGCCGATTCCATCCGCGCCAGCAACTGTGCGTATTCATCCATCAGTTGGAGCTCACTTCTTCGACGGCTTCACGGGCTTGGTCCACTGGCCGTCGGACTCCTTCGGGGACTGCTTCTTGTCCCCGTCCTCGCCACCCTTGCCGTCTCCGTGCTCGCCCATTCCGGCTCCTCTCGATCGGTGCCGGTCACTCGGGTGCCGGCAAGGTCCTGTCCGACACGGTAGAGGCCCAACCATGCCGGTGTGAGCCGCATTTCTCCGCATTTCTCCTATGCGCGGCGAGGCTTCCGCACGTTGCTCAGGTGGCTGCCAGTGCCAGCGTCGAGCGCGCACGGGAGATCAGCCGGTGTGCCGCGGGGCCGTACACCGCAGCATCGTGCAGCTTTCCCCAGACCTTCCGGTACAGAGCGATGTCGGCGGGTTCGTCGAGCCACAGCTCAGCGTTCCACGTCTCGACGATCGCGAGCCTGTCGTCGTAGATCCAGAAGCCGTGCTTGGGAATGACCGCCACCGGAGCCCCGAGCGGAACGATCCCCACCTCAACCGAGTCGAGCCCCAGCAGGCCTCCCAGACGGTCGAGTTGAGCAGCCAGAACGTCGGGCGGACAGATCTGCACGTACAGCGCGGCCTCGGACATGATGAAGCGGAAGCGCTTCCCTCGCTGGTAGAGGGACTCCTGGCGCTTCAACCGGGCACATACTCCTTCCTCGATGTCACGTGGCCCGTCATCCAGATCGGTTGCGCGAGTCAGGACGTGGCGGGCGTATTCCGCGATCTGGAAAATGCCCGGGATGATGGCAGGTTCGTAGCCGGTGGTCACCGCCGCCTCCCGGCCGTGCCTGACTCCGGCTTCCTCGCGCACCCGGTGCCCGCCGACCAGCACCCGCTTCCATCCCCGATAGCGGTACTCCAGGCCTTGCAGCCTGCCCTTCAACTCGGCAGCGGTCTCGGGGCATCCCAGCGCTTCGGCCCACGCATGAAGATCCGCGGGAGTGGCCGTCTGCTTGCCGTTCTCCAGCTTCGAAATCTTCGACGCCGGCCAGCCCAGCCGTCCGGCGAGGTCGCGGCCGTTCACGCCCGCCTCGGTGCGCAACTCCCGTAGCCGCACACCGAGTGACAGCCGCGCCTGCTGAAAATCGGTGCTCACCACCCGGAGGCTACCTGCCGACCGAACTCGCACGTCGGTACCGCGAAGTGCCGTGCGGAATCGCAGGCTTGACATGAGGCAAGCACTGCGTAGGCGGCCGTGCGGTCGTGGAGGTGGCGGGCGCGGGTTTCGCAGAGGGCGCCGAGGAGGGAGGCCAGGAGGTTGAAGGTCAGGAGACCTAGCATCGGCGGCGGTCCCGCTCGCGCTTGTACTCGCGGAGGAGGGCGAGGAGGTTGATGAGGGTGCTGGCCGGGATGTTGCCGAGGGAGACGAGGGCGCGGCCGTTGAGGTCGGTCTCGCCGGGCTGGGCGGAGGGCCAGAGGATCCCGAACTCACGCCCCTCGGTGCGGAGTTCGACGATGAGTCCGGTGATCTGGCGGGCCGTGAGGTGGCGCAGCGCCGGATCGGCCGGATGGATGGGGTGGTGGGCGATCACGCGACACCGTCCAGCTCGAACCAAACGATTTTGCCCAGCTTCAGGGGGTCGACGCCCCACCGGTGGGTGAGGCCGGCGACCAGCTGGAGGCCCCGGCCGGACTCGGCGAGCGGGCACGGCGTTCGCTGCTCGGGGAGGGTGGAGGAGCGGTCCGCGACGGTGACGCGGAGAGTATTCGAGAGGAAGTGGATGAGGACGACGGGGGAGGTCGTCTCGCCGTGACGCCAGGCGTTGACGATCAGTTCGACGAGGGCGAGCTCGGCGTCCGCGATGGAGGAGGGCGACCAGCCGACGCGGGTCATGCCGTCGCGGAGGGTGTCGCGAGCGAGGGTGAGGGAGGGGGAGTTGAGGTTACGCACGATGTCTCCCAGTGACGGAGATGGGTGCTCTTCAGTGCCCGAGCGGCACTACCGACAATCCGCTCGGTGAGCGGTGCATCACAGACTGTAGGGCATGCGATAGCAAATTTGCTAGCGAAGCCAGGAAGATATGCCTATCTGCTCGCTGGACTCGTCACACACCGACGATGGATGCTGGGGAGATGCCACCTACCCCAACCGCACGCCGCAAGCGCGTCGGCATCGAGCTGCGAAAGATGCGAGAGGCCGCCGGACGCACGGCTGGCGACGCTGCCGCCGTTCTCGGACTGGACCGGAGCAAGGTCACGCTGATCGAGCAAGGCGCCTACCCGGTAAGCGCTGAACGGGTGCTTGCGCTCGCCGCCGAGTACGAGGAGGCCGACTCTGCGTACGTCGACGCCGTCGCTGAGATGGCCGCCGACCGCACCAAGGGGTGGTGGGAGGAGCACAGAGGGCTCGTCCCAGCAGGGATTCTTGAGATTTCCGAAGTTGAACACTATTCCAGCGCGTTGGTGACGTATCAGATCTGCCATGCGCCCGGTCTCATGCAGACCGAGGAGACAGCTCGCGCGATCTTCCGAGAGGTCTATCCTCCGCTGCGGCCACTGAACATCGAAGCGCGAGTCGAGAACCGGATGCGGCGAGCAGAGCTCCTGACACGCAGCGATCCGCTGGAATACGAAGCAATCGTGCACGAGGCCGCGCTGCGCATGGAGTTCGGGGGAACGACTGTCGCCAGAGAGCAGCTGAAGCAGTTGCTCGTGCTCTCGGAGGCCCCCAACGTGACGCTGCGCGTATTGGAGTTCAGGGCCGGCGGATTCAAGGGTGCGGGCCACGCCGTGCTGTATGCGAGCGGGCCGGCACCCCGCCTCGATACGGTCCAGCTTGACTCCGTAGGATCGCCAGCGTTCCTGACCGAGATGAACCAGCTGGAGAACTACCGGAACATCATCGGGGCGATGCGTGATCGCGCGCTCGATCCATCGGCCTCCCGTGACGTGATCTCCAGCATCATGAACAGCCTGTGAGGGATCCCGTGGAATGGCGAAAGCCCAGTGCCTGCGGCGACGGCAATAACTGCCCAGAGGTCGCCATCACCTCCGACGCCGTCTACGTCCGCAGCACTCTTCTACCCGACGCCATCGCCCAACTCACCCCCGCCGAATGGCGCGACCTCCTCTCCGCCATCCGCGCCGGCGAGTTCGACGTCTGATCCACAGCACCGGGCGGGCCGTTCGTCGAACGGCCCGCCCTCCGCACACCCAATCCTGGCCGTCCCCCTTGGGACCCTTCCGCCTCCACTGACCCAGCCGTCCGATAATCACAAGACGGCCTGATCCCGCCGTTCCCCCACCGCCCCCGAACAGACACCGGTTTGCCGCCGAGGAGGGCCGGGGTAGTGCCGAGGAGTTCGCACTCCCACGGACTCCAAGTCCGGTGCGGGCACTGATGCTTAGACATTGTGAAGGGATCGATATCCATGAACAGGACCCTCCGGAACGCCCTCGTGGCAGTCGCCGCCGCCGGCGCCCTCGGCGCTGCCGCCGCCGCTCCCGCCATGGCCGCAGGCACCGCGCAGGCCCAGCCGACGGCCCGGGTGCAGGCACAGCTCAGCAACCCGAAGACGGTCAAGGCCGACGACTTCAACAAGGCCCGCGACATCCTGATCAAGGCGGGCAGCAAGACCGCCGAGAAGACCCACCCGTCCCACGGCGTCAAGGACGTCCCCGTCTCCTACGGCACGAGCCTGCTCGCCGAGGCCCGCGACGAATTCCGCGCGACGGACAAGAACCTGCCCGAGAAGGACAAGCAGTCCGGCATGTCCCACGCCCACTACAAGGCCGTCCACGACGCGGCCAAGAAGATGGGCATCGACACCTGGTAGCCCCGCCGGTAGGCCCTCGCGCGGCCTCCCCGCCGCGCGAGGGCCTACCGCCCCCCTCGGCTCTACCGGCCTACCCGGGCGTCGGGTCCTGCCTGCTCGGCCGGCCGTCCGGGTCGACAGTGAACACCGCGGTCTCGGTCCCCTCCACCCCGGTCACCGCGATCCGGTCCGGCCCGGACCAGTCGACCCTGCCGAACTCGCCGCCACGGACGTCCCATTCGCCCAGTTCCCAGTGGCGGGCGGACCAGCCACTGCCGGTCAACAGCTCGACCCGGTAGATCGGGTCGATCGAGAAGGCGACATCGGTCACGGTCAGCACGCGGTCCGGGTGCTCCGGGTGGCTCTTCCGGCTGACGGGCTGCCCGTCGCGGTCGAGCAGCAGCGACAGGAGCACGGCCACCCCGGCGAGGAAGACGAGCGACACCAGGGCGGCCGCGCACCCGACCTGCGACCACCAGGTGCGGAACTCGAACTGGATCACCAGCGAGACCACGGCCAGCACGACGGTGGCGCCGAGCAGCGGCAGCGGGTGGTTGAGCCAGCGCTCGACCTCTACCAGCCCGCCTGAGAACGAGGCCTGATAGCCCGGCAGATAGACCAGGAACGCCGCCAGCGCCACACCTCTGAGCCACCACACGATCCGCTTGCGACGTGCCGCCGTCATGCGCCCCTCCCCAGGGTGAGCCTTTGCCCGGACTTTACTACCGGATGTCCGGCGGTTGGGGCTCCGGTCGGCTCCGGCCCAGGCCCTGGGCGTCTACCGGTGCCGGCCACGACTCAGGACCGGCCACGACGCCGGAAGGCCCGGGCGGACATCGCTGTCCTCCCGGGCCTCCCGCTACCGGCCGCACCCCCGTCACCGCCGGTAGAAGACGCTCCTCGACCAGAAGTAGCCGATCAGCGTCAGCCCGGTGCACCACGCCAGCGCGCTCCAGGCGCTGTTGCCGATCGGGGTGCCCATCAGCAGCCCCCGCAGGGTCTCGATGATCGGCGTGAACGGCTGGTACTCGGCGAACCACCGCAGGGCGGTCGGCATCGAGTCGGGCGGGACGATCGCGCTGCCGATGAAGGGCAGGAACTGTATCGGCATCGGCAGGTTGCTGGCGCTCTCCACCGTCTTGGCGACCAGCCCGATGCCCGCCGATATCCAGGTCAGCGCGACGGTGACGAACAGCAGCAGTCCGACGGCCGCCAGCCATTCCACCAGCCCGGCGTTGGGCCGGAAGCCCATCGCGAGCGCCGCGCCGACCACCAGGACCAGGCCGAGCATGGTCTGTATCACGCTGCCGACCACGTGCCCGGCCAGGAAGGCCGAGCGTGAGATCGCCATCGTGCGGAAGCGGTTGACGATGCCTTCCGTCATGTCGACGCAGACCCCGATCGCCGTGACCAGCGACCCCGAGGCGGCCGCCATCAGCAGGATGCCGGGCGTCACGTAGTCGATGTAGCTGCCGCCGCCGATGCCCGCGCCGAGCGCGCCGCCGAAGGCGTAGTTGAACAGCAGCAGCATCATCACCGGCATGATCACGACCGCGAAGGTCAGCGACGGATACCTCAGCGCGTGCTTGAGGTTGCGCCGCAGCATGGTCAGCGAGTCACTGACCGCGTAGCTCACCGAAGCGCTCATCGGGCGCCCTCCCCGGTCAGTGTGAGGAACACGTCGTCCAGATCGGCCGTCTCCACGACCAGCGACTCGGCCTGGACCGAGGCGTTGTCGAGCGCGTCCAGCACCGCCTTCACGGTGACCACGGAGTTGTCCCCCGGGATGTCCAGTCGCAGCGCCTCGGTGTCGACCGCGGCGTAGTCGAACAGCCCGGCGGCAGCACCCAGTTGGGCGGCATCCGCGAACTGGAGCCGGATCCGCCCACCGGGGACGATCCGCTTCAGCTCGTCCGCCGTGCCCTCGGCGACGATCCGCCCGCCGTCCAGGACGGCGATCCGGTCGGCGAGTTCGTCGGCCTCCTCCAGGTACTGGGTGGTGAGGAAGATCGTCACCCCGTGGTCGGCGACCAGCCCCCGGATGATCTCCCACATCGTCCGCCGGCTGCGCGGGTCCAGCCCGGTGGTCGGCTCGTCGAGGAAGATCACCTGCGGATCGCCGACCAGCGTCATCGCCAGGTCGAGCTTGCGCCGCATGCCGCCGGAGAAGGTGACGACCGGCTTGCGCGCCGCCTCCGTGAGGTCGAACCGCCGCAGCAGATCCTCGGCCCGCCTCCGCCCCTCCCGACGGGGGAGGTGGTTGAGGTCCGCCATCAGCAGCAGGTTCTCCTCGGCGGTGAGCAGGTTGTCCACCGCCGAGAACTGGCCGGTGACGCCGATCGCCGCCCGCACCCCGGAGGCCTGCTCGACCACGTCGTGCCCGGCCACCCGGGCCACCCCGCCGTCGGCCGGGACCAGGGTGGAGAGGATCTGCACGGTGGTGGTCTTGCCGGCGCCGTTCGGCCCGAGCAGAGCGAACACGCTGCCCGCCGGGATCTCCAGGTCGATGCCTTTCAGCACGGCCTTGTCGCCGTAGGACTTGGTCAGTCCGACTGCCGAGATCGCCGCCATCACGCCCTCCGGATCACGACGTCGCCGAGCTGGGTGCGGCCGCGGACCTCGACGGTCTCCCGGGCGTCGCCCGGGCCCTGCGCCGCGCCGAGGGCGTTGCGCACGGTGCCGACCTTGCTGTGCACGTCGAGCCAGGCCGCCGTGCCCTCCGCGATGCCGACCTCCAAGTCCCCCAGGGAGGTCTGCATGGTGACCTGGCCGCGCACCACCCGGCCGATCCGGATCGGGCCGTGCGCCGTCTTGGCGTCCACCCCCGCGTGGGCGGTGCCGACCTCGATCCGGCCGAAGGAGGAGCTCGCCTTGAGCGCCCCGTGGACCTCGCGGACCTCCGTGTCGCCGTTGCTGTTCTTGACCGTCAGCGCGCCCCCGACCGTGCCGACCGCGACCCGGCCGAGCCCGGAGACCTCCGCGTCCCCGTCGACCGAGTCGACCCGGACCTCCCCGTGGTCGGTCTTGAGCCGCGCGCTCGCGGCCTGCTCGACCTGGATCCGGCCGAGCGAGGTCTTCAGCCGGCAGTCGCCGAGCGGGCCTTCGGCGACGAAGGTGGCCATCGGGGCGTCGGCGTTGATCTCCGAGCCCGCCGGCAGCTCGATCAGGATGTCGATCGAGCCGATCCGGCCGAACGGCGAGCGCTTCTTCGGGCCCTTGAGGGTGAACCGGCCGCCGGCGTAGTCGACCTGGGTCTGCTGGGCGGCCTTGACGTCGGCCTCCTCGGCGGGGTTGGCGGGCTTGACCTCGACCACGGTGTCGGTGCGCTTGCTCGCGCTGATCCGCACCGAGCCGATCTCGAATTCGAGGGTGACCGAGATCGGTCTGTCGGTCTCGTACGTAGGCATGGCTGTCCCGTCCTCTTGACTCTGATGGGTGTTCCCGCTGGTCGGAGCGGGGGTGACGTCGTTGCGGGTGGAGCGCGGATGGAGCGGGTCTAGCGGGCGGAGCGGGCGGAAGCGGGCGGAAGCGTCAGTGGACCCAGCCGGTGAAGCCCTGGCCGCCGCCGCGGCGCGGGCGAGCCGTCGGCTGGGGGGCCTGCGGCGCGGCCGGGCGGGCGGTCGGCTCGCCGGCCTCCAGCGCGCCGGCGACGGCCCGGACCAGCCAGGCGTTGAGGGAGAGGCCCTCCTGCCCGGCGGCCTCCTCGGCCCGGGCCTTGAGGTGGGCGGGCAGGCGCAGGTTGATCCGGGCCGTGCCCGTCTCGTCCGACTCCGGCACCACGGGCGGCGCCACTGGTGCCACCGACGCCACCATCGGCGCCATCGGTGGCACCACGGGCGGCGCATCGCCGTGGAAGGTGTCGGCGCCGGGCGGTACGGTGACGACGAACTCGGGATCGAGCCCGCGCAGCCGCACGTCCACCGAGCCGGGGGCGAGCTCGCGGGTCACTTCGCCCATCGCGGCCGAGAGCGCGTTGAGCAGGGTGAGCCGCACGGCCGAATCCAGCGGCAGCGTCAGCCGCTCGGCCAGCGCACGGGCTTCGTCCCCGCCCGTGCCCGCGGCCACCGCGAGCTCGTTCCGAAGGTTTTCGACGTACGGCGTGAGGTCCATGGCTTCAGCATGGCACAGCAGTGGTGCCATGTCGAGCCATTAGTGGCGCCACTTTGGCACCACCTCCGGGTGGGAACAGAGAACCGCCCCGCCGGCAGGTGCCGGCGGGGCGGTTCACGGGGCTCACGGGGCGTCCACCAGGGCGGACGCCGGGAATCAGGCCTTCCAGCCCGCCAGGTACGCGTCGATCTCGCCGGCCAGCCGCGCCTTGCCCGCCACGTCCAGGAAGGACGCCTCGACCGCGTTGCGCGCCAGCGCCGCCACCCCGGACTCGTCCA
The DNA here is from genome assembly GCF_040685715.1 of Kitasatospora sp. NPDC088264. Lineage (NCBI taxonomy): Bacteria > Bacillati > Actinomycetota > Actinomycetes > Kitasatosporales > Streptomycetaceae > Kitasatospora > Kitasatospora sp. NPDC088264. The sequence continues at coordinate 128,867 of NZ_JBFBIR010000015.1, forward strand.
GGCCCAGCAGCCGCGCCGCGACGGCGTACTCGGTGTTGAGGTCGGTGCCGAACATCGGCGGGTCGTCGCTGTTGATCGTGACCAGCAGCCCGGCGTCCACCATCCGCTTGATCGGGTGCTCCTCGATCCGCTCCACCGCCCGGGTGGCGATGTTGGAGGTCGGGCAGACCTCCAGCGGGATCCGGTGCTCACCCAGGTGGTCCAGCAGCGCCGGGTCCTTCACCGACTGCGTGCCGTGCCCGATGCGCTCGGCGCCGAGCACCCGGATCGCGTCCCAGACCGTCTCCGGCCCGGTGGTCTCGCCCGCGTGCGGGACGCTGCGCAGGCCGGCCGCCCGCGCCCGGTCGAAGTAGGGCTTGAACTGCGGGCGCGGCACACCGATCTCCGGGCCGCCGAGGCCGAAGCTGACCAGGCCCTCGGGGGCCAGGTCGACGGCGAGCCGGGCGGTCTCCTCGGCGGCCTCCAGACCGGCCTCGCCGGGGATGTCGAAGCACCAGCGCAGTACGACCCCGAGCTCCTTCTCGGCGCGCAGCCGGGCGTCCTCGATCGCCTCCATGAAGGCGACGTCCGGGATGCCCCGCTTGACCGAGGAGTACGGGGTGATGGTCAGTTCGGCGTACCGGATGTTCTGGCGCGCCATGTCCTCGGCCACGCCGTAGGTGAGCGCGCGGACGTCCTCGGCGTCGCGGATCAGGTCCACGACGCTCAGGTAGACGTCGATGAAGTGCGCGAAGTCGGTGAAGGTGAAGTACTCGGCGAGCGCCGCCGGGTCGACCGGCACCTTCGACCGGCCGCGGTGGCGGGCCGCCAGCTCGGCGACGACGCGCGGCGAGGCCGAACCCACGTGGTGGACGTGCAGCTCCGCCTTGGGCATCCCGGCGATGAACGCCTCGATGCCCCCCTGGCCACTGGGGTTTCCGATCCGACTTCCGTCCGGCTGGACCACGGTGGTTCCCTACTTCCTCTACGCGCGTACCGACAGGTGCTGGCAAGGATAGGCCGCCCCGGGGTCAGCCTCCGAGGGCGGTCGCGACGGTGTGGATGAGCAGCCCGGCCATGGCGCCGACCACGGTGCCGTTGATCCGGATGAACTGCAGGTCGCGGCCCACGTTGGCCTCGATCTTGCGGGAGGCGTCGTCGGCGTCCCAGCCCGCCACCGTCTCGGAGATCAGCGAGGTGATCTCGGCGCGGTAGGTGTCGACCAGGTACTGGGCGGCGCCCTGGAGCCAGCCGTCCACCTTGGCCTGGAGCTTGGCGTCGGTGGCCAGGCGCGCGCCGAAGCTGCTCACGCCCTCACGGATGCGCCGGCGCAGTTCGCTGTCCTCGTCCTCGGCCGCGTTCACCACCAGGGTCCGGACGGCCGCCCAGGTGGAGGCGATCAGGTCCTGCACCTCGGGCCGGGCCAGCAGTTCCACCTTGGCCCGCTCCACCCGGGCGATGGTCTCCGGGTCGGTCTGCAGTTCGGTCGCGAAGTCGGCGAGGAAGTTGTCGATGGCACCGCGGGCCGGGTGGTCCGGGTCGTCCCGGATGTCGGTGACGAACCGCATCAGCTCCTTGTAGACCCGCTCGCCGACCTGGTGGTCGAGGAACTTGGGCGTCCAGCCCGGGGTCTTCTGGGTGACCCGCTGGACCACCTCCTCGTGGTTGGCGGTCAGCCAGCCGTGCGCCCGGACGGCCACCAGGTCGACCACGCCGTGGTGCCCGCCGTCCGCGACCACCTTGCCCAGCATCCGGCCCATCGGCTCGGCCACCGAGGTGGCCGCCGCACGCCTGGTCACCGCCTCGGCGACGACCGCCTGCACGTCGTCGTCCCGGAGCACCGCGAGCACCCCGCGCAGCGCCGCCGAGGCCTCCTTGGTGACCCGCTCGGCGCTGCCCGGCGCGGCCAGCCACTCCCCCAGCCGCCGGGCGATGCCCAGCGCCGCGAGGCGCCCGCGCACCACGCGGCCGGAGAGGAAGTTGTCGCCGACGAAGTCGCCGAGCGAGCGCCCGAAGGCGTCCTTCTTGGTCGGGATGATCGCGGTGTGCGGGATCGGCAGGCCGAACGGGCGGCGGAACAGCGCCGTCACCGCGAACCAGTCGGCCAGCGCGCCGACCATGCCCGCCTCGGCGGCCGCCGCCACGTACCCGGCCCAGGCGCCGGCGCCGACCGCCTTGGCCCAGGTGGCGAGGGCGAAGACCAGGCTCGCGAAGGCCAGCAGGCCGGTCGCGATGGTCTTCATCCGGCGGACGCCATGTCTCTTCTGCTCGTCGGCGGCGGTGAACCGGACCCCGGGGCCCGTACCGCTGAAGGCTTCGTCACTCACCCCGCCAGTCTGCCCGCTGCCCGGCGCGGGCGAGGGCGCGCCCCGCGATCACGCGCCTGGTTGCGCGCCCGGGCACGCCTCGCGCGCAGCTGGGCGCACGCCCCGTACCCGCCCCCTCACGCCGTGTGCGGTCCACCGTGCCCGCCGACGCGGCGCCCGCACGCCCGTCAGAGCCTGAAACCGCACCCCCTCGGGCTCCGCCCAGCACGATCACGCCCCGCCCAGCACGATCCGCCGCACCCCCTCGACCGCCCACGCCGCCGGATCCGTGCACCGCCGCCCGTCCAGCAGCACCCGCACCCCCGGCAGGTCCTCCGGCGCCAGCTCCCGGTACTCCGGGTGGTCCGCCTGGAGCACCGCCGCCACCACCGGCTCCCCGTCGTACGGGGGCAGCCCGAGCGCCGCCAGTTCCCCGCCCCGGTACAGCGGATCGCTGACGTACGGCCGCGCCCCCGCCGCCCGCACCGCCTCGACCAGCGGGAACACCCCGGAGTACGCCGTCTCCTTGACCCCGCCCCGGTACGCCGCCCCGAGCACCAGCACGCCCTGCCCGGCGATCCCGCCCGCCAGCGCGCCGTCCAGCACCCCGACCGCGTACCCGGGCATCTCCAGGTTGGCCTCCCGGGCGGCCCGCACGACCGTCGCGCCCGGGTCGTTCCACAGGTACAGCCGCGGGTACACCGGGATGCAGTGCCCGCCGACCGCGATGCCGGGCCGGTGCAGGTGGCTGTACGGCTGCGAGTTGCACGCGTCGGCGATCTCCGCGAAGTCCACCCCGACCCGGTCGGCGTACCGGGCGAACTGGTTGGCCAGCGCGATGTTGACGTCCCGGTAGGTGGTCTCGGCGAGCTTGGCGAACTCCGCCGCCTCCACCGAGGCCAGCTCCCAGACGCCGTTGGGCCGGGGCAGGTCGGGACGCGGGTCGAAGTCCAGCGCGGCCCGGTAGAACTCGGCGCCGCGCCGGGTCGAGGCCGCGTCCACGCCGCCGACCAGCTTGGGGTAGCGCCGCAGGTCGGCGAAGACCCGCCCGGTGCGGACCCGCTCCGGGCTGAACACCAGCGCGAAGTCCGCCCCGGCGGCCAGCCCGGAGCCGGCCGCCAGCCGGGGCGCCCAGCGGCCCCGGGTGACGCCGACCGGCAGGGTGGTCTCGTAGCTGACCAGGGTGCCCCGGCGCAGCCCGGCGGCGACGGCGTCGGTGGCCGCGTCGAGCAGGCCGAAGTCCGGGGTGCCGTCGGCGGCGGTGACCAGCGGGACGACCAGCACCACGGCCTCGGCGGCGGCGACGGCGGCCGTGGTGTCGGTGGTGGCCCGCAGCCGCCCCTCGGCGACCACCTGCTTCAGGGCCTCGTCCAAACCCGCCTCCCGGGGGAACGGCGGCACGCCCTGGTTGACGCTGCGGACGACCCCGGGAGCGATGTCCGCCCCCGTCACCCGGTGACCCTTCAGCGCGAACTGCACGGCCAGCGGCAGGCCCAGCTTGCCCAGCCCGACCACGCACACGTCCATCGTCCGGCTCATCCCCGCACCCCGTTCATCCCCGCACCCCGTTCATCCTCGTGTCCCCTTTCCTCCGGGGCCCCCAGCCTCCGGCGGCCCCGGCCTCCGGGGCCCCCGCTCACCCCCGGCCCCCGTTCACCGTGTTGGCGAGCCGGCGCCACACCGGGTAGCGCCGCAGCCCGCGCCGCAGCTGGGCCGGCACGGCGCCGCGCCACAGCTGCTGGGCCAGGTTGAGCGGCGGGACCTCCGGCGGCAGCCGCACCGGCTCCTCGCCCAGCAGGAACAGCTCGTCCGGCAGCCCCAGCCGGGCGTCCCGGAACGCCGGGTAGCCCGCGTAGTGCCGCCGACCGTCGACGACCACCGGCGGGTCGCCGTGCGCGGCCTCGTACCGGATCAGGTCCCGCAGCGCCTCCGGCCGGACGGCGGCGGCGAGTTCGAGCCGCAGCCGCTCGGCGACGGGCAGCCGCGGGTAGACCGCGCGGGCGTCGAAGCGCTCGATCAGCCGGCCGACCTCGGCGCAGACCTGCTCCTGGACGGCGTCGTCGAGCAGCAGGAAGTCGTCCTGGAGCAGCCGCGGCACGTCCCAGGCGAAGCTGCGGGCCCGGATCGCGTCCAACTCCCCGCCGGGCGCGGCCAGATCGGCGGCGACCTGCTGCAACGCCGCGATCCCGCGCAGCCGGTCCAGCACCCCGGCCCGCTGGGTGACGTTGCCCAAGTCCTCGCGCAGCACCAGGAAGTAGCAGTCGTAGTCGGCGAGGACGGACACCCGGGCCGCCCGCAGGCAGGCCTCCAGGGTGAACGGCTGGTCCGAGAAGACCTTCAGCTCCTCGTCGCGGCGCAGCCCGTGGCGCCGGACGAGGTCCATCCGGAACAGCTTGGTGTCGGACAGCGCCCAGGCCAGCGCCGAGTCGGTGAAACCGACGGACTCGGCGTTGGCGTGGAAGATCCCCTGCGGCACCAGCCGCCCGTTCACCCCGACCTGCTTGGGCACCAGCACGTCCGAACCCCAGGCGTCGGCCGCCGTGACCAGCCGCTCCAGCGCCTCGGCGCCGAGCCAGTCGTCCGCGCCGAGGAACAGCACGTAGCGGCCGCGGGCCAGTGCCAGGCCCCGGTTCGTGGGGGCCGCCGGGCCGCCCGAGTTGGGCTGGTGCACCACCCGGAACAGCCCGGGGTGGCGGGCGGCGTAGTCGTCCAGGACGGCCTCGCCGCCGTCCGTGGAGCCGTCGTCGACGACCACCACCTCCAGCCGCCCGGGCGCCAGGGTCTGCCCGACCAGCGAGTCCAGGCAGGCGGTGAGGTAGGGCATGGTGTTGTAGACCGCGACCACCACGGTCACATCGGGTCCGGTCATCGAGAAGCGCTGCCCTCCGGTGTGCTGTTCGCCGAGCGATGCAACGTCAACTCGGCTGCCCGCCGGGGAGTCACGTGCCCTCCCCGGACGGGTGACAGCGCCCGAACGGACGTTTCAGGGCGTCCAAGGCGTCCAAGGCGTCCAGGCCGTCCCGGCCGTCCCGGCCGTCCAGGAGGCTCAGCCGATCGCCGCCTCCGTGTACATCCGCGCGATCACGTCCTCGATCGCCGGCTCGCGCACCGACAGGTCCACCAGCGGATAGCGCGCGGCCACCGCCGCCACGATCGGCGCGGCGCTCTGCTGCGCCGGGAAGGCCAGCCACTGCCGGGGCCCCTCGACCTTCACCACCCGGGCCCCGTCCACCTCGATCTCGGGCCTGGCCTCGGCCAGGTCGACCACCAGGGTGCGCTCGCTGCGCCCGGTGGCGTGCAGGCCGTCCAGCCCGCCGTCGTAGACGACCCGGCCGTGGTCGATCACCATCACCCGGCCGCAGAGCTGCTCGATGTCGGTCAGGTCGTGCGTGGTGAGCAGCACGGTGGTGCCCCGGTCCCGGTTCACCTCGCGCAGGAACTCGCGCACCTTCCCCTTGCTGACCACGTCCAGGCCGATGGTCGGCTCGTCCAGGTAGAGCACCTGCGGGTCGTGCAGCAGTGCCGCCGCGAGGTCGCCGCGCATCCGCTGGCCGAGCGAGAGCTGGCGGACGGGGGTGTCCAGCAGTCCTTCCAGGTCGAGCAGTTCGACGCAGCGGGCGAGGTTCTCGCGATATCGGCGGTCGGGGATGCGGTAGATCCGGCGGGCGAGTTCGAAGGAGTCGCGGAGCGGGAGGTCCCACCAGAGCGTGGTGCGCTGGCCGAAGACGACGCCGATCCGGCGGGCCAGCGCGACGCGTTCGCGGGCCGGGTCCGCTCCGGCGACGCGCAGCCGCCCGCCGCTGGGCACGAGGATGCCGGTGAGCATCTTGATGGTGGTCGACTTGCCGGCGCCGTTGGGGCCGATGTAGCCGACGCACTCGCCGGCCTCGACGGTGAAGCTCAGCCCGTCCACCGCGCGCACCTCGCGCCTGACCCGGCTGAAGCGGCCGGTGCGGACCCGCACGGTGAAGGTGCGGCGGACGTCCTCGAGTTCGATCAGTGCCATGGGGGTTCCTTGCGTAGGAGGGGGGTTCGGCTGCCGGTGCCTCGGTAGCTTCAGCTGCCGGTGCCGCGGTAGGCGCGCAGCCCGGCCCGCCAGGCGAGCCCGGCGGCGGCGACGCAGAGCGCGGCGGCGAGCGGGGAGGCGTACTGGAAGGCGGTGGGCAGGCCGAGCGGGTCGGGCCGGCCGAGGACGTGCAGGGCGGGCAGCCAGTTGACGAAGGCCAGCGGGACGCCGAAGACGACGCCGGCCACCAGTTCCTTGGCGAAGATGGTCGGCGGGTAGTGCAGCAGGGTCGCGCCGCCGTAGGTGAAGGAGTTCTGGATCTCCTTGGACTCGCCCCACCAGAACTGCACGGTCGCGCCGCCGACGTAGATCGCACCGAAGATGACGCTGCCGCAGACCAGCAGGGCGGGCACCAGCAGCACGCGGTCCCAGGTCCAGTGGACGTCCAGGGTGGCCAGTGACCAGGCGAGCACCGCCAGGGCCTGGATGGGGCGGCCGAGCCGGCGCAGCGAGAAGCGTTCGGCGCACAGTTGGGCGAGCGCGGGCGCGGGCCGGATCAGCATGGTGTCCAGCGACCCGTTGACGATCCGCACGCCGAGGCCCTCGACCGAGCCGACCAGCAGGTTGGCCACGCCGAGGGCGAAGGTCGCGGTGCCGTAGAGGAAGGCGATCTCCGGCAGTCGCCAGCCGCCCAGCTGGTCGGTGTGCCGGAACATCAGCACCAGGACGACGAAGTCCAGCGAGTGCGTGGCCAGGCTGGCCACCAGGTTCAGGGCGAAGGAGGCCCGGTAGGCCATCATCGAGCGCATCCACATCCGGGCGCACAGCCACCAGGAGCGGACCGCCCACGCGGTGCGGGGCACGATCGGCTCAGCCACCCTGCACCACCACCTTGCGGGTCGCCAGCCACTGGGCGCCCCGGCCCGCGGCGAGCAGGGCGACGGCCCAGGCGAGTTGGAAGCCGAGCGCGCCGAGCAGGCCGGTGCCGGTCGAGCGCTCCAGGAAGACGTCGGTCGGCACCTTCACCAGCGCCGCCCAGGGCAGCACCGCGGCGAGGTCGCCGAGCAGGCCGGGGAAGAGCACGATCGGCAGCAGCATCCCGGAGAAGAACATCGAGACCACCAGCATCACCGAGCGCACCCCGTCCGAGTCGTGCAGCCAGAAGCCGGTGATCGAGACCAGGAAGCGCAGCCCGAAGCTGACCACCAGCGCGAGCAGCACCGAGAGCAGGAAGACCGCCCAGGTCAGCGGCTGCTCGGGCATCCGGGTGCGGAACACCAGGGCGCCGACCAGCAGCGGCACGGTGCCGCGGACCAGCAGTTGGAAGGCGGCCCGGCCGAGGTCGGTGGCCAGCCACCAGCCCTGGAAGTCGACCGGGCGGTAGAGGTCGACGGCGATGTCCCCGCTGCGGAAGCGGTCCTGGAGGTCGTCCTGGAAGCCGCCGCCCCACACCGCGACGGTGACCAGCAGGGCCTGGCTGACCCAGATGTAGGTGACAGCCTGGCTCTGGTCGTAGCCGCCGAGGCTGGGGCGGGCCTGCCAGAGGGCGAGGAAGGAGGAGGCCAGGATGATGCCGAAGACGGTGTTGGTGAAGGTGCCGGCCACGGTGGCGGCCCGGTAGGTGGAGTAGCGGCGGAAGGCGCCGCGGGCGACGGCCGCGTAGAGCCCGAGGACGGGGAGCGGCCCGGTGGGATCAGGAGGGCGTGCGGTCCGCGTCTCCGGGGGCGCGAGATTCAGCATATTGTCTCCTTGTCGACAAATACGGGCAGGTGGATGCCCGCCGACGTCCGCGCACACCCCAGCGGCTCCGACCGGCCGCACCCGGGGGTACCGGGCCGAACGCGCGGAGCTGACGGAACTGGGTGCGCTATGCGAGTGCGCCACGTGAGGCGCTACCTGGTTTGCACCTTTCACCGTAGCGCCGAGGACCAGCCGCCGCACCCGGTTTCCCCGAGCACGCCAACCCCCCGACCAACCCCTGATCGGCCATCAAATAGCACATAATCGCGGCATGACCTTGAGCACCCGACGCCAGGCCAAACGAGCCGCCCGCCGCGCGGCCCGCCGAGCCCTCCCCCGCTGGCGCCGGCTCCTGCCCACCTGGCGCATCACGCTCGGCGCCCTCACCGCCGCGCTCCTGCTCACCGTCGGCGCCTTCGCCGTGCTCTACGTCATCGTCCCGGTGCCCGATCCCAACGCCCACGCCGTCGCCCAGAACAACATCTACCTCTACGCCGACGACACCACCGAGATCGCCCGCACCGGCGCCGTCAACCGCACCGACGTCACCATCGACCAGATCCCCCCGCAGACCCAGCACGCCGTCGTCTCCGCCGAGGACCGCACCTTCTACCGCAACCGCGGCATCGACCTCAAAGGCATGCTCCGGGCCGGCTGGAACACCCTCACCGGCAAGGGCACGCAGGGCGGCTCCACCATCACCCAGCAGTACGTCAAGAACTACTACCTGACGCAGGACAAGACCATCGAACGCAAGGGCCGCGAACTCTTCATCGCCCTCAAGGTCGACCAACAGCGCGACAAGCCCGAGATCCTCGCCGGCTACCTCAACAGCAGCTACTTCGGCCGCGGCGCCTACGGCATCCAGAGCGCCGCCCACGCCTACTACGGCGTCGACGTCTCCGCCCTCACCCTCGCCCAGGGCGCCTACCTCGCCTCCCTCCTCCAGGCGCCCAGCAGCTACGACGTCAAGACCGCCACCCCCGCCAACCGCGAGAAGGCCATCGCCCGCTGGCACTACACCCTCGACGGCATGGTCCAACTCGGCTTCCTCACCGATGCCGAACGCACCGCCACCACCTTCCCCGAACCGATCGACCCCCAGCCCGCCACCGGCCTCTCCGGCCAGGCCGGCTACCTCGTCGGCGTCGCCGACGACTACCTCGTCTCCGCCGGCATCATCGACACCGCCACCCTCAAGGCCGGCGGCTGGCGCATCACCACCACCTTCGACAAGCCCAAGCAGGACGCCTTCCACAAGGCCGTCCAGGACGAACTCACCGACGAACTCGACCCCCAGCGCCGCCCCGCCACCGACACCGACGTCCGGGTCGCCGGCGCCTCCGTCGAAGCCGCCACCGGCCGCGTCGTCGCCATCTACGGCGGCCCCGACTACGCCAAACAGCCCTACAACGACGCCCTGCGCCAGGACAACCAGATCGGCTCCACCTTCAAACCCGTCGACCTCGCCGCCGGCCTCATCGCCCAGCACACCCTCGACGGCCGGCAGATCACCCCCGACACCCGCTACGACGGCACCAGCGAACGCCCCGTCACCGGCGGCCCCACCCCCTACGCGCCACCCAACGAGGACGACGTCGACTACGGCAACATCACCCTGCGCTACGCCATGGTGAAGTCCGTCAACTCCGTGTACGCGCAGGAGGGCGTCGACGCCGGCCTCGCCCGCGTCCGCGACACCGCCGTCAAACTCGGCATCCCCGACAGCGTCCGCGGCATGGACCCGGCCAACACCTCGATGACCCTCGGCACCGCCACCCCCAGCGCCCTCGACCTGGCCGGCGCCTACGCCACCCTCGCCAACCACGGCCAGGCGAACGCCCCGTGGTCCGTCCTCAAACTCGCACGCGTCCACACCGGCGGCGCCGTCGACGCCCCCAAGATGCCCGACCACACCCCCGTCGACGCCATCGACCGGCCCTACGCCGACACCGTCACCGACGTCCTGCGCGACGTCATCGGCCCCCGCGGCACCGGCGCCGCCGCCCTCGACCTCGGCCGCCCCGCCGCCGGCAAGACCGGCACCACCGACTCCAACCTCTCCGCCTGGTTCGCCGGCTACACCCCCGAACTCGCCACCACCGTCGGCCTGTTCCGCGAGAACCCGAAGACCCACGCCAAGGAACCACTGGCCGGCACCGCCGGACTCGCCCGGATCAACGGCGGCACCTTCCCCACCCGGATCTGGACCGCCTACATGAGCGCCGCCCTCGACGGCACCGCCACCCAGCAGTTCGACCTCCAGACCGGCCGCGACACCCCCGCCCCCGGCTTCAGCCCCAGCAGCAGCGCCACCACCACCCCCAGCCCCACCGCCACCACCCCCACCACCGGCGGCGGCAACAGCGAGGAACCCCCCAGCAGCACCCCCGTGCCCGACACCCCCACCCACGCCCCCAGCGCGCCCGCCCCGCAGCCCACCACCACCCAGGAACAGCCCAGCCCGCAGGCACCCCAGCCCACCGCCACCCAGGAGCAGTCCAGCCCCACCCCCCGACCCACCCAGACCCGGCCCACCCACCCGACCACGCCACCCAGCACCACCGGCGCCGCCACCAACCCGGCGACGAGCGCGACACCACCGGCCCAGCGAGCCACCCCGCCCGCCCAGTGAGCAACCCTCCGAGCGGTGAACCACCCCCCGAGCGGTGAACCACCCCGCCGGCCGGTGAACTACCCCGCCACCAACTCCCGCTCCAACGGCGACCGGAACCGCGGCGTCACCCGCACATCCCCCAACCAGCCCGCCAGGCGCGCCGCCTCCGCCGCGATCGCCGCCCCGGCCTCCGCCCCCACATCACCGAACAGCCGCCACACCACCTCACCGTCCGGCCGCTGCGCCCAGCCGCCCACCACCCGGCCGCACCACCACACCGTCGGCCCGGCGTTGCCCGCCCGGTCGAACAGCGCCGGCACGTCCTCCGGCCGCAGGTACCAGTCCCGCCCCCGCCAGCCCATCACCGTCGGATCCAGCCCCGGCAGCAGCGCCGCCCACGGCTCCGGCTCCGCCACCGGCCCGGCGTCCCCCGGCAGCACCAGCGCCGCCGCCCCGCCCGCCAGCTCCACGTCCTCGGCGCCCACGTCCGCCAGCGCCCGGCGGGTGTCCCCCAGCGTCCAGCCCGTCCACCACTTCACGTCCTCGACGGTCGCCGGGCCGTACCCGGCCAGCCAGCGCCGCACCACCTCCGCCTTCGCCTCCCGCACCGGCGCCTCCGGCCACTGCGGCACCGGCGCCCACGGATAGACGTTGCTCAGCCACGACCCGCGCGGGCGGCCCCGCCGCACGTGCCCGTCCGCGGCCAGCAGCCGCAGCAGCCGACTGCCCACGCTCTGCCGGTTCTCGTACGGCTTGCCCGCCGACATCAGCATCGTCTCGCGCAACTCCGGCACGTCGTCGCCGAGTTCCTTCGTCGTCGCCTCGCCGCGCCGGGCCACGGCGGCCAGCACCGCGCGCTCCGCCCCGGCCAGCCGCGCCTCGTCCCAGCCGTCCGCGTGGTCCCGCAGGTGCTTGAGCAGCGTCGCCCGCTCCCTCGCCGCGATCGCCCGCGCCGTCGACGAACTCACGTGCGGCGCGAAGCCCTCCGTCACCGCGAACAGCGTCCGCCGCATCGACAGCAGCTTCACCAGCGTGACGTCCTCGTACAGCGCCCGGTCCACCTCCGCCACCGACGGCTCCACCAGCCGCGCGCACGCCGACAGGTACACCGTCGCCGGGTCCGACGCGTGCAGCCCCACCAGCGCGTCCGCCACCTGCTCCACCCGCGCCACCCGCACCGACGGCGCCAGCAACTGCCGCCGCCCCACCCGGGCCCGCCGCTCACCCTCGCCGATCACCGGCACACGCCTCGTCATGCCCGGACCCTAGCCCCCACCACCGACAGGCCCGGACGCAAGGAGCCGGCCGGGGCACCGCCCCGACCGGCTCACGCCACGTCCGTGCTCAGAGGTTCAGAGGTAGAGCCCGGTCGAGCCCTCCGTGTCGCCGAAGCGGGTCGCCGCCACCGCGTGCAGGTCACGCTCGCGCAGCAGCACGTAGGTGGCGCCGCGGACCTCGACCTCCAGCTTGTCCTCCGGGTCGTACAGCACCCGGTCGCCCGGCTCCACCGAGCGGACGCTCTGGCCCACCGCGACGGCCTCCGCCCAGGTGCAGCGCTTGGACAGCTCCGCGGTCGCGGGGATCAGGATGCCGCCGGTCGAGCGGCGCTCGCCCTCGCTGCCCTCGATCCGCACCAGCACGCGGTCGTGCAGCATCCGGATCGGCAGCTTCTCGCCCAGCCGGTCGTGCCGCGCCGCCTCGTACTCGGGTGCGGCGGAGGAGGCCTGCGGGGTCGGTTCGTCGTTCGTACTCACGATCCCGAAGGTACCGCCCCCGGGCGCGCGGCGTGACGCTGGCCCGGCATGCGGGAAGCCGCGGCGCCCGCGGGGCCGGACACGCACCCGGGCCCGGGCACACCCCCCAGAGCCGGGCGCACCTCCCGGGCCCGGGCACACCGAAGGCCGGACGCCTCCCGCGCCCGGCCCTCACCCCGTGCCCGTTCAGCCCTTGCGGCGCTTCCGGGCGGAAGCCACCAGCAGCAGCACGCCCACGCCGACCAGCGCGGCCGGGACGATCCGCTCCGTGCGCGGCTGCCCCTTCTCGTCCACGAACTGCGCCCGCACCTTCTCCACCACGCCGTTGGCGGCCACGTACGCCCGGCCGGCCTTCTCCTCGACGGCGGCCACGGCCTTCGCCTTCACCTGGGCGCTGATCGTGCTCGGGTGGACGCGCACGGCCAGCTCGTCCAGGGTGGCCGCCAGCTGGGTGCGGGTCCGGGAGATGTCCGCCTCGATCTGGGCGGTCGTCCGCGCCGACTTGTCCTTCGTGCTCGCCTCGCCCACTCGGGCCACCCCATTCACTTGCTGATGTTGTCCTGTGCGACTGACCCAGTCTGTCAGTTGCCGAGCAGGGCCGCGCGACCCCACCCACCATCGGGGGTAAGTTTGCCGTGCTATGACCGCCCGCCCCAGCAACAGGAGATTTACCCGTGAGTGAGCGTCTCCAGCCCGGCGACACCGCGCCCGCCTTCAGCCTGTCCGACGCCGACGGCAACCAGGTGTCCCTCGCCGACCACCTGGGCCGCAAGGTCATCGTCTACTTCTACCCGGCCGCGCTCACCCCCGGCTGCACCAAGCAGGCCTGCGACTTCACCGACAACCTGGAGGTCCTCGCCGGCGCCGGCTACGACGTCATCGGCATCTCCCCGGACAAGCCGGAGAAGCTCGGCAAGTTCCGCGAGGCCGAGAACCTCAAGGTCACCCTGGTGTCCGACCCGGACCACCAGGTGCTGGAGGCCTACGGCGCCTACGGCGAGAAGCAGAACTACGGCCGCACCTACGTCGGCGTGATCCGCTCCACCGTGATCGTGGACGAGCAGGGCAAGGTCGAGCGCGCACTGTACAACGTGAAGGCCACCGGGCACGTCGCCAAGCTGCTGCGCGACCTCAAGGTCGAGACGGCCTGACGCTCGAAGGCCTGGCGCTCGACGGCCCGGCACCTCGCTCTCCCGGCACCTCGCTGAACGAAGCGGTGGCGGCACACCCCCCGACCGGGTGCACCGCCACCGCCGTCTCTCACCTCAGGGCGCCGTCAGCAGGCCCCGAGGTCGCTCCAGACGCCCCACGAGCCGCTGGCCGCGGGGTCGTCGCCCTTGGTCCACCACTTGTTCTGGTAGTAGTGGCCCTTCCACGACACCTTGGTGGTGGCCGCGTAGGTGGTGCCCGCGTCCCAGCTCGGGGCGGCCGTGCAGGCCCCCGTCGTCGGGGTGGCGGTCGCGGTGGCCGTCGCGGTCGGCGAGGCCGTGGCGGTGGGCGAGGCGGTCGCCGTCGGGGAGGCGGTCGCGGTCGGCGAAGCGGTGGCGGTCGCGGTAGGCGTCGGGGTCGGGGTCGGGGTCGGCGTGCCGCCGTCCACCGTGCCCCGGGTCAGGTCGCCCTTGAGCCCGTACAGCGTGCCGTTCACGTTGACCGTCCAGTTCGACGGGGTCGAGACCGGCAGGTAGTAGACGAAGTCCAGGTCCACCGAGGCGCCCGGCGCCAGCGACTGCCAGCCCGGCAGCTTGACCGACACCCGGTTGTAGGTGCCCTTCAGGCCGCCCACGTTGCCCGGACCGGGGTTGTCCTGCCGGATGACCTGGAGGCCGAAGCCGGACTGGTCCTTGGCGTTGCCCGGAGCCGAGTTGCTGTAGTCGAACTGGAACTCGGTGCCGCCCGGCAGGGTCGTCGTCGAGTTGTTGACGATGTGGATCTTCGGGTTGATCGGGTAATTCGAGTCACCCAGCGCGAAGTTGGTGAACGACACGTCGATCGGCAGGGTCTGCTGCGGCAGCGGGACCGTCGAACGGGTCGCGCCGTACGGCGTGGCCGCCTTGAACTTGTCGTACATCAGCGAGGTCAGCGTCGAACCCGGCACGTACTCGCCCTTGCCGCCGTTGGCGCTCGCGTCCCACTTGTAGTCGCCCGCGAGCTCCCAGATCATCGCGCCGCCGGCGCCCTGGTTGACGATGTAGTCCGCCTTGGCACCCACCGACTGCTCGTCCTCGGTGGAGAGGAACACCTTCTTGGCGTCGTTCCACAGCCACGGCGCCACCAGGCTGCTGCTGTAGTTGCGGGCGTAGGTGCCCTGCAGCGCGGTGTCCTTCACGCCGTACTTGGCCAGGTAGTCGGGCAGGATGCCCTTCTCCAGGTTCTTCGCGTGCCACATCGGGTTCGACCCGGCCGGGGACTCCTTGCCCGCGTCGTCCTTGTCGTTCCAGATGTTGTCGATGCCGACCGCGCCGTCACCGCAGGAGGTCAGGCCGGAGCCGACCGGGCAGGTGGTCGCCGCCGCGGTGCCCCACAGGCCGTTGGTGCCGCCCGTGACGTTCTTGAAGCCCCGGGTGTAGTACGGCAGGCCGACGTTGATCCGGCCGCCCGGCATCGCACCGCGGAAGTAGTGGTACGACCAGTCGGCGTTCAGGTAGCCGATGCCGCCGTACTGGCCGGTGCCGTACACGTTGGCCGCCGCCAGCTCGCCGTCCTTGCCGTCGTCGAACAACGAGGCGTTCGGGCCGACGTACTTGTTCCAGGCGCCGTGCAGGTCGTACGACATGATGTTGACGTAGTCCAGGTACTGCGCCACCTGGAAGGTCTCCATGCCGCGCAGCAGGTAGCCGGACGACGGGGCCGCGACCGACAGCAGGTAGTGCCTGCCGTCGGCGGCGCCGGCCCGGTCCAGGTTCTCGCGCAGCGTCTTCATCAGCGCCGCGTAGCCCTTCGCCAGCGAGCCGCGCTTGGAGTTGGCGAGCTGCCAGTCCAGCGGGTTGCCGGCGTCCTTCATCGAGGTCGGGTACTCGTAGTCGACGTCGACGCCGTTGAAACCGTACTTGCGGATGAAGTCGACGGACGAGGCGGCGAAGGTGTCGATGCCGGCCTGGTTGACGCTGCCGTCCGGGTTGACGGTCATCGAGTAGAAGCCGCCGGAGTTGACGCGCTTGCCGTCGTCCCCGAAGTATCCGCCGGTCTCGGTCCAACCGCCCACCGAGATCAGGGTCTTGACGTTCGGGTACTGCTTCTTGAACTTCGTCAGCAGATTGAAGTGGCCCTTGTAGGGCAGCGTCGGGTCCAACTCGGCGCCGGGCACGCCCGGGAAGGAGATCCCGGTGGCCTCGTTGGTCGGGCCGTCGGTGCCGACGGAGAGCTTGTTGTCACCGCCGACGTGGCCGAACGCGTAGTTGAGGTGGGTGACCTTGTCCCAGGGGATGTCGTTCACCAGGTAGGGCTGGTCGCCGTTCTTGCCGGTGCGCCAGCCGGTGAAGTAGCCGATGATGCGGCGCTGGTGGTCCGCGCCCATCTTCTCGCGGCCGCCGGTGTCGTAGACCGAGCAGTACGGGACGTCCACCCCGGGCGTCTGGTACAGGCCGTCGGGGCGACAGGCCCCGTTGTCGACGGTCGCGGACGCCTGCGAGGGCACCGCGCCCAGCGTCGACAGCAGCAGACCGGCCAGACCGGCCGCCGCCAGCGCGACCGCGCCCGCCCGGGCAGCCGGGCTCTTGCGGCGGAGTGCGGCGGTGGGACGCCGCTCCGCCGTGTTTCGGATCAACACTCGGTCCTCCGGGAGAGAGTGTCGGCGCGTGCCTGTGGGGGAGCACGCACGTGGGGGGATTGCAATTGGCGCCGAAGCTATGTGGTCTGAACCACATAGGTCAATAGGTCTGTACCAATTGGTAATCAAATCCCCAACCCCGCCGGTCACCCCACCGACGGCAACAAGTCACCCCTTGGCCGAAACCCCGTCACCCCGCGACCGAACGCCCCCACTGAACCCGCCGCCGAACCCGCCGCCGAACCCCTCGACACCACCGCCCGCCCGCATCCGGGACGGTGCCGCACCGGAAAGGACGGTGCCCCGGCACGGGCGAAGCCCTAGACTAGAGGCCATGCGGCCTTGGCGGAATCGGCAGACGCCCGGGTTTTAGGTGCCCGTGGGAGAAATCCCGTGAGGGTTCAAGTCCCTCAGGCCGCACTAGCCTTAGATTCGAAGGCCCGCCCCGGAATGATCCGCGGCGGGCCTTCGGCGCTCTCCGACCGGCCGTCAGCCCAGGAGGTCCTTGACGACCGGGGCGAGGCCGCGGAAGGCCAGGCCGCGATGGCTGATGGCGTTCTTCTCGGCGGGGGTGAGTTCGGCGCAGGTGCGGGTCTCGCCGAGGGGCTGGAGGATCGGGTCGTAGCCGAAGCCGCCGTCGCCGGAGGGGGCGGTGCGCAGGGTGCCGAGGAGGCGGCCCTCGACGACGCGCTCGGTGCCGTCGGGGAGGGCGAGGGCGGCGGCGCAGAAGAAGTGGGCGCCGCGGTGCGGGTCGGAGATGTCGGAGAGCTGGGCGAGCAGCAGGTCGAGGTTGGCGCGGTCGTCGCCGTGCTTGCCGACCCAGCGGGCGGAGAAGATGCCGGGGGCGCCGTTCAGGACGTCGACGCAGAGGCCGGAGTCGTCGGCGACGGCGGGCAGGCCGGTGGCGCGGGCGAGGGCGTGAGCCTTGAGGAGCGCGTTCTCGGCGAAGGTGACGCCGGTCTCCGGGACGTCCGGGATCTCGGGGTAGGCGTCGGCGCCGACGAGTTCGACGTCCAGGCCGGCCTCGCCGAGGATGGCGCGGAGTTCGGCGACCTTGTGCTGGTTACGGGTGGCGAGGATCAATCGGGTGGACATATCGCCCACCCTATCGGCAGCCGTCCCGGCGTCAGCCGGTGCAGACCGAGGTGAGGTTGCCGGCCGCGTCGCCGAGCGGCTTGAGGTCGGGGACTTCCTTCTTGTCGACGGCCTGCTGGACCTTGTCGGCCTGCTTCTGCAGGTCGGCGACGGCCTTGGCGACGTCGGTGTTCTTGGAGTTCTTGCCGACCTGGTTGAGGTCGGTCCTGAGCTTCTCCAGCGCCTTCCCGGCGGCCGCCGAGTCGTTGCTCGCGTTGCCGTAGGCGCTGGTGACGTCGGCGAGGTCACCGGTGATCCTGACCGCCGTGCTGCCGCAGTCGATCGCCTTCTGGGCCGCAGAGCAACTGACCATGCTGAGCGGGAGGATGGCGATCAGGCCGGCCACGGCGAGGGCGGCGGGGCGGGCGATGCTGGACGGCATCCGGTCCTCCTGTGGGGCGCGCGGGTTCCGTGGGACGGGACGCGCGCCGGGGGGTGCGCGGTTCCCGCAGCAGGGGTGCTGCGGGAACCGTACGGGCTTCGGGCCCGGCGTGTACAGCGGCCCGTACGGCTGCGGGTACATCCGGGTCCACGGCGCCGTGGGCCGAACCGGTTCAGGCCTCCAGGGCCTTGCGCTGGATCTCGTCGAGCTCGGCGCAGCCCAGGGTGCCGAGGTCGAGCAGGCGGTCGAGCAGGGCGCGGTCGAAGGGGGCGCCCTCGGCGGTGCCCTGGACCTCGACGAAGCGGCCGTCGGAGGTGCAGACGATGTTCATGTCGGTCTCGGCGCGGACGTCCTCCTCGTACTGGAGGTCGAGCATCGGGACGCCGTCGATGATGCCGACGCTGACGGCGCTGACGCCGCCGGTGATGGGCTGGCCCTTGGCGCGCAGGAGCTTGCGGTCGCGGGCCCAGGCGACCGCGTCGGCGAGGGCGACGTAGGCGCCGGTGATGGCGGCGGTGCGGGTGCCGCCGTCGGCCTGGAGGACGTCGCAGTCGAGGACGATGGTGTTCTCGGCGAGGGCGCGGTGGTCGACGACGGCGCGCAGCGAGCGGCCGATGAGCCGGCTGATCTCGTGGGTGCGGCCGCCGATGCGGCCCTTGACGGCCTCGCGGTCGCCGCGGGTGTTGGTGGCGCGCGGGAGCATGGAGTACTCGGCGGTGACCCAGCCTTCGCCGCTGCCCTTGCGCCAGCGGGGGACGCCCTCGGTGACGCTGGCGGTGCACAGCACCTTGGTGTCGCCGTAGGAGATGAGGACGGATCCTTCGGCGTGCTTGCTCCAGCCCCGTTCGATGGTGATGGGGCGGAGCTGGTCGGGGGTGCGGCCGTCGATGCGTGACATAGGCACTGAGCGTAGTCGCTCGGAGCGGGTGTTCCGGGTGCGCCTCGGCCCGCCGGGGTGCGGCTGGGCGCCGCTCCCCGGCTGCGCTCGGCGCCGTCCCCGGGTGCGCCTCGGCCCGCCGTTCCCGGGTGGGGCGGCGGGCCGGGGGTGGGGTGAGCCCGGTGGCTCAGCTCACATCATGTCCTCGATGTCAGCGGCGATCGGGTCGGCGTCGGTGCCGATGACGACCTGGATGGCGGTGCCCATCTTGACGACGCCGTGGGCGCCGGCGGCCTTGAGGGCGGCCTCGTTGACCAGGGAGGCGTCCTTGACCTCGGTGCGAAGGCGGGTGATGCAGCCCTCGACCTCTTCGATGTTGTCGATGCCGCCCAGACCGGCGACGATCTTCTCAGCCTTGCTGGCCATCTGATTTCTCCCTCTGTCTCGGCCCGCCGGCCGCTCTGCCGGGTGCCGTCCTGCGCTGTACTGGGGTGTCCGCCGACCGGTGGCCGGCGTGGTCGGTACCGGTGCTGACGCGGGTTCAGCCGCGGTCGCGCCGCCGGGCAGCGCGACCAGCATCACCTGCTCCGGTCCGATCTGCCACGTTAGTCCACTTTTGGCCCATTCCGGCGCGCACGGTCCCGACCGCCACCAGAGGATGACGAGCAGCGGGCTCGTGCCCGGAGTGCGGCCTGCGTCCCAAAGTGGTCTACACCAATATATGTGTACTCCGATGAACGCAGAAAGGACCCCGGGTGTTCCGGATCCCCGCCCGGGGGTCCCGCCGGGGGCCACCGGCCGGCAACTGCTCTCGGAGGGCGAAGGATGAGTTCGGCAGGCGCCACGGCCCCGCAGCGCGTGTGGTGGCACACCTTCTACGGCGGCCTCCAGAAGATGGGCCGCTCCCTGCAGCTCCCGGTGGCGGTGCTCCCCGCGGCCGGCATCCTCAACCGGCTCGGCCAGCCCGACGTCTTCGGCAAGGACGGCCTCGGCTGGACCGACGTCGCCAAGGTCTTCGCCTCGGCCGGCGGCGCCCTGCTGGACTCCTCGTTCGGCCTGCCGATGCTGTTCTGCGTCGGTGTGGCGATCGGCATGGCGAAGAAGGCGGACGGTTCCACCGCGCTGGCCGCCGTGGTGGGCTTCCTCGTCTACTACAAGGTCCTGCACGCGTTCCCGGAGAACTGCAAGAACGGGACGGTCCTGGTCACCGACGCCTGGACCGGCCAGTGCGTGGACTACAGCTCGGCCAAGGCGGCGGCCGCGACGTACCAGAACCCGGGCGTCCTGGGCGGCATCCTGATCGGCCTGATGTCGGCCTGGCTCTGGGTCCGCTTCCACCGCACCAGGCTGGTCGACTGGCTGGGCTTCTTCAACGGCCGCCGCCTGGTGCCGATGATCACCGCGGTGGTGGGCCTGGCCACCGCCTGCGTGGCGCTCTGGGTCTGGCCGCCGATCGGCCGCGGGCTCAACGACTTCAGCCAGACCCTGGCCGACCTGGGCGCGGGCGGCGCCGGCATCTTCGGCCTGTTCAACCGCGCGCTGCTGCTGATCGGCATGCACCAGCTGCTGAACACATTCGTCTGGTTCCAGTTCGGCGAGTTCATCAAGCCGGACGGCACCATCGCGCACGGCGACATCCCGCGCTTCCTGGCGGGTGACCCGACGGCCGGCCAGTTCCAGTCCGGATTCTTCCCGATCATGATGTTCGCGCTGCCCGCCGCCGCACTGGCGATCGCGCACTCGGCGAAACCGCACCGCCGCAAGGAGATCTACGGCCTGATGCTCTCGGTCGGCCTGACCTCCTTCGTGACGGGCGTCACCGAACCGCTCGAGTACTCCTTCGCCTACGTCGCCCCGGCCCTGTACGGCGTGCACGCGCTGCTGACCGGCGCCTCGATGGCCGTCACCTGGGGGCTCGGGGTGCACGACGGCTTCAGCTTCTCGGCCGGCCTGATCGACTACGTCATCAACTGGGGGCTGGCCACCAAGCCGTGGCTGATCATCCCGATCGGGCTCTGCTTCGCCGCCGTGTACTACGCGCTCTTCCGGTTCATCATCGTCAAATTCAATCTGAAAACACCCGGGCGGGAGGACGAGAGCGAGGTCGAGGACGTCACCAAGGTCTGAAACCGAGCGTCACCGGGCAGCACCCGCAATGGCCTCCGGACCCGACGGTCCGGAGGCCTTCGGCATTTCCGGAAATGACCAAATGCCCGGGCGGTAAAACAATTCCGATATGCGCCCCGGGGATTCCCCGGCGGGCCGTCAGCCGTGCCAGGCGGGGCCGGGGCGACCCGCACCGCCCGGCCGCCGGCCGGGGGCACCGCGGGGGTGGGGAAAGGCCGCCGCCGCCCGGCGCGGGCGGTGGCCGGCAATCGGCCGCCACCGTTTCCCCGCCGACCCCGACCATGCGCCGCGGGGGTCGGAAAGCCGCGGATTGGCCGAAGCCGGACGGGGTGGGGCCCGGACTCCTCCCGACCGCCGGCCGTCCGTGATGTCCGACACCCCGGTGGGCCCCTTCCCCACCGCCCACCGCACCCGGACCGGACCCCGGCAGCAGACACCGGAGCTCCGGAGGCCGCCCCCCGCCCGGACACCGTCGCGTCCGCCCGTGAACCCCGCCGACCCGACCCCCGTCCGCGCACCGCCGGGCCCGCGGCGGACCCCTGACGAGGCCTCGGCGGGGCCTCCGGACGGGGCCGGGTCTTTTTGTTGCGCAAATAGCCAAAATCCCAATCACGGCGGGTAATCATGATCGTCGTTCCGCAACTAGGTTTCGATTTCATAGCGCTTCCCGGCAGGGGCGCTTTCCGGGGTTCCCCCCCTTCTCCACCCGTGCTACAAAACTGGTCTACACCACACGTGGTGTAGACCAGTTCGCGGTTCGGCCCCCTGTGCCCCTCCCCCGACCGCCATGCCGTTAGGAACCCACCCCAATGAGTCAGTCAGCGCAGGCACCGGCGCCCGCCACGGCTCCGGCCACGCCAAGCCCCGTCAAGAAGTTCGGCCAGAACCTCCTCCAGGGCCTGCAGAAGATCGGCCGCAGCCTCCAGCTGCCGGTCGCCGTCCTCCCGGCCGCAGGCATCCTGCTCCGCCTCGGCCAGGACGACGTCTTCGGCAAGGACTGGCTCGGCTGGGGAAAGGTCGCCCAGGTCTTCGCCACCGCCGGTGACGCCGTGTTCAGCAACCTGCCGCTGCTGTTCTGCGTCGGTGTCGCCATCGGCTTCGCCAAGAAGGCCGACGGCTCGACCGCGCTGGCCGCCCTGGTCGGCTACCTGGTCTTCCACAACGTGCTGACCGTCTTCCCGGTGGACGGGAGCATCACCGCGGCGCTGCCGGAAGGAAAGCCCCAGAACCCCGGGGTCTTCGGCGGCATCGTGGTCGGCCTGCTCAGCGCCGTGATCTGGCAGAAGTACCACCGCAAGAAGCTCGTCGACTGGCTCGGCTTCTTCAACGGCCGCCGCCTCGTCCCGATCATCATGGCCTTCCTCGGCACCCTGCTCGGCGTCGTCATGGGCCTCATCTGGGGCCCGATCGGCACCGGCCTGACCCACGCCAGCGACTGGCTGACCGGCCTCGGCAGCGTCGGCGCCGGCGTCTACGGTGTCGCCAACCGCGCGCTGATCCCGGTCGGCATGCACCAGTTCCTGAACACCTTCTTCCAGCAGCAGGTCGGCAGCTTCACCGACCCCACCGGCCACACCTGGACCGGCGACATCCCGCGCTTCTTCCACGGTGACCCGACCGCCGGCCAGTTCATGTCCGGCTTCTTCCCGATCATGATGTTCGGCCTCCCCGCCGCCGCCATCGCGATCGCCCACGCCGCGCGCCCCGAGCGCCGCAAGGCCGTGCTCGGCATGATGATCTCCGTCGCACTGACCAGCTTCGTGACCGGTGTCACCGAGCCGATCGAGTTCTCCTTCATGTTCATCGCCCCGGTCCTCTACCTGATCCACGCGGTGCTCACCGGCCTCTCGATGGCCGTCACCTGGGGCCTGGGCGTGCACGACGGCTTCGGCTTCTCGGCCGGCCTGATCGACTACGGGCTCAACTGGAACCTGGCCACCAAGCCGTGGCTGATCATCCCGATCGGCCTGGTCTTCGGTGCGCTGTACTACTTCCTCTTCCGCTTCGCGATCACCAAGTTCGACCTCAAGACCCCCGGCCGCGAGGACGACGACGAGATCGAGGACGTGACCAAGGCCTGAGGCCCCGCCCGTCCGCACTCCACGACCCCGCCCCGCCGCTGCTCCCCCAGCGGCGGGGCGGGGTCGTCGTGCGTCCCGCCCCGGGGCGGCGGGAACGGCGGTTGACGAACCGGCGCAGGCACTGGTCAACTGAAGCCGTGAACGCGTCCTGCCCGCTGGTGACCCGCAGCCACATCGACTTCGGTCGCGTGTGGTCCGCGGCGTGTCGCGGCTGAGCCGACCGTTCCCCCCGCCGCCCGGCTGACCTCCCGCCCGGCGCCGTTCCTCCCCTCCCGCCCGCACGGGCCCCGCCCGCCTCCGGGCCGCCACCGCGCACCCGCGCACCCGCGCGCGGCCGTACGCACCCGCACACCCCCTGTGCGCGTTCGCCGGCGTCGCCCGCACGCGTCCGCACGAGGAAAGTCAGGCCTCAGCATGCCCCGCCAACTGCACCTCTCCGCCGCCCTGGACAGCCCCGGCCACGTCGACGCCGGGCACTACGCCGCCCTCGCCCGCCTCGCCGAGCGGGCCACCCTCGACTTCGTCACCCTCGACGACTCCTTCACCTCCGAACCGCGCCGCCCCGACGCCCTCGCCACCCTCGCCCGGATCGCCCCGCTGACCGAGCGGGTCGGACTGGTGCCCACCGTCACCACCACCCACACCGAGCCGTTCCACACCTCGATCGCGGTCAACACGCTGGACTGGGTGAGCCGGGGCCGGGCCGGCTGGCTGGTCGGCGTCTCCGCCACCGAGGCCGAGGCCAAGGCCTTCGGCCGCCGCCCGACCGCCCCCGCGGACGCGCTCTGGGCCGAAGCCGCCGACGCCGTCGAGGTCGCCGCCCGGCTCTGGGACAGCTGGGAGGACGACGCGGAGATCCGCGACACCGCCACCGGGCGGTTCATCGACCGCGACAAGCTGCACTACGTCGACTTCGAGGGCCCGCACTTCTCCGTCCGCGGGCCGTCGATCACCCCGCGCCCACCGCAGGGCCGCCCGGTCGTCGCCGTCCCGGTGTCCGCCGTCGACCTCGCCCCGTACGCCTCCCCCGGCGGTCGCGCCCGGGTCGCGGCGGCGATCCGGTACGCCGACGTCGTCCTGCTGGACGCCCCCGACCACGCCGCCCGGCTGGCCGCCGCCACCGAACTGCGGCTGCGCGCCGGCGAGCACCTGCGCATCCTCGCCCGGACCGACGCCTCCCTGCCCGACGACGCCGCGGCCGACCGCCTGCTCGCCGACCTCGCCGCGATCGGCACCGGCGTCGACGGCTTCCACCTCGTCCCCGCCGAGCCCGAACGGGACCTGGCCGCCCTCGCCGAACGGGTCGTCCCGGTGCTGCGCGCCCAGGGGCTGTTCCGCGCCGGGTACGCGGCCGGCCGCACCCTGCGCGACCACCTCGGCCTGGCCCGCCCGGCCAGCCGCTACGCCACCAACGCCGCCACCAACACCGCCGCCACCGCCGCCCCGTCCGCTGCCGCTCTCGCCGAGGTGACCCGATGACGGACCGCCCGCTCAAGCAGATCCACCTCGCCGCACACTTCCCCGGCGTCAACAACACCACGGTGTGGAGCGACCCGGACTCCGGCAGCCACATCGAGTTCGACTCCTTCCGCCACCTCGCCGAGACCGCCGAGCGCGGGAAGTTCGACTTCTTCTTCCTCGCCGAGGGCCTGCGGCTGCGCGAGAACAAGGGCCGCATCCACGACCTGGACGTGGTCGGCCGCCCCGAGTCGATCACCGTGCTGAACGCGCTGGCCGCCGTCACCACCCGTCTCGGGCTGGCCGGCACCGTCAACGCCACCTTCAACGAACCGTACGAACTGGCCCGTCGGTTCGCCTCGTTGGACCACCTCTCCGGCGGGCGCGCGGCCTGGAACGTGGTCACCTCCTCGGACGCCTTCACCGGGGAGAACTTCCGCCGCGGCGGCTACCTCGACCGCGCCGACCGCTACACCCGGGCCGCCGAATTCGTGCAGCTCGCCCGGGAGTTCTGGGACGGCGGAGCGGAGACCGTCCGGCACAGCGGCCCGCAGTTCGAGGTCGAGGGCCGGCTCTCGCTGCCCCGCCCGCCGCAGGGCCACCCGGTGGTCATCCAGGCCGGGGACTCCGACGAGGGCCGGGAGTTCGCCGCCGCGACCGCCGACGTCGTCTTCAGCCGGCACTCCACCCTCGCCGACGGCCAGGCCTTCCACGCGGACGTCAAGCGCCGGCTCGCCGCGTACGGCCGCAAGCCGGACGAGCTGAAGATCATGCCCGGCGTCACCTTCGCCCTCGGCGACACCGACGCCGAGGCCGCCGAACTCGCCGCCGAGGTCCGCCGGGCCCAGGTCGGGCCGCAGACCACGATCGCCTTCCTGGAACAGGTCTGGGGCATCGACCTGTCCGACCACGACCCGAACGGTCCGCTGCCCGCCGTCGACCCCGACCCGGACAGCGCCCTGGCCCAGGGCCGGGTCCGGATCGGCGACCCGTCGGCCGTCGCCGCCCGCTGGCGGGCGCTGGCCGCCGAGAAGCAGCTCACCAGCCGCGAGCTGGTGATCGAGGTGACCGGCCGGCAGTCCTTCATCGGCTCCCCCGCGACGGTCGCCGAGCGGATCGACTTCTTCGTGCAGAACGACGCGGCCGACGGCTTCATCCTCGTCCCCCACCTGACCCCGGGCGGCCTGGACGCGTTCGTCGACCACGTGGTGCCGCTGCTCCAGGAGCGCGGGGTGTTCCGCACCGACTACAGCGGGACGACCCTGCGCGACCACCTCGGCCTGCCGCTCCCCGGCCGACGCTGAGACGACCGACGCCGAGCCGACCGGCCCGCCCGCCCGCTCAGATCCGGTACACCGCACCCGCCCGGGCGACCTCGACGGGGCCCGGGTACGCGGCGGCGGCATCGCGGCGGTTGTGCTCGGCGTCGGTCCACGGGGGGATGTGGGTGAGGACGAGCCGGCGGACGTGGGCGGCGGCGGCGTGCTCGCCGGCCTCCCGGCCGTTGAGGTGGACGGCCTGGTAGGTGTCCCGGCCGTCGATGTAGGCGGCCTCGCAGAGGAAGAGGTCGGCGTCGCGGGCGAGTTCGACGAGTTCGGCGCTCTCGCCGGTGTCGCCGGAGTAGACGAGCGCGCGGCCGTCGTGTTCGAGGCGGAAGGCGAAGGCGTCGACGGGGTGGTTGACCTGGGCGACCTCGATCCGGAACGGGCCGAGGTCGAAGGCCCCGGGGGTGAGGGTGTGGAAGTCGAAGACCTCCTTCATCCCCGGGTTCTCCGGCATGTCGTAGGCGCGGGCGAGCCGTTCGGCGGTGCCGGCCGGGCCGTAGACGGGCATCGGGTCGGGGCAGCCCTCGGCGCGGTAGTTGCGGGCGACCCAGTAGGCGCACAGGTCGACGCAGTGGTCGGCGTGCAGGTGGCTGAGCAGGACGGCGTCGACCTCGTAGATGTCCACGTACTTCTGCAGGGCGCCGAGGGCACCGTTGCCGAGGTCGAGCACGACGCGGTAGCCGTCGGCCTCGACGAGGTAGCTGGAGCAGGGCGATTCGGCGGACGGGAAGCTCCCCGAGCACCCCACCACGGTCAGTTTCATCCGAGCCCCTCCGCCCCGACACGTCCTGGCTGCTGCTGGAAAACGGCAGGCCGGGCCGGTGGAACCGGCCGGTAGCACTGCTTCGCGTGTCGAGAGTAAGGGCGGAGCGGCACTTTGCCCCCGTCCCCGTGCCGGGCTGTGGCTGGAATCACCAGAACGCCGGGGCGGGGGCGGTGCCGTCCGTTCGGGTGCCGTCGGGTCAGCGGTGGCGGGGGCGGTTGCGGGCCCAGGCCTTGATCGTGTCGGGGTACCAGCGGGGGTGGCCGCCGGCGTCGAGGACGTCCGGGTCGGGCAGCAGCCCGTGCCGCCGGTAGTTGCGGACGCTCTCGGCCTGCACGTTGATGTGGCGGGCGATCTCGGCGTAGGACCACAGCTCGGAGCTTCTCCCCACGAGGCACCTCCGGAGGGGCGGGGCGGGCGTACGTGAGGCAGCCTGTCCGGGCGTCGGCGACTCTTCACCACGGAACGGGCACCGTGGTCATTCCGTGACGAACCGGGAGCCTGGTGCGGACAAATGCCCGGCCGTCCGGGCACTCACGGTGGTGGGGGCCGCCATGGGCCCGGTACGGTTCGCGCCATGAACAGTTCGACCGGGGTCTGGGTGGTCCTGGCGGTGGCGGGCGTCGCGCTGCTGGCCGCCGTCGTGGGGGCGCTGGTCCGGCGCACCCGCCCGGCGCCGCGACCGGCCGGTCCGACGGCTCCGCGCCCGCGCCCGGCGGCCAAGGGCCGTCCGGGGCCGCAGCCGCAGGAGATCTGGTGGGCGGAGGTCCCGTTCGAGGACGGCCCGGGGTCGAAGGACCGCCCGTGCCTGGTGCTGCGGGTGCACGGCCGCACCGCGACCGTCGCGAAGATCACCAGCAAGCACCACGCCGAACGCCCGGGCGTGCTGCCGCTGCCGCCCGCCTCGGTGGGCGACCGGCAGGGCCGCACCAGCTGGCTGGAGACCGACGAGCTGCGCGAGGTGCCGCTGTCGGCCTTCCGCCGCCGGGCCGGCACGGTGGACCGGCAGGTCTGGTCCCGCGCGCAGCAGGCCCTGCAACGCGGCTAGGCCCGGAGCTGGCCCTCCAGCACCGCTGGGGCTCTCAGGCCCAGAGCTGCCCCTGCAGCGCCTCGACGGCCGCCTCGGTGGTCTCCGCGGTGTAGATGCCGGTGGACAGGTACTTCCAGCCGCCGTCGGCGACCACGAACACGATGTCGGCGCGCTCCCCGGCCGCCGCGGCCTTGCGGCCGACGCCGATCGCGGCGTGCAGGATCGCGCCGGTCGAGACGCCCGCGAAGATGCCCTCCTGCTGGAGGAGTTCGCGGGTGCGGCGGACGGCGTCCGCGGAGCCGACCGAGAAACGGGTGGTGAGCACCGCGGCGTCGTACAGCTCGGGGACGAAGCCCTCGTCGAGGTTGCGCAGCCCGTACACCAGGTCGTCGTAGCGGGGTTCGGCGGCGACGATCCGCACGCCGGGGACCTTCTCGCGCAGGTAGCGCCCGACGCCCATCAGGGTGCCGGTGGTGCCGAGGCCGGCCACGAAGTGGGTGACGGTCGGCAGGTCGGCGAGGATCTCGGGGCCGGTGGTGGCGTAGTGGGCGCCCGCGTTGTCGGGGTTGCCGTACTGGTAGAGCATGACCCAGTCCGGGTGCTCGGCGGCGATCTCCTTGGCGATCCGGACGGCGGTGTTGGAGCCGCCGGCGGCCGGCGAGGGGATGATCTCGGCGCCCCACATGCGGAGCAGTTCGCGCCGTTCCTCGCTGGTGTTCTCGGGCATCACGCAGACCATCCGGTAGCCCTTGAGCTTGGCGGCCATGGCGAGCGAGATGCCGGTGTTGCCGCTGGTGGGTTCCAGGATGGTGCAGCCGGGGGTGAGCCGGCCAGCGGCCTCGGCGCGCTCGATCATGTGCAGCGCCGGGCGGTCCTTGATCGAGCCGGTGGGGTTGCGGTCCTCCAGCTTGGCCCAGAGCGTCACCTGCCCGTCGGTGTTGCCGGGGACGGCGGCGGACAGCCGCGGCAGGCGGACCAGCGGGGTGTTGCCGACGGCTTCGAGCGGGCTGTCGTAACGCAAGGGAGGCCTCCGGCCACGGCGGTGGGGGTGCGGAAGGGCGCCCTCCCGCCCGCCGCTGGGCGGACGGGAGGGCGGGAGGTCAGCGGGCTCCGCCGGCCACGGCGGGCAGGATGGTGACGCTGTCACCGTCGGCGAGGGCGGTGGAGATGCCCTCCAGGAAGCGGACGTCCTCGTCGTTCAGGTAGACGTTGACGAAGCGGCGCAGCTCACCGCCCTCGACCAGGCGGGCGGCGATGCCCGGGTGGCGGGCGTCGAGGTCGGCGAAGAGCTCCCCGAGGTTGCTGCCGGTGCCCTCGACGGCCTTGGCGCCGTCGGTGTAGGTGCGGAGGATGGTCGGGATGCGGACCTCGATGGCCATGGGTGCGCTCCTGTGCGAGTCGTGAGGTGGGTGGGCCGCGGCGGGCACGGCGGGGAGGGTGGTCCCGGGGCTCGGCGTCGCCGGCAGGCGGTGGGCACCGGGTGGGGCGGGCGGCTCAGCGCGAACGCGCGGGCGTGCCGGGACAGATCGCACTGGCGAGCCGGCACAGGTCGACGTGCAGGCGCGCCACGAGGCGGGTGCCCGGGGCCTGGTTGCTCACATCGACGGAACGCATGGGCTCATCGTATAGATTCCCCGGCCCGCTCCTCCATGCCCGTCTCGGGATCCGGATGTTCCCGTTTCTCGGGCTGAGACGACACGGGCCCGGCGGCCGCGCGCGGGGGGGGGGGGGGGCGCGCCCCGGGGGGGGGTGGTGAGGCCCGGTGGGGGTGTGCGCCCCGTGTTGGTGACGCGC
>NZ_JBFBIR010000016.1:0-146357 GCF_040685715.1 Kitasatospora sp. NPDC088264
CGCCCGGGGCCGCCCCACCCAGCGGGGGCCGCGGCGCGGGAAGTCGGCCAGGCCGACTTCCCGCTTCCCGCTTCCTGTGTGATGAGAGCTCCCGCCCCCGGGGAGGCGGGGGGCGGGGGGCGGGTGGGCTCCTCCGGCGCGAGAGGGGAGGTCGGGCGGGCCGACCTCCCCGTCAGGCGGTGGGGGCGGTGACGGCGTAGAAGGAGACGGCGGCGGCGGCGCCGACGTTGAGGGAGTCGATGCCGTGGGCCATCGGGATGCGGACGGCGTGGTCGGCGGCGGCGAGGGCGGGGCCGGTGAGGCCGTCGCCTTCGGCCCCGAGCATGAGGGCCGCCTTGGGGAGGCGGTGCGGGGCGAGGCCGGCGAGGTCGACGGCGCCGTCGGCGGGGGTGAGGGCCAGGAGGGTGAATCCGGCGGTGCGGACGGTCTCCAGGGCGGCCGGCCAGGGGTCGAGCCGGGCGTAGGGCACCGCGAAGACGGCGCCCATGGAGACCTTCACGGCGCGCCGGTAGAGCGGGTCGGCGCAGTCGGGCGAGAGCAGGACGGCGTCCATGCCGAGGGCCGCGGCGCTGCGGAAGATCGCGCCGAGGTTGGTGTGGTCGACCAGGCCTTCCAGGACGGCGACCCGGCGGGCCCCGACGAGCAGGTCCACGGCCTGCGGCAGCGGCTTGCGCTCCATCGAGGCGAGCGCGCCGCGGTGGACGTGGTAGCCGGTGACGGCTTCGGCGAGCCCCGGCTCGACGACGTGGACGGGGGCGTCCGCCTCGGCGATGACGTCGGCCATCACCTCCAGCCACTTGGAGGTCAGCAGCATCGACCGCATCCGGTAGCCGGCGGCGAGGGCGCGGCGGATGACCTTCTCCCCCTCGGCGATGAACAGGCCTTCGGCGGGTTCGCGCCGGCGGCGCAGTTCGACGTCGGTGAGGCCGGTGTAGTCGCCGAGGCGGGGGTCGGCGGGGTCGGTGATGGCGCTGGGTTCGGACACCCTGCGATCTTGCCAAGGCGGGGCGGGGAAGGCCAAACGGCCCAAGCCGCGGGGCGGGCTGGCCTTGGCCCTGTGCCAGCCATGGTGCAAACATGGCCGTATGGCCCGTTTTCCGGGCCGATCCTGGGCTCCGTCGGCCTCTGGTGCTACTGGTTCCGCCGGCTCCTCCGGTGGGCGCCCAAACGGTCGGCTACAGCTGCCACGCGCGAAGCGGCCGTGGCCCGTGCGAAACCGGTCGGTGGCCGGGCAGGTGTTCGCGCTGCAGGTCCTCGTCGTCCTGCTGCTGGTGGCAGCTGCCGCGGTGGCGCTGGTGGTGCAGTCGCGCACCGACGCCGACCACGAGGCCCGCAACCGGTCGGTGGCGGTCGCGCAGACCTTCGCCAACTCGCCGGGCATCGTCGACGCGCTGCGCTCCCCCGACCCGTCCGCGGTCCTGCAGCCCAAGGCGGAGGCGGCGCGGATGTCGTCGGGCGTCGGCTTCATCGTCGTGCTGAGCGACGACGGCATCCGCTACACCCACCCCGACCCGGCCCTGATCGGCCAGAAGTTCGTCGGCACCTACCTGCCCGCGGTGCACGGGCAGGTGGTGACCGAGCGCGTCACCGACTCACTCGGCCCACTGGTCCAGGCGGTGGTCCCGGTGTACGCGCCGGACGGCTCGGTGGCCGGGCTGGTCTCGGCGGGCGTCACGGTGCGGAGCGTCAGCAGCGCGAGCGAGCGGCAGCTGCCGGTGGTGCTGGGCGCCGCCGCGGGCGCGGTCGGGCTGGCCACCCTCGGCACGGCGCTGATCAGCCGGCGGCTGCGGCGCCAGACCCACGGGCTGGGCCCGGCCGAGATGACCCGGATGTACGAGCACCACGCGGCCGTGCTGCACGCGGTGCGCGAGGGCGTCATGATCGTCGGCGCGGACGGCCGGCTGCTGCTCTGCAACGACGAGGCGCGGCGGCTGCTGGACCTGCCGCCGGACGCCGAGGGCCGGCCGGTGACCGAGCTGGGCCTGGAGCCCGCGCCCGAGGAACTGCTGACCGCCAACCGTCCGGTGACCGACGAGGTGGTGCTGGCCGGGGAACGGCTGCTGGCGGTGAACGTCCGGCTGACCGACCAGGTGGGCGGCCCGCCCGGCTGCGTCGCCACGCTGCGTGACTCCACCGAGCTGCTGGCGCTGTCCGGCCGGGCCGAGGGCGCGCAGCGGCGGCTGCGGCTGCTGTACGACGCCGGGGTGACGGTGGGCAGCTCGCTGGACGTGACGCGGACGGCGGAGGAGCTGGCGCAGGTCGCGGTGCCCCGGTTCGCGGACTTCGTCACGGTGGACCTGGCGGACCAGGTGCTGACGGGCGAGGAGCCGCCGCCGGGCACCTCGCTGGGGCGGATGCGCCGCGTCGCGCTCGCCGGCATCCGGGACGACGCTCCGTTCTACCCGGTGGACACGGTGCTGGACGTGGTGCCGGCCACCCCGCTGGCCGGGGCGCTGCACAGCGGGGAGTCGGGGCTGGAGCCCCGGCTGGCCCAGGCCCCGGGGTGGCGGGAGCAGGATCCGGAGCGGTCGGCCCGGGTGCTGGCGTACGGGGTGCACTCGATGGTGCGGGTGCCGCTGCGGGCGCGCGGGGTGCTGCTGGGAGTGGCCCGGTTCTGGCGGGCGGACCGCTCGGAGCCGTTCGAGGCGGACGACCTGACGCTGGCCGAGGAACTGGTGGCGCACGCGGCGGTGTGCATCGACAACGCGCGCCGCTACACCCGGGAGCACGCGATGGCGGTGACGCTCCAGCACAGCCTGCTGCCGCGCAACCTGCCGCCGCAGAGCGCGCTGGACGTCGCGCACCGCTACCTGCCGGCCCAGGCCGGGGTGGGCGGCGACTGGTTCGACGTGATCCCGCTGCCGGGCGCGCGGGTGGCCCTGGTCGTCGGGGACGTGGTGGGGCACGGCCTGCACGCGGCGGCGACGATGGGTCGGCTGCGGACGGCGATCCACAACTTCTCGACGCTGGACCTGCCGCCGGACGAGCTGCTGGGGCACCTGGACGACCTGGTGAACCGGATCGACCAGGACGAGGCCGGGAGCGGCGAGGGCGCGGCCCTGACCGGGGCGACCTGCCTGTACGCGATCTACGACCCGGTGGCGCGGCGGTGCACGCTGGCCAGCGCCGGGCATCCGCCGCCCGCCGTGGTGGGCCCGGACGGGCGGGTGGTGTTCCCGGAGCTGGCGACCGGGCCGCCGCTGGGGCTGGCGGTGCTGCCGTTCGAGAACGTCGAGCTGGACCTCGCGGAGGGCAGCCGTCTGGTGCTGTACACCGACGGGCTGGTGGAGGACCGCGAGCGCGACATCGGTGAGGGGCTGGAACTGCTGCGGGCGGCGCTGACCGGGCCGCCGCGCACGCCGGAGCAGACCTGTGCGGACGTGCTCGGGGCGATGCTGCCGGAGCGTCCGCTGGACGACATCGCGCTGCTGGTGGCGCGGACCAGGGTGCTGGCGCCGGACCAGGTCGCGGAGTGGGAGGTGCCGCCCGAACCGGCGGCGGTGGGCGCCGTCCGGGCCGAGGTGGCGGAGCGGCTGGCGGCCTGGGGGCTGGACGAGGCGGCGTTCGTCACCGAGCTGATCCTGAGCGAGCTGGTGACCAACGCCATCCGTTACGGCACCGGGCCGATCCGGGTGCGGCTGCTGCGGGACCGGGCGCTGATCTGCGAGGTGTCGGACGGCAGCAGCACCTCGCCGCACCTGCGGTACGCGGCGACCACCGACGAGGGCGGGCGCGGGCTGTTCCTGGTCGCGCAGTTCGCGGACCGCTGGGGGACGCGCTACACGGCGACGGGGAAGGTGATCTGGACGGAGCAGCCGCTGGAGTAGCCGCCCGGAGCGGCCGGCCGGAGCGGCCGGCCGACGGGGGAAGTCGGATGGGAATCGGAGTGGGAAGTCGACGGGCCCGACTTCCCACTCCGGGCGCTCAGCGCGGGAAGGCGGCCGCCAGGACGTTGACGACGTCGCCGACCACGATCACGGCCGGCGGCTTGATCCGCTCGGCCTCGACGGTCGCGGCGACGGTGGCCAGGGTGGCGTCCACCCGGCGCTGGGCGGCGGTGGTGCCCTCCTGGACGATCGCGACCGGGGTGTCGCCCGGGCGGCCGTGCTCGACGAGCTTCGCGGCGATCGCGCCGATCTTGTCCACGGCCATCAGCAGCACCAGGGTGCCGCGCATCTTCGCGGCGGCCTCCCAGTTGGTGAGCGAGCGCTCGTCGTCCGGGCCGACGTGACCGGAGATCACGGTGAACTCGTGCGTCATGCCCCGGTGGGTGACCGGGACGCCGACCGCCGCCGGGACGCTGATCGAGCTGGAGATGCCCGGGACGACGGTGACCGGCAGTCCGGCCTCGGCGCAGGCGAGCAGTTCCTCGCCGCCGCGCCCGAAGACGTACGGGTCGCCGCCCTTGAGCCGGACCACGAACTTGCCGGCCCTGGCGTGCTCGATCAGCGTCCGGTTGATCGCCTCCTGGGCCATGAACCGGCCGTAGGGGATCTTGGACGCGTCGATGACCTCGACGTGCTCGGGCAGTTCGGCGAGCAGTTCGCGCGGGGCGAGACGGTCGGCGACCACCACGTCGGCGTCGGCCAGCAGGCGGCGGCCGCGCACGGTGATCAGGTCCGGGTCGCCCGGGCCGCCGCCGACCAGGGCGACGCTCCCCTGGCCCGGCTGCCCCGAGGCGCCGCCGACGCCGTGCGCGCGGAACTGGCGGACGGCCAGCGAGCCGTCCCGCAGGCCGTCCACGATGGCGTCGCGCAGAGCGGCGGAGTGTCGCGGGTCACCGGTGAGGACCGCGACGGTGGCACCCGCGTCGCGGCCGCTGGCCGGGGTCCAGGCGGTGGCGGCGGAGGCGTCGTCGCTGCGGGCGCAGAACACCCGCTCGCGCTCGGCCTCGGCGCTGACGGCACCGTTGACCGCCGGGTCGTCGGTGGCGACCAGGGCGTACCAGGCCCCGGCCAGGTCGCCGTC
Organism: Kitasatospora sp. NPDC088264; assembly: GCF_040685715.1. Taxonomy (NCBI): domain Bacteria; kingdom Bacillati; phylum Actinomycetota; class Actinomycetes; order Kitasatosporales; family Streptomycetaceae; genus Kitasatospora; species Kitasatospora sp. NPDC088264. The sequence continues at coordinate 4,969 of NZ_JBFBIR010000016.1, forward strand.
CCGGTAGGGGCGGGCGTGCCAGGTGAGCTCGCCCGCGTCTGCCATCGCCTGCACGGCCGGGGTGGTGGCCGGCGATATCAGGTGCAGCTCCGCACCGGTGGCGATCAGCGCGGGGAGCCGGCGCTGCGCGACCTGGCCGCCGCCGACCACGACCACGCGGCGGCCGGCGAGCAGCAGGCCGACCGGGTACGGGGTACGGCCTTCGGTGCTGGGGTGCGGGGTGGGCGCGGTCATCGGCGGTGCTCCTGATCGGGGGTGAGGGTCCGGGGTGCGGGTGCGGCGTGACGCCGCTCCGCGGACCGGCGCGCCCTCGGGCCGGTCCGCGGAGTGGTGACGGAGAACGTCAGCCCTTCTCGGTGACCCCGGCGGAGTCGAAGGTGGCTACATCGTGCATCGCCCGGGCCGCGCTCTGCACCAGCGGCAGGGCCAGCAGGGCACCGGTGCCCTCGCCGAGCCGCAGGTCCAGGTCGATCAGCGGACGCAGGCCCAGCTTCGCCAGCGCGGCCTGGTGGCCGGGCTCGGCGGAGCGGTGGCCGGCGATGCAGGCCGCCAGCACCTCGGGGGCGATCGCCTTGGCCGCCAGCGCGGCCGAACCCGCGATGACACCGTCCAGGACCACCGGGGTGCGCAGCGAGGCCGCGCCCAGCAGGAAGCCGGCCAGGGCCGCGTGCTCCAGGCCGCCGACGGCGGCGAGGACGCCGATCGGGTCGGCCGGGTCGGGCCGGTGCAGGGCCAGCGCGGCCCGGATGACCTCGATCTTGCGGGCGTGCGTCTCGTCGTCGATGCCCGTGCCGCGGCCGGTGACCTCGGCCGGGTCGAGGCCGGTGAACACCGAGATCAGGGCAGCCGAGGCGGTGGTGTTGGCGATCCCCATGTCGCCGGTGACCAGTGCCTTGTTGCCGGCCGCGACGAGGTCGCGGGCGGTCTCGATGCCGACCTCGATGGCCTTGAGCGCCTCCTCGCGGGTCATCGCCGGGCCCTGGGTCATGTCGGCGGTGCCGGGCTTGACCTTGCGCGGCAGCAGGCCGGTGGTGCGGCCCTGCTGGATGGCCTCCGGCAGTTCGGCGGCGACGCCGACGTCGACCACGCAGACCTCGGTGCCGATCTGCTTGGCGAAGGAGTTGATCACCGCTCCCCCGGCCAGGAAGTTGCCGACCATCTGGGCGGTCACCTCCTGCGGCCACGGGCTGACGCCCTGCGCGTGCACGCCGTGGTCACCCGCGAAGATCGCCACGCAGGCGGGCTCCGGGATCGGCGGCGGGCACTTGCGGGACAGGCCGCACAGCTGGGCGGAGATGATCTCCAGCATGCCGAGCGAGCCGGCCGGCTTCGTCATCCGCTTCTGCCGGTCCCAGGCCTCGCCGAGCGCCTTGGCGTCCAGCGGGCGGATGCCGCGCAGGGTCTCGGCGAGCAGGCTCTGCGGCTCCTCGCCGGGCAGCGCGCGGTTGCCGTACTGCTCCTCGTGGACCACCCAGGACAGCGGGCGCTTCTTGGCCCAGCCCTGCTGCTCCAGCTCGGGCTCGTCCGGGAAGGAGTCGACGAAGCCGACGCACAGGTAGGCGACGACCTCCAGGTGCTCGGGCAGGCCGAGCTCGCGGACCAGCTCCTCGTCGTCGAAGAAGCTCACCCAGCCGACGCCCAGGCCCTCGGCGCGGGCGGCCAGCCAGAGGTTCTCGACCGCCAGGGCGGCCGAGTACGGGGCCATCTGGGGCTGGGTGTGGCGGCCCAGCGTGTGCCGGCCGCCGCGGGTGCGGTCGGCGGTCACCACGATGTTGACCGGCGTTTCGAGGATGGCCTCGGTCTTGATTTCCTTGAACTGCTTGGCCCGGCCCTTGGGCAGCGAGTCCGCGTACACCTCGCGCTGGCGCTCGGCCAGGGCGTGCATCCGCCGGCGGGTCTTGGCCGAGCGGATCACCACGAAGTCCCAGGGCTGGGAGTAGCCGACGCTGGGGGCGGTGTGGGCGGCCTCCAGGACGCGGATCAGCACCTCGTGCGGGATCGGGTCCGGGCGGAAGCCGTTGCGGATGTCGCGGCGCTCGCGGATCACCTGGTGGACGGCCTCGCGTTCGGCCTGGTCGAAGCCGGGCGCGGCCGGGCCGCGGGGCTCGGCCGGCTCTTCGGCCTGCGGTTCCTCGGCCTGCGCTTCCTCGGCCGGCTGCTCCGCCTGACCCTCCGCCTGGTCCTCCGTCTGCGGCTCCGTCGACTCCTCCGTCAGCGGCTCGGCGGCCTGCTCAGCCGGCTGCTGCTCGGCGGCGGGGGCCTCCGGCGCGGCGGCCTCCTCGGCGACGGCCTCGGCGGCCACGGGCTCGACGGCGGCCGACTCGGCGGTGGGGGCCTGCTCGGCGGACTCTGCGGCCGGGTCGGTGACGGGCTGGGCCTGGTCGTCCGGGGCCGCGGAAGGCTCGACGGCCTGGACGGCCTCGGAAACCTCGGCGACCGGCTCGGCGGCGGTCTCGATGGCGGTCTCGGCGGATACGGCAACAGGCTCGGCGGGCTCGCTGACCGGGGTGGCGTCCGCGACCGGCTGCGGCGCGGTCTCCGCTGCGGCGGCCTCGGCCTCAGGCTCGACGACGGGCTCGACCGGGGCCTCGACGGCCTGGTCCACGACCGGCGCGGCCTCCTGCGGCTGCCCGCCCTCGGCGGGCTCGGCAGCGACCTCGGCGGCGGGCTCGGCAACGGCCTCGGCGGGCTCGACGACGGCCTCGACGACGGCCTGGCCGGAGGGCATCTCGCCCGTGCCGGCGGCGGTCTCGGCGACCGCCTCGACGACCGTTTCGACGACGGGCTCGACCACCGCCTCCGGCGCGGGCGCCACGGCCTCGGCGGGCTCACCGGCCTCGACCGCGACCGCGACCACGGCCTCGACGGGCGGGGCGGCCTGGGCGGCCTGGGCCGGCTCCTCGGCCGCTATGGGAGCGGGCTGCTGCGGGGCGGCCTCCTCGGCCACCGGGGCCTGCGCGGCCGCCGCGACCGGAGGCAGACCGTGCGGGGTGGGCGCGGCGAGGAATGCGGAGATGCGCCGCGGCGGGCCGGCCGGGGCGGGGGCCTCGGTCTGTTCCGCGGGCGCGGCCTGCGCGGCGGCCTCGACGGCAACCTCGGCGACGGGCTCGACCGGCGCCTCAGCAGCGGCCTCGACCGGTGCCTCGGCGGGCGCCGTCACCACGGCCCCGGCGACCGGTGTGCCGCCCGGGTCGACGACCGGCCGGCCGGACTCCGCCGGGACCGGCTCGGCCACGGCGGCCTGCGCCGCGTCCACCGCGGCCTCGGCGACGACGGCCTCCGGCAGCTCGACGACCTCGATCACCTCGATCGCCCCGACCGTCTCGACGGCCAGCTGGGCCTCGACCGGGTGCGAGGCCAGCGGCACCTGCTGGAACTCCTGGGACTCCTGGGCCTCCGTCACGGGAACCGCCGGCACCACCGAGGGCGCGGGCGCCGCCGGAACGGCCTGCGGCGCGGCGGCCGGCGCCGGGGCGACGGCCTCGGCCATCGGCAGCCGGCCGACCACCGGGATGCCGTGCGCGGGAGTGCCGCCCTGCGACGGGCCGCGGTCGGCGAGCGAGCGCACCGGGACCTGGCCGGTCATCAGCGACGGGTCCGGGATCGGCGGACCGGCGTGCAGCGGGCGGCGCGGCGGCTGAGAAGCCGTCATCGCCTCCGTGGCCTGCGGGTGCGCCGGGGCGGCGTGGAACGGCTGCTGCGCCTGCTCGGCGCCGAGCACCGGCGGCTCCAGCGGCGGCCACGAAGGCTCGACCGGCGTGCCGTCCTGCTGCGGGGCGAGCGGCGTCTGCTCGGTCGGGAGGGGCGCCAGCGGCTCGCCCCAGGAGCCCTGCGGACCGGGCATCAGCAGGACGTCGTCCTCGTCGTCCTGGTCGAGGAAGTGGAAGGCCGGACGCGGGGCGCCCGGGTCGACGCCCCAGCCCTCACCGGGCACACCGGGAGCCGGTGCGCCGGGAGCCGACAGGCCGGGGGCCGGTACGGCGAAGCCGGACGCGCCGAGCGGCTGGCCCTGCGGCGGGATGACTCCCGCGCCGTGGGGCACCGCACCACCGGCCAGGCCGTGGCCCGGCGCCGTCGGGTTCGGGATCATGCCGCCGTCCGTCGCGACGCCCTGCAGGGGTGCAACGCCCGCGACGCCCTCCGGTCCGCCGAGCTGGTCCGGCCCGGCGTTCAGGTGCTCCGGCATTCCCTCGCCCGGGACGTGGCCGCCATCGGTCATTGTCAAACGCTCCTTCCAGGCCGCTGCCGCGCCCTTGGCGACACGATCACCGACCGCAGCGCCCATCCGCACGGGCCGGGCCTGCACCGGCCCGTCCCTCAACCACACGCGGCCGCCGCGCCGAGGCGCTGCGGCCCAAGTCCTTCCGGCGCACTGCGGCACCCCGGCCTGCGCGCCGCCCACACCGGGCGGCGCACCATCTGAAACAACGACAACCCGGAGGAACCGGCACGACCGCACCGGACCCTACGGCATTCTCCAGGTCCGGCACGCGGCCCGTCGAATTGCCCACACTCCGAGCAAAACCGGGTTGCACCACGTCAAAAAGGCGACAAACCGACTGAATCGGGTGGGTCGCCGACCGCCGCAGCCGCCCAGGACGCCACACTACCGGCCCAGCACGGTCACCTCTCGAATCGGTGTCCGGATGCGACCTGGATCACCGCCCGGCCCCACCACGACCCCTCAGCAGCACAGCGCGGGAGCGGAACGCGCCCGGCGGATCGGACCGAATCCACAGGACGCACCCCAGTCCTTCACGCGATCTGCTCACCCCAGAGCAGCAGCACGCCGGTACCGCCCGCCCCCAGAGCCAGCCCGCCACCGGCGCCACCGGCGACCGACAGCGGAGTGGACTGCAGCAGCGCACCGTCCGCCCGGTAGCCGGCCTCGGCGATCGCCCGGTGGATCTGCTCCCCCTCGGCGAGGGTCCGGGGCACCGCGACGAACCGCTCCGGACGGCGGGCCAGCACCGCGCGCACCACGTCGAGGCCGACGGACTCCACCACCGCCACGTCCGGCTCGGGCAGGCCGCCCAGCACCTCGGGGCCCTGCCCGTGCACGGTCTCCACCTCGACGCCGTACCGGCGCGCGTTCACCGCCAGCCGGGCGCAGGCCGAGCGGGACGCCTCGACCGCGACCACGGCGGCGCCGAAGCGGGCCGCCTCCACCGCGAGGGCGCCGCTGCCCGCGCCGACCGACCAGACCAGGTCCCCCGGACGAGCACCCAGACGGGCCAGCACCAGGGCGCGCACGTGCGCGGGGAGCACCTCCGATGCGCCGGGCTCGTCCCCCGCGCGCCCGGCGCCCGCGTAGGCGTCACCGGGGAGCGCCCAGCCGCGATCCGCGCCGGGGAAGCCGACCGGGCGCCCGGCCAGCCAGCCGGCCTCCGTGTCGACCCCGCCGGCCTGGGGACCGCCGTGACCGCCGATCACCAGCACCACGTTGGGGTCGCGCCACACGTGGTCGGCGATCCGGTCGGAGGTGAGGACGGTGACGTCCTCGTCCGGGGTGCCGAGGGCCTCGCAGACCACGAAGGTCCGGTGCACCCCGCGCAGCATGAGGGCCAGTTCGCTCGGACCGGCGCCGGGCGCGGTCAGCACCGCGACCTTGGGGTGGGCCCGGCAGATGTTGGCCGCGCGGCGCAGCCGTCCGCCGTGGGCGCTGACCACCTGGGCGTCCTCCCAGGGCATACCGGCCCGGGCGAAAGCGGCGGCGACCGAGGAGACCGCGGGCAGGACCTCCAGTTCGAGGCCGTACTCGGGGCGGCGCAGCGCGCGCACGACGCCGAAGAAGCCCGGGTCGCCCTCGGCGACCACGACGGCGGCGCCGCGGTGCTCGGCGATCCGCCGGGCGGCCTGCCGGACGTTGCCGAGGGTGATCCGCTCGGCGGCGTCCGGCACCGGGAGGGCGTTCAGTTGGTAGGGGGCGCCGGCCACCAGGGTCGCTGCGGCGAGGGCCGCGCCGGCGGCCTCGGTCAGCGGCGTGCCGTCCCACCCGATGACCGTGATCCGGTCAGCCATCTGCGGCCGTTCTCCCTCGACTCGGTGCGCGGACCGGCCTGCGACCCGGGGTGTCCCTGTGGTGTCACCCGGTGTGCGACTCGGTGCGCCGACAAACCGCGCCGGTGTGCGGCGCCGGAGCAGAGGCTACCGGGTGTGATCCCCTCGGCGCCGACATCTCGTACACATGTCCGTGACGAGCCGGTGGCGGATCAGCGGCACGAACGGCTCGGGCAGCACGGGCGGCACGGGTGGCACGCGTGATCGGGGCGGCTCAGTCGCGCAGCACGTAGCGGTGGTCGCCGTGCCAGCCGGTCCGCTGCGGCTCGGGCTCGGGCGCGTCCAGGTCCTCCGGGAGCAGGCTCCACAGGATGAGGTCGCTGCGGCTCTCCACGACGGCCTCACTGGACTCACCCCGGACTATCCAGGCGCTGCGCAGCACGCCCTCGCTGATGCCGCCGATCTTCTGGGCGACCTGCTGGGCGGCGGTGTTCCCGGCGGCGGTGCGCAGCTCCAGGCGCAGGAAGTCGCGGTCCTCGAACAGCCACTGGCTGACGCCGAGGACGGCCTCGGGCGCGTAGCCCTCGCCGCGGGCCCAGGAGGCGGTGACGTAGGAGATCTCGGTGCTGCGCAGGCGCCAGTCGGTGTTGCGCAGTTCGACCAGGCCGACCAGGCGCTGGGTGAGGTGCTCGGTGACGGCGAAGACGATGCCGCGGCCGGCGGCCCGGTGGGCGGGGGCGAGGGTGCGGGCGAGTTCGGTCGCGTACGCCTCGGTGAAGGGGTGCGGCAGATCGGTCCAGGCCAGGACGAGTTCGTCCGCCATCATCGTGGCCAGGCCGGGCGCGTCGTCCTCCGCAAGGGGCCGCAGCAGAAGCCGTTCGGTGCTGATGGCGGTCTCGGGGAAGCTCGCTGCCATGCCGTCTCTCCTCGCCGGGTCGTGAACACAACACCGTACGCCCCCGCCGTGCCCCGGGTGTCACGCGGTGCGCCGCCCGCACGACGGTACGTCAGAACGCCGCCGACCAGGGCTCCCCGGGTGCATCCTGCCCGACCGGGCCCCCGCCGAGGTGCGGCGGGGGCCCGGTCGGGGTCAGGGCATGGATCGGACCGCGGCTCAGAAGGCCGGGATGACCGAGCCCTGGAAGGTGTCGTCGATGTACTTCTTGACCTCGTCGGAGTGCAGCAGCTCGGCCAGCTTCTTCACGCGCGGGTCGTTCTCCTTGCCCTTCTTCACGGCGAGGATGTTGGCGTACGGGTTGCCCTCGGCCTTCTCCAGCACCAGCGCGTCGGTGGCGGGCTTCAGGCCGGAGTCGAGCGCGTAGTTGCCGTTGATGACGGCGGCGTCGAGGTCGGCGATGGAGCGGGGCAGCTGGGCGGCCTCCAGCTCCTTCCACTTGAGGTTCTTCGGGTTGCCCGTCACGTCGGCCGGGGTGGCGGCGGTGGTGACGCCGTCCTTCAGCGTGATGAGCTTGTTGTCGGCGAGCAGCTTGAGCGCGCGGCCCTCGTTGGTGGCGTCGTTGGGCAGGCCGACGGTGGCGCCGTCCGGCAGGTCGGCGATCGACTTGACCTTCTTGGAGTAGACGCCGAGCGGCTCCAGGTGCACGGGCTCGACCGAGACGATGTCGGTGCCGTGCTTCTTGTTGAAGTCCTCCAGGTACGGGACGTGCTGGAAGTAGTTGGCGTCGGCCGAACCGTCCTGCACCGCCGTGTTGGGGGTCACGTAGTCGGTGACCTCCTTGATGTCGAGCTTGAGGCCCGCCTTGGCCGCGAGGTTGTCCTTGACGAACTTGAGGATCTGCCCGTGCGGGGTGGGGCTGGCGATGACCTTGAGCGGCGCGTTCGGGTCCGAGGAGGAGGACCCGGAGCTGCCGCACGCGGCCAGCGAGAGGGCGATGCCGGCGGTGGCGAGGATGCTGGTGAACTTCAGGGCGTTGCGCACGAAAAGTGCCTTTCTGCGTGATACGGGGAGCCGTGGTCCGGTGTCGGACCCGGGAGGTCTAGGGGGCGACGAGGTCCTCGTCGGGGGCGGCCGGCCCGGCCGGGGTGCGGCCCAGCAGGCGGGTCCGGCCGCCGGTGCCGCCGCGGTTGGCGAGGCGCCGGACGGCGAAGTCGCCGATCAGCTGGACGGCGGTGACGAGGATCACCAGCTCGGCCACGATGACCCACATGAAGGCCGTCTCGAAGCGCTGGTAGCCGTAGTTGACGGCGAGCGTGCCGAGGCCGCCGCCGCCGACCGTGCCGGCCATCGCGGAGTAGCTGATCAGCGTGATGATCGTGGTGGTCACCGAGGCGGCGATGCCGGGCAGCGCCTCCGGGAGCAGCGTCTTGCGGACGATCGTCCAGGTGCTGCCGCCCATCGCCTGGACGGCCTCGACCAGGCCGCGGTCGACCTCGCGGACGGAGGTCTCGACCAGGCGGGCGAAGAACGGGATGGCGCCGATGGTGAGCGGCACGGTCGCCGCCTGCCAGCCGATGGAGGTGCCGACCAGCCAGCGGGTGAAGGAGATCAGCGCGATCATCAGGATGATGAACGGCACCGAGCGGGCGATGTTCACCACGAAGGCGATCGACTTGTTGACGGCCCGGTCGGCCAGCAGCCCGCCCTTGTCGGTCAGCACCAGCAGGATGCCCAGCGGCAGGCCGAGCAGCACGGTGACGGCCGTGGAGACGCCGACCATCTGGAAGGTCTCCTGCGTGGCGGGCCCCATCAGGGCCCACATCTGGTCCCAGGTCATGCCACCGCTCCGTCCGCCGTGCCCAGTACGTCCACCTGTAGGCCCTGCTCGCGCAGGTAGCCGATCGGCACCACGTTGTCCTGGTGGCCGCCGGAGAGCTCGACCCGCATCCGGCCGACCATCCGGCCGGCGATGGTCTCCACCGCGGCGCCGAGGATGTTGATGTCGATCTGGTAGGTGCGGGCCAGCTGGGAGACGAAGGGCTGGGCCGAGGAGTCGCCCTGGAAGGTGATCTCCAGCACGGTCGAGCCGGGGTGGCCGGTGCCGAACTCGCTGAGCGGGAACAGCTCGCGGGCCAGCTCGGAGCCGGGCTCGGCCAGCAGGTCGGTCAGCCGGCCGGACTCGACCACCCGGCCGCCGCGCATCAGGGCCGCGGAGTCGCAGACGGACTTGATGACGTCCATCTCGTGGGTGATCAGCAGGACGGTGAGGCCGAGCTGCTGGTTGAGGTCGCGCAGCAGCTTGAGGATCGAACGGGTGGTCTCCGGGTCGAGCGCCGAGGTGGCCTCGTCGGAGAGCAGCACCTTGGGGTCGCCGGCCAGGGCCCGGGCGATGCCGACGCGCTGCTTCTGGCCGCCGGAGAGCTGGTTGGGGTAGCTGCGGGCCTTGTCACCGAGGCCGACCAGGTCGAGCAGTTCGGCGGCCTTGCGGCGGCGCTGGGTGCGGTCCAGCCCGATGATCTCCAGCGGGAGCTCGACGTTCTGCTGGACGGTCCGCGAGGAGAGCAGGTTGAAGTGCTGGAAGACCATGCCGATCCGGCGCCGCGCCTCCCGCAGCTCCCGGCCGGCCCGGTTCTCGCCGCCGGACAGCGCGGTCAGCTCGACCCCGTCCACCGTGACGGTGCCGGAGGTCGGACGCTCCAGCATGTTCACGCAGCGGATGAGCGTGGACTTGCCGGCGCCGCTGGTGCCGACGACTCCGTAGACCTCGCCAGGGCGGACGTGCAGGTCGACGCCGGCGAGGGCGCTCACCTCGCGGCCTCGGGAGCGGTAGACCTTCGTGAGGTCCGTGGTGGTGATCACAGCTGCTTCCGTGGGTCGGGGGCGGGCGGCGGGCGGCCGCCCGACCGGGGTGCGGTCGGCGACGTGCACGGCGCTTCGCCAGGGGGATCCGGACCTGCCACCTCTTGATCGTGGCCGCTGAGCGGCCGGGCCGCGCGACGGCGTGGCCCTTACGAGTCATCGGGCACGAGTCACGGGCACGAGTCGTCGTGGACGACCACCCGCCCATGGGCGGGCAGGCGGGAGAAGGGGTGTGGCAGGCTGGGCGCGCTCGCACGGACGGGAACGACGCCGGGTCTCGCTTCGGGGCGCGAGGTGGGGGCACCCTCAACCGGGTGCCGGGGGCGGTGGCCCTCAGCGGTGACACATTCGACGGCACATGGCGCGCTCACCTGCCGGCAGGGTGCCGGTGGGGGTCCATTTCGTCGTCGCAGTCATGTGAGCCAGTAAATCAGATGGGTCGATTTGGACCCAATTACTTGGATGTGATGTCCGCAATGCGGACACCCGACGCCGCCACCAGCGACGATGCGGCTCGGCGCCGCCACCGGAGTGTCCGGATGGTGGCGGCGCCGTGCGGGCCGGAACGGGCGGAGGGCTCAGGCGGTCGCGGCGAGCGACACCACGGCGGGCTTCTCCAGGTGTACCAGGCTGAGCCGGTCGGTGACCTGCTCGACCGCGGACTGCCGGTAGCCCAGGCGGGTGTACAGCCGCAGGTTGCCGAGGCTGCGGTGGCCGGTGAACAGGCGGTAGGAGGTCACCGGACGGCCGTCCTCGGCGAGGCGGCGCTCCAGCGCGTCCAGCAGCCGGCCGCCCAGGCCGTGCCGCTGCATCCTCGGGTGGACGACCAGGCGCCCTATCCGGCCGACGCCCTCGGCGTCGACGTGACCTCGGATGGTGCCGACCACCTCGTCGCCCAGCCGGGCGACCAGGACGTACTGCCCGGACAGTTCGGCGCGCAGGCTCTCCAGGCTCTGCGTCAGGGGCTCGATCGCCCAGTCGCCGTACAGCTCTGCCTCGGGCTGGTAGCCGAGGTACTGGAGCTTGAGGATCTGCTCCGCGTCCTCGGCGTCCGCCGCCGAGATGATCACGCTCATGCCCATGTGCTGGGGCCTCCCCATCGTCGTGCCCGGCGCGCAAACGTGAGGGTGACGCACCGGATGCCCTGCCGGAGATGTCCCGGCCGGGGATCTGCCCTGACCGGGGGTGGCGCACGAACGTACCAGCCGCGCGGCCCGGAAGTGACCGGGTCGACGGCGACGCGCTCACGCTCAGTATCCGAGTGATCGCGGCACCGTCAAGAGCTACGTTCGCCAGCGCTCTACCCGTGTGTCAGCTGCTCTCAACCTTCGGGGCGTTCGACGTGGCGAGGGTCACGCGGGGGCGGGGCGGGTGGTGGGGCCGGTGGCGGGCGCCGCGCGCGGGGCGTGGCCGGGGGCGGCGACGGCTCGACGTGGCGAGGGTCACGGGGGGGGCGGCGGGCGACGGCGGCGGGCGGGCGTGCGGAACGTCACTCGGGCGGAGCCGCCTCCGGGGTGATCTGCGTGCGGAGCGTCACCGGCCGCTCGCGGGTACCCCTCACGGGTACCGCTCGGCGTGGAGGAGGATCCGCAGGCAGGCGAGGCAGCGGGAGCGGGTGGGCCCGATCGAGCCGCGCGGCATGCCGAGGCGTTCGGAGAGCTCCCGGTAGGTCGGCGGTGGATCCTCGGCGAGGGCGGCGACCAGCTCGGGGCAGCGGCCCGGCAGGCCGGCCACGGTCTCGCGGACCACGCGGCGGCGGCGTTCGGCGAGGAAGACGTCCTCGGCGGAGGGGACGGGCGGAAGGGTTGTGCACACACCGTGCATGACGGGCCGAGACGGGCCGGGTTACGCCTGACCGGGGGTGCGGACGCCGGAGGGGCGCGACGGTCGGACCGTCGCGCCCCTCCCCCGCAGACCGGTGGTCAGCCCTGGATCCACTCCTGCTGCCGCGCCAGGTCCGCCTTCACCTCGGCGAGCTGGACCGCCACCGCCGACGGCGCGGTGCCGCCGCGCCCGTTGCGGGAGGCGATGGCGCCGTGCACACTGAGCACCGACCGCACCTCGGGCGTCAGGTGCACCGAGATCGCCGCGAACTGCTCGTCCGTCAGGTCGGACAGCTCGATGCCCTCGGCCTCGCAGACCTTGACGCAGGCGCCGGCCACCTCGTGCGCGACCCGGAACGGCACGCCCTGCTTGACCAGCCACTCGGCGATGTCGGTGGCGAGCGAGAAGCCGGCCGGGGCCAGCTCCTCCAGCCGCTCCCGGTGCACGGTGAGGGTGGCCATCATCCCGGTGAACGCGGGCAGCAGCACCTCCAGCGTGTCGCAGGAGTCGAACACCGGCTCCTTGTCCTCCTGGAGGTCCCGGTTGTAGGCGAGCGGCAGGGCCTTGAGCGTGGCCAGCAGGCCGGTCAGGTTGCCGATCAGCCGGCCGGACTTGCCCCGGGCGAGCTCGGCGATGTCCGGGTTCTTCTTCTGCGGCATGATCGAGGAACCGGTGGAGAAGGCGTCGTGCAGCGTGATGAAGCCGAACTCCTTGGTGTTCCAGATGATCACCTCCTCCGCGATCCGGGAGAGGTTGATGCCGATCATCGCGGTCACGAACGCGAACTCGGCGACGAAGTCGCGCGAGGCCGTGCCGTCGATGGAGTTGCCGACCGAGCCGCCCTCGAAGCCGAGGTCGGCGGCGACGGCCTGCGGGTCGAGGCCGAGCGAGGAGCCGGCCAGCGCCCCGGAGCCGTACGGGGAGACGGCGGTGCGGGCGTCCCACTGGCGCAGCCGCTCGGCGTCCCGGCCGAGGGCCTGCACGTGCGCGAGGACGTGGTGGGCGAAGAGGACGGGCTGGGCGTGCTGGAGGTGGGTGCGGCCCGGCATCGCGGTGTCCGGGTGCGCCTCGGCGAGGCCGACCAGGGCGTGCTGGAGGTCGAGCACCAGGGCGCCGATGGTCCTGGCGTGGTCCCGCAGGTACATCCGGAACAGGGTGGCGATCTGGTCGTTGCGCGAGCGCCCGGCCCGCAGCTTCCCGCCGAGGTCGGCGCCGAGGCGCTCCAGCAGGCCACGCTCCAGGGCGGTGTGCACGTCCTCGTCGGCGACGGTCCCGGTGAAGGTGCCCGCCTGGACGTCGGCGAGCAGCTGGCCGAGGCCGGCCAGCATCGCGGCGAGCTCGTCCTCGGAGAGCAGGCCGGCCTTGTGCAGGACCCGGGCGTGGGCCTTGGAGCCGGCGATGTCGTACGGCGCGAGGCGCCAGTCGAAGTGGACCGAGGCGGAGAGCCTGGCCAGCGCCTCGGACGGGCCGTCGGCGAAGCGCGCGCCCCAGAGGCGGACGTCGGCGGTCTGGTCTGCGTGCTGGTCGGCGGACATCGCGTGGGCTCCTGACGGGGAAGGGGGGTGGGGACGGGAGGGGATCAGGCGAGGTCGCGGCGGGCGGCGAGCTTCGAGGACATCCCGAAGATCTCGATGAAGCCCTTGGACATCGACTGGTCGAAGGTGTCGCCGGTGTCGTAGGTGGCGAGGTTGAAGTCGTACAGCGACTGGTCGGACCTGCGGCCGTTGACCACGGCCCGGCCGCCGTGCAGGACCATCCGGATCTCGCCGGAGACGTGCTGGTTGGCCTCGTTCACGAAGCCGTCCAGCGCGCGCTTGAGCGGGGAGAACCAGAGGCCGTCGTAGACGAGTTCGGCCCAGCGCTGCTCCACCTGCCGCTTGTAGCGGGCGAGTTCGCGCTCGACGGTGACGTTCTCCAGGGCCTGGTGCGCGGTGATCAGGGCGATCGCGCCGGGGGCCTCGTAGATCTCCCGGGACTTGATGCCGACCAGCCGGTCCTCGACCATGTCCAGCCGGCCGACGCCCTGGGCGCCGGCCCGCTTGTTGAGCTCCTCGATGGCCTGGAGGACGGTGACCTTGCGGCCGTCGACGGCCACCGGGACGCCGGCGTCGAAGGTGATGACCACCTCGTCGGCCTCGCGCGGGGCGGCCGGGTCCTGGGTGTAGTCGTAGACGTCCTCGATCGGGGCGTTCCAGATGTCCTCCAGGAAGCCGGTCTCGACGGCCCGGCCGAAGACGTTCTGGTCGATCGAGTACGGGGACTTCTTGGTGGTGGCGATCGGCAGGCCCTTGGCCTCGGCGAAGGCGATCGCCTTGTCCCGGGTCATCGCGTAGTCGCGCACCGGGGCGATGCACTTCAGGCCGGGGGCCAGCGAGTTGATGCCGACCTCGAACCGGACCTGGTCGTTGCCCTTGCCGGTGCAGCCGTGCGCGACGGTGGTGGCGCCGTGCTTGCGGGCGGCGGCGGCCAGGTGCTTGACGATGACCGGCCGGGACAGCGCGGAGACCAGCGGGTACTGGCCCTGGTAGAGCGCGTTGGCCTTGATCGCCGGGAGGCAGTACTCGTCGGCGAACTCGTCGCGGGCGTCCGCGACCTCGGCCTCGACGGCGCCGCAGTCCAGCGCGCGCTGGCGGATCGCCTCCAGGTCCTCGCCGCCCTGGCCGACGTCGACGGCGACGGCGATGACCTCGGCGCCCGTCTCCTCGGCGATCCAGCCGATGCAGACGGAGGTGTCCAGTCCGCCCGAGTAGGCGAGTACGACGCGCTCGGCCACGGCTTTCTCCTTACAGCTCTACGTACAGGGTTTCCGTACAGGTTTACGGCGACAGGCATAAGTATGCACTAGTCCGTATGAAACACAAAACCCCGGCCGGGGAAGTCTCCACCGGTCGGGGTTTCGTGTCGTTGCGCGTCGTTGCGCGTCGGGGTCTCGCGTCGTCGCGCGCTACTGGGCCTTCGCCTGGGCGAGTTGCATGAGGTGGTCGGCGAGCGCCTGGCCGCCCGCCGGGTCCCGACTGATCAGCAGGACGGTGTCGTCGCCGGCGATGGTGCCGATGATCTCGAACACCTCCGCCTGGTCGATCGCCGAGGCGAGGAACTGCGCGGCCCCCGGAGGGGTGCGCAGCACCACCAGGTTGCCGGAGGCCGTCGCGGAGACCATCAGCTCGCCGGCCAGCCGGGCCATCCGGCCCTCGCTGGCCGACTCCCCCATCGGCGCGCGCGGCGTGCGGTCGCCGCCCTCCGCCGGGACGGCGTAGATCAGCGCGCCGTCCCGGTTGCGGATCTTGACCGCGCCCAGCTCGTCCAGGTCCCGGGAGAGCGTCGCCTGGGTGACCACGAGTCCGTCGTCGGCGAGCAGCTTGGCGAGCTGGCTCTGCGAGCGCACGGGCTGGCGGGTGAGCAGGTCCACGATCCGCCGGTGCCGCGCGGTGCGGGTCTGCGGCACCTGCGGCGACGGGCCTGCGGCGGACGGGCCGGAGTGGGAAACGGTCATGTGGTTATTCTCCCGGACAACGGTCAGCTCGCATCGACCGGGGCGCTCTCGCGCACCGCCCGCAGGACGCCCGGCAGAGCGGCGAGGAACGCGTCCGCCTCCTGCTCGGTCAGCACCAGCGGCGGGGCCAGCCGGACGGCGTCCGGGACGGCCGCGTTGACCAGGAAGCCCGCCTCCTGCGCGGCGGCCTGCACCCGTGCCGACACCGGCTCGGTGAGCACGATGCCGAGCAGCAGTCCGGCGCCGCGCACGTGCGAGACCAGCGGGTCGCCGATCGCCTCGACGCCCTGGCGCAGCCGCTCGCCCAGCTTGCGGACGTGCTCCAGCAGGCCCTCGGACTCGATGGTGTCCAGCACCGCGAGCCCGGCCGCCGCGGCCACCGGGTTGCCGCCGAAGGTGGTGCCGTGCTGGCCCGGGGTGAGCAGTTCGGCGGCCTCACCAAAGGCCAGCACCGCGCCCATCGGCAGCCCGCCGCCGAGCGCCTTGGCGAGGGTGACGACGTCCGGCTCGACGCCCTCGACGGCCTGGTGGGCGTACCAGTACCCGGTGCGGCCGACGCCGGTCTGGATCTCGTCCAGGACCAGCAGGGTGCCCGTGGCCCGGGTGATCTCGCGGGCCGCCCTCAGGTAGCCCTCGGGCAGCGGGATGGCGCCGTTCTCGCCCTGGACCGGCTCCAGGAAGACCGCCGCGGTCTCGGTGGTGACGGCCGCGCGCAGCGCCTCGACGTCGCCGAACGGGACGTGCGTGACGTCGCCGGGCAGCGGGCGGAACGGCTCCTGCTTGGCCGACTGGCCGGTGAGCGCGAGGGCGCCCATCGTCCGGCCGTGGAAGGCGCCCTGGAGGGCGACCAGGTGGGTGCGGCCGGTCCGGCGGCTGATCTTGAACGCGGCCTCGTTGGCCTCGGCGCCGGAGTTGCAGAAGAACACCCGGCCGCCCTCCCGGCCGTCCAGCCGCAGCAGCCGCTCGGCGAGGGCGATGGTCGGCTCGGCCATGAAGAGGTTGGAGACGTGACCCAGGGTGGCGATCTGCCGGCTGACCGCCTCGACGACCGCCGGGTGGGCGGTGCCGAGCGCGTTGACGGCGATGCCGCCGAGCAGGTCGGTGTACTCCTTGCCGTCGGCGTCCCAGAGCTTGGCGCCCGCACCGCGCACCAGCGCGATCCGCGGGGTGCCGTAGTTGTCGGTGAAGGTGTGCTGCCACCGGCCGGTCAGTTGCTCGTTCGCGGTCATGCCAGTCCCCCGGTCACGGTCTGTTCGTCGTCCGGCACGACCATCGTGCCGATGCCCTCGTCGGTGAAGATCTCCAGCAGCAGGCTGTGCTGCACCCGGCCGTCCAGGACGCGGGCGGTGCCCACCCCGGAGCGGACGGCGCGCAGGCAGCCCTCCATCTTGGGGAGCATGCCGCTGGCCAGGCTCGGCAGCAGCTCCTCCAGCTCGCTCGCGGCGAGTTGGCTGATCACGTCGTCGGAGTTCGGCCAGTCCGCGTAGAGGCCCTCGACGTCGGTCAGGACCACCAGCATCTCGGCGCCCAGCGAGACCGCGAGGGCGGCCGCGGCGGTGTCGGCGTTGATGTTGTAGACGTGGCCGTCGGCGCCGCGCGCGATCGAGGAGATGACCGGGATCCGGCCGTCGGCGATCAGCGCCTTCACCGCGCCGGCCTCGATGTTGACGATGTCGCCGACCAGGCCGATGTCGACCTGCTCGCCGTCCACCACCGCGTACCGCTTGACCGCCGTCATGGTGTGCGCGTCCTCGCCGGTCATGCCGACCGCGAACGGGCCGTGCTCGTTGAGCAGGCCGACGAGTTCGCGCTGCACCTGGCCGGCCAGCACCATCCGGACCACGTCCATGGTCTCGGGGGTGGTGACCCGCAGGCCGTTGGTGAAGCTGGACTCCAGGCCGAGGCGGTCCAGCTGGGCGCTGATCTGCGGGCCGCCGCCGTGCACCACGACGGGGTGCAGGCCGGCGTAGCGGAGGAAGACGACGTCCTGGGCGAAGGCCGACTTGAGGCTCTCGTCCACCATGGCGTTGCCGCCGAACTTGATCACGACGGTCTTGCCGTGGAAGCGCTCCAGCCACGGCAGCGCCTCGATCAGCGTCATCGCCTTGGGCAACGCGGTGTTGTTGCGGGCCTGTTCGCCCTTGGGTGCGATCTTCACGGGTGTCCCTCGTCCGAACGGGTGTCGCGCATCGGGTGTCGCGGATCAGGTGGCGCGCATCGGGTGGCGCGCGTCACCTGTCGGGCATCAGGTCGAGTAGGCGCTGTTCTCGTGGACGTAGTCGGCGGTGAGGTCGTTGGTCCACAACGAGGCACTCTCCGTACCGGCGTTGAGGTTCGCGGTGATGACGACCTCGCGGCCGGCCATGTCCACCAGGGTGCGGTCCTCGCCGACGCTGCCGTCCTTGCAGACCCAGACGCCGTTGATGGCCACGTCCAGCCGGTCCGGGTCGAAGGCGGCGTCGGTGGTGCCGATCGCGGCCAGCACCCGGCCCCAGTTGGGGTCCTCGCCGTGGATGGCGCACTTGAGCAGGTTGTTGCGGCTGATCGTCCGGGCGACGTCGACGGCCTCCTGCTCGGTGGCGGCGCCGGTGACGTCGATCCGGATGTCCTTGCTGGCGCCCTCGGCGTCGGCGATCAGCCGGCGGGCCAGCTCGGCGCTGACGGTGCGGACCGCCTCGGCGAACTCGGCCTCGTCCGGGACGACGCCGGAGGCGGCCGAGGCCAGCAGCAGCACGGTGTCGTTGGTGGACATGCAGCCGTCGGAGTCGATCCGGTCGAAGGTGGTGCGGGTGGCGCCGCGCAGCGCGGTGTCCAGGGCGGCGGCGTCCAGGTCGGCGTCGGTGGTGATCACGACCAGCATGGTGGCCAGGCTCGGGGCGAGCATGCCCGCGCCCTTGGCCATGCCGCCGACCGTCCAGCCCGCCGGGCTGGTGACCTGGGCGGTCTTGTGCACGGTGTCGGTGGTCTTGATGGCGATCGCGGCGGCCTCGCCGCCGGTCGCGCTCAGCTCCCGGACGGCCAGCGCGACGCCGGGCAGCAGGACGTCCATCGGGAGGCGCTCGCCGATCAGGCCGGTGGAGGCGACGGCGACCTCGCCGGCGTTGAGCTCCAGCTCCCCGGCGACCTTCTCCGCGGTGGCGTGGGTGTCCTGGAAGCCGAGCGGGCCGGTGCAGGCGTTGGCGCCGCCGGAGTTGAGGACCACGGCGGACACCTGGCCGCCCTTGAGGACCTGCTCGGACCAGACGACCGGCGCGGCCTTGACGCGGTTGGCGGTGAAGACGCCGGCGGCGGCGAGCGCGGGGCCGTCGTTGACCACCAGGGCGAGGTCGGGGGTGCCGGAGGCCTTGATGCCGGCGGTCACACCGGCGGCCCGGAAGCCCTTGGCGGCCGTCACGCCCACGTTCGTACTGTTGCTCACGGTGCGACTCCGTTCACGGGAAGGCCCAGCTCCTCGGGCAGGCCCAGGGCGATGTTCATGCTCTGCACCGCGCCGCCCGCGGTGCCCTTCACGAGGTTGTCGATCGCGCTGATCGCGATGATCCGCCCGGCGGTGGCGTCCAGCGCGACCTGGACGAGGGCGGTGTTGGCGCCGTAGACGCTGCTGGTCTGCGGCCACTGCCCCTCGGGCAGCAGGTGGACGAACGGCTCGTCCGCGAACGCCCCGGCGTAGGCGGCGCGCAGGCTCTCGGCGGTCACGCCGGGCCGCGCCTTGGCGGAGCAGGTGGCGAGGATGCCGCGCGGCATCGGGACGAGGGTCGGCGTGAAGGAGACGGTGACGGGCTCGCCCGCGACCGGGGTGAGGTTCTGCACCATCTCCGGGGTGTGCCGGTGCACGCCGCCGACGCCGTACGGGCTGACGTTGCCCATGACCTCGCTGCCCAGCAGGTGGGTCTTGGCGGCCTTGCCCGCACCGGAGGTGCCGGAGGCGGCGACCACGACGGCCTCCGGCTCGGCGAGTCCGGCCGCGTACGCCGGGAACAGCGCCAGGGACACGGCCGTCGGGTAGCAGCCGGGCACGGCGATCCGGTTGCTGCTCTTCAACGCGGCCCGGTGGCCGGGGAGTTCGGGCAGGCCGTAGGGCCAGGTGCCGGCGTGCGCGGAGCCGTAGAACTGCTCCCAGTCGGTGGCGGCGCGGAGCCGGAAGTCGGCGCCGCAGTCGACCACCAGGACCTCGTCGCCGAGCGCCTCGGCGACGGTGGCGGACTGGCCGTGCGGCAGCGCCAGGAAGACCACGTCGTGGCCGGCCAGCACCTCGGGGGTGGTGGGTTCGAGGACGCGGTCGGCGAGCGGGATCAGGTGCGGCTGGAGCGCGCCCAGCCGAGTGCCCGCGTTCGAGCCGCCGGTCAGCGCCCCGATCTCCACCTCCGGGTGGCCGAGCAGCAGACGCAGCACCTCGCCGCCCGCGTATCCGCTCGCGCCGGCGACGGCGACTCGCAATGCCATGGCGTTCCTCCTTTGTTGTGGCATGAATATACGCAGTACGGAACATTCATGCAAGGAGCTGCGGTCAGGACCCCGAAGAACGCCCGAAAACCGCCCTGCGTCCGCCCGGCCGGGCCGCCACCGGCCCGCGACCGAACAGCCACCGACCGAGCGGACGCCGGACTACCGCTTGACCGCGCGCAGCACCACGAACTTGGGGTTGCCCGCCACCAGCTGGCAGTTCCCGAAGAGACGCCGCAGCTTGACGTGGTAGCCGAGATGGCGGTTGCCGACCACCCACAGTTCCCCGCCCGGCCGCAGCGCCCGCCGGGAACCGGTGAACATCCGCCAGGCGGTGGCGTCCGTCGTGGCCTGGTGCGAGTGGAACGGCGGATTGTTCAGGACGAGGTCCACCGAGCCCGGGGGCGCCACCTCCGGCGCCAGCGCGTCGGCGGTCAGGAACTCCGCCCGGGCGTCCGGGCCCAGATTGGCGCGGAAGGTCTCCTCCGCCGACGCCACCGCCTGATGGGACTCGTCGACGAACACCAGCTCCGTACCCGGCCCGGCCAGCGCGGCGGCCGTGCCGACCACGCCGTTGCCGCAGCCCAGGTCGACCACCCGGGCCCCGGGCGCCGGGGTCGGCAGGTGGCCGAGGAAGAAGCGGGTGCCGATGTCGAGGCGCTCGGCGCAGAACGTGCCGGCGTGGTTGACCACCGTGCGCCCGGAGACCGCCCCGACGTCCGGCGGCAGCGCGTAGCGGTGCGGCCACGGGCTGGGGCCGGGGTCCAGCGCCGGATCCGGGGTGCAGAAGACCAGCCGGGCCTTGCGGGCGGCGAGCGAGGTGCGGGTCGGGCCGAGGATCCGCTCGAAGAGCTGGAGCGTGGAGGTGTGGATCTCGGCGACCATGCCGGCGCCGACCACCACCGTGCCCGGGTGGACGGCGGGGGCCAGCCGGTGCAGCTGGTCCTCCAGCAGGGCCAGGCTCTTGGGGACGCGCACCAGCAGGACGTCGATCCGCTCCGGCGGGGCGTCCCGGGTGGTCAGCAGTCGGGCCGGGTCGACGGTGGCGCCGGCCCGCGCCAGGTTGGCCAGGGTGGCCTGCCGGCCGAGGTGGGAGTCGACGATCTGCACCGGCTCGTGGGCGGCCAGCGCGGTGGTCAACGCGCCCCAGCGGTCGCCCAGGACGACGATCCGGCGGCCGGCCAGGTCGGTCGCGGTGCCGGCGGCGCTGTCCGCCTCGCCCGCGAGGTGGCGCAGCAGGTACTCGTCGGCCGCGTCCCAGGCCCGCAGCCGCTCACGCGGGTCCTCCGGGAAGCGGGTGAGGTCGAAGGCGCCCCACGGCGTACTGAACTGGGTCGCCGCGGCGGGCGTGATCTCGGGATTCATCGTGTTCTCAGGCTATCCGACGGCCCGACGGGGAACCGTTTCGACGGATACTGGAAGAGCCCGGCCGAGAGGGGTGAGGGCGATGGACTGGAAGCTCGAAGTCGTGGTGGTCCCGGTGTCGGACGTGGACCGCGCGAAGCTGTTCTACGAGGAGCTGGTCGGCTTCACGGTCGACCACGACACCCGGTTGCGCGACGGGGTCCGGGTCGTCCAGCTGACTCCCCCGGGCTCCACGTGCTCCATCGTGGTGGGCACCGGGGTCATCGGGGCGCCGCCCGGATCCGTGAAGGGACTGCAGTTGGTCGTACCGAACATCGACAAGGCGCACGCCGAACTCGCGGCCCGGGGCGTCGAGGTCAGCCCGGTCCAGCACTTCGAGGCGGGCAGCCGGGTGGACGGGCACGGCGAGGCCTGGAACTCCTTCGTGTTCTTCAACGACCCGGACGGCAACGGCTGGGCGGTCCAGGAGGCCCCGCAGGCGGCCCGGATGGTGCCGGAGGCGGCGTAGCGGGCGCCGCTGGCTCGGGTTCCGGGCTCGGGCCGGTTCGGGCGGCTTGGGTAGGCTCCAGGGATGGCTGAACACGAGGGAAGCGTGCGGGTGGACAGCTGGATCTGGTCGGTCCGGCTCACCAAGACGCGGGCGCTGGCGGCCGCTGCCTGCCGGGCCGGGCACGTGCGGGTGAACGGCGAACGGGTCAAGCCGGCCCAGGCACTGCGCCCCGGGGACGAGGTGCGGGTCCGCGAGGAGGGCTACGAGCGGGTCGTCGTGGTGCAGAAGCTCATCCGCAAGCGGGTCGGCGCGACGGTGGCGGCGGACTGCCTGGTCGACAACAGCCCGCCGCGGCCGCCGCGCGAACTCGTCGCGACGGCCGGCGAGCGGGACCGGGGCGCCGGGCGCCCGACCAAGCGGGAGCGGCGCGACCTCGACCAGCTGCGCGGGCACTGATCCCACCGGCGCGCGGTGTCGGCGAGTCCCGTCAGCGCTCGGTGTCGGCGAGCACCTTGGCGAGGAAGGCCTCCAGGTTCCCCACCGTCCGGTCGATCTGCCGCTCCAGCGGCAGCGACTCGTCGGGCCTGGTCACCAGGGCGGACTTCTTCAGCCCGCGCACGTACAGCGAGCAGGCGAGGTCGGCGCAGATGTACGTGCCGACGGTGTTGCCCTCCCGCCCGGCCGCCCCGGCCCGGCGGGCGGCGAGCAGCGCGACGCCGGAGCCCGCGTGCGCGGTGATGCACAGCGAGCAGACGTTGGTCTTGGTGAGGCTGCGGCGGACCGTCGGCACCCGCAGCGTCACGCCGACCGGCTCACCGTCGTACGACGCCACCAGGTAGGCCCGGTCGGGCGCGCCCTGGTCCCGCCAGCCGAGGAAGTCCAGGTTCTCCCAGGGCAGTTCCGCCAGGCCCCGAGGGAGGTTGAGTCGACGGGCCTCGCCCTTGGAGCAGTTGACGAAGGACGCGCGGATCTCGTTCTCGCTCAGGGGTTCCATGTCGCGGAAGCTAGCACCGGCCCGCCCGCGCTGTCGTGCCAATTTCTCCCGGTACGTACCGGGGCGGGCCGCTGACGGTCCGTCGCCCACCAGGGTGCGCACCGGAGCGGGTGACGGGCTGTCAGTGGCTGAGCCTAGTGTTCGTGGTGTGCGAGGCCGGTCCCGGCGCAGGAGGGAGGCGTCGGGGCCGGACCGCCTCGTGATCCGGGGCTACCGCTTGAACGCGACGCCCGCGTAGGCGGAGACGTCCTGCCAGCCTTCGGGGAGTTCGGTGGTCGGGACGTGGCCGGGGGTGGGGCGCCAGAGCGGGAGTTGGACCAGGCCGGGGCCGGCGAACTCGAAGTCGCCGAAGAAGGGTTCGACGCCGGCGCGCGGGCGCAGCACCAGGGGGGCGCTGGCGCTGCGGTAGATGCGGGTGCCTTCGGCGGCGCTCTCCCGGGAGGCGAAGTCGGGGCTGCCGTGGGAGAGGATCAGCGCGCTGCCGGGGGCGAGCGCGTCGCGCAGGGTGCGGACGATCTGCTGGGCGCCGTCCTCGTCGCGGATGAAGTGCAGCACGGCGACGAGCATCAGCGCGACCGGCCGGGACAGGTCGACGGCGGCGAGCAGGCCCGGGTGGCCGAGGATGGCGGCCGGGTCGCGCAGGTCGGCCTCGATGACCGAGGTGTGTCCGGCGGGGTGGCCGGCCAGCAGGGCGCGGGCGTGGGTGGCGACGATCGGGTCGTTGTCGACGTACACCACCCGGGCGTCCGGGGCGACCCGCTGGGCGACCTCGCTGGTGGAGCCGACGGCCGGGATGCCGGTGCCGATGTCGACGAACTGGCGGATGCCCCGGCCGGCGGCGAACTCCACCGCGTCGCCGAGGAACTGCCGGTTGGTGCGGGCCAGCAGCGGCAGCGCGGGGTAGGCCGCTATGGCGGCCTGGGCGGCCTTGCGGTCGGCCTCGAAGTTGTCCTTGCCGCCCAGGTAGTAGTCGTACATCCGGGCGGTGTGCGGGACGCCGGTGTCGAGCTCGCTCGGCGGTTGCCAGTCGTCCGCTCTGGCCCAGTCCCAGTCGGTGCCGGTGGCCTCGCCGACGGCCGCGCTGTCCTCGTGCATCCTGTTCCGCCCCCTCTGCCGTGCTCACTGCCGGACATGGCACCGCCTCGGCGCCCGGCGGGCCCGCCCGGTACCACGGGGGTGACCCCGCGTCCGGCCCGGCCACCCTCCCGTGGCGTGCGGTGCGCCGTGATCGTATCCGACGACACGCCGGTGAAACACCGGCAGTTCAGGTTTACGCAACGCCCGGACGGTGGTGTGTGTGCACGTCAATGGCGGTACCGGGACGCTCCTCGGATCGCCGTGGGTGGCCACCGTCTCTATGCTGACTGCCGATGACTGCCGACCGCCGCACCGTACTGCGCACCGCCGTCCAGCTGGCCGCCCTGACCGCCGCCAGCGGGTTCCTCAGCGCGTGTGCCTCCGGCACCCCGCGCCGGGCCGACGCCGGGGTGCTCGCCGTACACCCGGGCACCCTCGACCCGCAGCACACCACCGACCCGGCCTGGAACGGCGGCGAGGGCCCGGCCTCCCCCGTGCCGTCCGCCCCGCCGGAGCCGCAGCCCATCGGGGCCGACCCGACCGCCGGTACCGACCCGGCCACCGGCGCGGAGCCGGCCGCCGGGGCCGCGACGCCGCCGACGCCCCCGCCGACGCCTCCGACGCCGCCGGTGCTGCCGCCGCTCGCCGCCGGCACCCCGGTCGAGGTGGTGAACGGGCCGCGCACCAGCAAGTTCGTGGCGCTGACCTGCCACGGCAGCGGCGATCCGAAGCAGGCCACCGCGCTGCTGGAGGCCGCCGAGCAGCGCGGCATCAAGCTGACCGTGATGGCGGTCGGCAGCTGGCTCGACCAGCAGCCGCAGATGGCCCGCCGGATCCTGGACGCCGGCCACGAGCTGGGCAACCACACCCAGAACCACCTCGACCTCTCGACGATGACGGCCGCCCAGGTGCACGACGAGATCGCCCAGTGCGCCGAACGGCTGCAGCGGCTCACCGGCTCGATCGGCCGCTGGTTCCGCCCGTCCGCCGCGCAGTACGCCACCCGGACGGTGCGCGAGCAGGCGAAGGCGGTCGGCTACGAGCACGTGCTGTCCTTCGACGTCGACCCGCGCGACTACAACGACCCGTCGGCCGCCGAGTTGCAGCGCCGGGTGCTGAAGTCGGTGCGCGGCGGATCGGTGGTCGCCCTGCACATGGGCCACCAGTGCACGGTGGACGCGCTGCCGGGCATCCTGGACGGTCTCGCCAAGGCGGGCCTGAAGCCGGTGACCGCCAGTCAGCTGTGCGCCTGACCGCTCTTCGTGGCAGGCCGTCCGAGGGGCACGCCGGCCGAGGGGCCCGTTCAGCCCATCGGGTCGTCCGCCTTGTACGGGCGCATCCGCAGCGTCCGGGCGTCCGCCGCGCGGATCTCCGCGGCCCGGTTGACCAGCTCCTCCAGGTCGTCCCGCCCGGCGTGGATGAACCGGCCGTGCAGGCCGTCGAAGCGGCCCCGGGCGGCGTCCACGGTGACCGCGACCATGTACGGGATGGAGCCCCAGGTCGTCGTGTCCTTGAACATCGGCATCGCGGCGGTCATGTCGGTTTCGACCGCGCCGGGGCTGATGTCGAGGATGACGATGCCGTGGCGGGCCAGCGAGTCCGCCATGTTGTCGGAGAGCTGGAGCAGCGCCCCCTTGGAGGTGGCGTACGCGGTGTAGTCGCCGTCCGGGCGCAGGGCGAAGCCGGAGTTGAGGTTGACCACCCGGCCGCGCTCCCGGGACACCATGCCGGGCAGGACGCAGCGCAGCAGGTTGTAGGGGCCGCGCAGGTTGGTCTCGATCACCTGCCACCACTGGTTCGCGTCGGTCTCCCAGAGCGGCACCTCCGCGCGGTCGACCAGGCCGGCGTTGTTGATCAGCAGGTCGATCGGGCCGAGGTCGCGTTCGACGACCCGGACGGCCTCGCGGACGGCGCCGGCGCGGGTGACGTCGGCGGTGACGGCGACGCCGCGGGAGCCGTGCCGGGCGCACTCCTTGAGGGTGTCGGTCAGCGTCCCGTGGGTGCGGCCGACCAGGCCGACGGCCATGCCCTCGGCGGCCAGGCCGATGGCGATCTCCCGGCCGATTCCCCGGCCCGCGCCGGTGATCAGGCCGACCTGTCCTGCGAGCGATCCCGTCGGCACCGTGTGCTCCCTTCCCGTCCCCGGCCCCCGTCTGCGGCATTCTTCCGGCCGCCGGGCGGGGGTGGCCCCGGGCGCACGGGCGGCGGGCCCGGCCTCACCCGTTCGGACGACGTCTCGCACTGGCACCCGGCCGGGGAGGGGGTGACCTACTGGCCGGTACGGAGTAGTAACGTCGTCGGGACGGTGACCGGTGCACCCATTCCGGCACACCGGCCCGTTGACCAGCAGCTCGCTGGGCCACCAGTCGCTGGGCGATCCCCAGCACCACCGAAGGGCAACTGAGTGAGTGACATCGCGCGCGTCGGAGTGATCGGCTGCGGCCTGATGGGGTCGGGCATCGCGGAGGTCTTCGCCCGGGCCGGGCTGGACGTCCTGGTGGCGGAGGCCAGCGGCGAGGCGCTGGAGTTCGGCCGCACCCGGCTGACCAACTCCCTGGACACGGCGGTCAAGCGCGGCAAGCTGAGCCCGGAGCTGCGGGACGAGGCGCTGGCCCGGCTGACCTTCACCGTGGACCTGTCCGACTTCGCCGACCGCGACCTGGTGGTCGAGGCGGTCGCCGAGCGCGAGGACATCAAGGTCAAGATCTTCCAGACCCTGGACCAGGTGGTCGAGCGCCGGGACGCGATCCTCGCCTCCAACACCTCGTCGATCCCGATCGTGAAGCTGGCCGCCGCCACCTCCCGCCCCGAGCAGGTGATCGGCCTGCACTTCTTCAACCCGGCGCCGGTGCAGAAGCTGGTCGAGGTCATCCCGACGCTGACCACCTCGGCGGTGACCACCGAGCGGGTCGAGGCCTTCGCCTCCCAGGAGCTCGGCAAGGAGCCGATCCGCGCCCGCGACCGGGCCGGCTTCGTGGTCAACGCGCTGCTGGTGCCCTACCTGCTGTCCGCGGTACGGATGTTCGAGTCGGGTGTGGCCACCGCCTCCGACATCGACAAGGGCATGGAGGCCGGCTGCGCCCACCCGATGGGCCCGCTGCGGCTGTGCGACCTGATCGGCCTGGACACCATCGTCTCGATCGCCGAGTCGATGTACGACGAGTACAAGGAGCCGCTGTACGCGGCTCCCCCGCTGCTCTCCCGGATGGTCGACGCGGGCCTGCTGGGCCGCAAGTCCGGCCGCGGCTTCTACGACTACACCGCGAGCGCCTGAGCACCGGCCGGTGGACGGCGGCGGGGCCCGGGAGCGATGTGCCGCTCCCGGGCCCCGCTTGACGTTCCGTCAGCTGTTGATGGCGTAACTGTCGCCGTAGACCTTCCACTTGAGCGGCGGGTTGAGGTCGAAGTTCTTCGCGTTGAGGAAGACCGACTGCTCGGTGTCGACCCGGCTGGTGTCGGAGTGGGCCTGCTCCTTCTTCATGACCACCTTGCGGGCGTCCAGGAAGGCCTTGAGGTAGGTGGCCTCGTCGCCACCCTGGGCGGGGGTCTTGGCCTTCTTCAGGGCGGCGGCGCGGATGCCGCCGAAGCTGTCCGAGCTGTTGCCGGGGCCGTGCATGACGATGGCGTCGTAGTAGGCGAACTGGCCGAGCGCGCGCAGGCCGTCGGACTTGGCCTGGTTGACGGCGGGGTTGAAGTACACCCGGTCGCGCTCGTCGTTCTGGGCCTGCTGGAAGACCGTGTCCTTGGCGGCGGCGGCCCAGTCGTTGACGAAGGGGGTGCCGAGGCCGGCGTGCGAGGCGCTGCCGTTGACCTTCTTCAGGGCCGGCAGGTACTTGGCGAGGACGTTGCCCGGCTTGAGGTCGGTGTAGTGCTGGACGAGGTCCAGCATGTCGCCGGTGCCGGAGCAGAAGCCGATGATGCCGCCGGTGTAGCCGCGCCCGTCGCCGATGTCCTCGATGTACTTGTACTGGGCCTTCCAGTCCAGCGAGGAGTTCTCCGCGCTGGACACCAGCTGCATCGCGATGTCCTTCTTGTGCGGGTCGTCCAGCCCGACTCCCTTGAGCTGGACGGACGTCGCGGACGGCGGCGCGGCGGTGGCGGCGCCGGCGGCCGCGACCGTGAGGGGGGCGGCCACCAGGGCGGCGGCGAGGGCGATGCGGAGGGCATGGTGGTGCTGGGGACGCATACGATGCTCCGTTTCCTCGGGGGGTTAGGAAACTTTCCTAACGAGAATTAAGGCCCTCCTTCCCTGTCCCCGCAAGGGTTTTGACAAAGTCTCTTCAAGGCTCTTCAAAGGCGCAGGTCAGACCACAGGCCCAGGGGCGGGCTCCGGGCAACGCGAAGGGCCCCGTCCGGACCGAGGTCCGGACGGGGCCCTGGGGCCTGACGGGATCAGGCGCCGCGCAGCACCGCGCCGGTGCGGGCGACGGCCTCGGCGACGGCCGCCTCGCGGGCGGCGGTCGCCTCGTCGGCGGTCAGCGTGCGGTCCGCGGCGCGGAAGCGCAGCGCGTACGCCAGCGACTTGCGGCCCTCGCCGACCTGCTCGCCGGTGAAGACGTCGAACAGCCGGATGGCCTCCAGCAGTTCGCCCGCGCCGGAGCGCAGCGCGGCCTCCACGTCGGCGGCCGGAACGGCGGCGTCGACGATCAGCGCGACGTCCTGGGTGGCCACCGGGAAGCCGGAGACCGCAGGGCCGTTGACCTTCTCGGCGCCGTCCGCGGTGAGCAGGTCGACGTCGATCTCCATCGCGCTGGTGCGGGCCGGCAGGCCTAGCGCCTTGACGACGCGCGGGTGCAGCTCACCGGCGTGGCCGACCACCCGGTCGGTGCCGGTGACGACCAGCTCGGCGCAGCGGCCCGGGTGCCACGGCGCCCGCTGCCCCTGCCGGACGGTCAGCTCGACGCCGGCCGCGCGGGCCACCGTACGGGCCGCCTC
Organism: Kitasatospora sp. NPDC088264; assembly: GCF_040685715.1. Lineage (NCBI taxonomy): Bacteria > Bacillati > Actinomycetota > Actinomycetes > Kitasatosporales > Streptomycetaceae > Kitasatospora > Kitasatospora sp. NPDC088264. Next base: position 33,347 of record NZ_JBFBIR010000016.1, read on the forward strand.
GACGGCGTCCGCCCAGGACGCCACGGCGCCCTGGCCCCACCAGCCGGACGGCAGCCGCTCACCCGCGAGGGCGACGGCGACCCGGCGCGGCTGGTCCGGCAGCGCGGCGTCCAGCGCGGCCAGCTCCTCGGCGCTCGGCCGGCGGTCGACGGCCGGACGCGGGGCCACGGACAGCTCGTCCTTGGGCAGGAAGACGGTGCCGGTCTCGTAGATCGCCAGGTCGGTGTTGCCGCGGCCGACGTTGCGGCGCAGCGAGCCGAGCAGGCCCGGCAGCAGCGTGGTGCGCAGCGCCGGCTCCTCGTCGTTGAGCGGGTTGACCAGCTTGACGGTGCGCCGACGCCGGTCGTCCGGCTCCAGGCCGAGCGCCTCGAAGGCGCTCTCGCCGAGGAACGGGTAGTTGTTGACCTCGACGTAACCGGCCCCGGCCAGCGCGACGCCGATCCGGCGGTGGACGCGCTGGGCCTCGGTCAGGCCCTTGCCCGGGGGCACGTTGGGCATCCGGGCGGGGACGTTGTCGTAGCCCTCCAGCCGGATGACCTCCTCCGCGAGGTCGTACGGGTCGGTGAGGTCGGGGCGCCAGGTCGGCGGGGTGACCTCCAGGACGTCGGCGCCGGCGACCGAGCAGCCGATCTCCTGCAGGCGCCGGGTCACGGTCTCGCGGCCGTACGCGGTGCCGGCGACCCGGTCGGGCAGGTCGGCGGAGATGGTGATGGTGCGCACCGGGTGCGGGGCGGCGATGTCGGTGACCCCGGCCTCGGCGGTGCCGCCGGCGATCAGGACCAGCAGGTCGACGGCGCGCTGGGCGGCGGCGCGGGCGGCCTCCGGGTCGACGCCGCGCTCGAAGCGCTTGGACGCCTCGGAGGGCAGCTTGTGCCGCTTGGCGGCGCGGGCGACGGCGACCGGCTCGAAGTGCGCCGCCTCGATGATCACCTCGGTGGTGCCCGGGCCGGCGGCCGGGTCGAGGATCTCGGTGGAGGCACCGCCCATGACGCCGGCCAGGCCGATCGGGCCGCTGTTGTCGCAGATCAGCAGGTCCTCGGCGGAGAGCTTGCGCTGCACGCCGTCGAGGGTGGTGAGGCTCTCGCCCTGCTCCGCCCGGCGGACCGTGATCGGGCCGCTCACGCGCTGCTTGTCGTAGGCGTGCAGCGGCTGGCCGACCTCCAGCATCACGTAGTTGGTGATGTCGACGGTCAGCGAGATCGGGCGGATGCCGGCCTTCTGGAGGCGGCGCTGCAGCCAGATCGGGGACTTGGCGGTCGGGTCGATGCCGACGACCGTGCGGGCCACGAAACGGTCGCACCCGGCCGGGTCGTTGACCTTGACCAGGTAGCCGAAGGAGTTGGCCGGCGGCACGTCGAGCAGCGCCGGGTCGGCCAGCGGCAGCCCGTACGCGGCGGCGGCCTCGCGGGCGACGCCGCGCAGCGACAGGCAGTAGCCGCGGTCCGGGGTGACGGCGATGTCCAGCACCTCGTCGACCAGCTGGAGCAGCTCGATCGCGTCGGTGCCGGGCTCGAACTCCGGCGGGAGCACGATGATGCCGTCGTGGTCGTCGCCCATGCCGAGCTCGCGGGCCGAGCAGATCATGCCGGCCGAGGTGCGGCCGTAGGTCTGGCGGGCCGCGATCGGGAAGGGCCCGGGCAGCACGGCGCCCGGGAGCACCACGACGACCTTGTCGCCGACGGCGAAGTTGGTGGCGCCGCAGACGATCTCCTGCGGCTCGCCGGTGCCGTTGGCGTCGCCGACGTTGACGAGGCAGTGCCGGATCGGCTTCTTGAAGCCGGTCAGCTGCTCGATGGAGAGCACCTCGCCGACGACCAGCGGGCCCTTGAGGTCGCCGCCGAGCTGCTCGACGGTCTCGACCTCCAGGCCGGCCCGGACCAGGCGCTCCGCCACGTCACGGCCGGTCTCGCCGGCCGGCAGGTCGACGTACTCACGCAGCCAGGAAAGCGGGACGCGCATCAGATCTCCATCCCGAACGGGAGGGTGAAGCGCACGTCACCCTCGACCATGTCGCGCATGTCGGCGACGTTGTGACGATTCATCAGGATCCGCTCCAGGCCCAGGCCGAAGGCGAACCCGCTGTAGCGGTTGGGGTCGACGCCGCAGGCGACCAGCACGCGCGGGTTGACCACGCCGCAGCCGCCGAGCTCGATCCAGCCCTCGGAGGAGCAGGTCCGGCAGGGGCGGTCCGGGTTGCCGACGCTCTCGCCGCGGCACACGAAGCACTGCAGGTCGATCTCGGCGCTCGGCTCGGTGAACGGGAAGTACGAGGGGCGCCAGCGCAGCTCCAGGCCGCCGCCGATCAGCTTCTCGACCAGCACCTCGATGGTGCCCTTGAGGTCGGCGAAGGTGATGCCCTCGTCCACCGCGAGGCCCTCGACCTGGCGGAACACCGGGGTGTGCGTGGCGTCCAGCTCGTCGGTGCGGTAGACGCGGCCGGGGCAGACCACGTAGACCGGGGGCTCGCGGTCGAGCAGGGTGCGGGCCTGGACCGGGGAGGTCTGGGTGCGCATCACCACGCCGGAGTCGGCGGAGCCGTCCGGGGCCTGTACGAAGAAGGTGTCCTGCATCGAGCGGGCCGGGTGGTCCGGGCCCAGGTTGAGGGCGTCGAAGTTCAGCCACTCGGCCTCGGCCTCGGGGCCCTCGGCGACCTGGTAGCCCATCGCGACGAAGGTGTCCTCGATGCGCTCGGCCAGGGTGGTCAGCGGGTGCCGGGCGCCGCGCGGGGCACGGTCGTACGGCAGCGTGACGTCCACCGCCTCCTCGACCAGCACGCGGGCGTCGCGCTCCGCCTCCAGCTCGGCCTGCCGCTTGGCGAGGGCCTTGTTGACGGCGCCGCGGGCCTGGCCGATCAGCTTGCCGGCGGCGGCCTTGGCGTGCGGGGGCAGGGCGCCGATCTCGCGGTTGGCGAGGGAGAGCGCGGAACGGTCGCCGGTGTGGGCGACCTTGGCCTCCTTCAGCTCGTCGAGCGTGCTGGCGGCGGCGAAGGCGGCGACGGCCTCGTCCCGCGCCTGCTCCACCACCTCGGGCTTGAGGGCCTCGACCTCGACCGGGTCGTACGACTTGTTGGGTGCCGACATCTCTATCTTCCCGTGCTCCTGCTCGTCCGTGCTCAGGTAAGGGTGGCTCTCCCCTGCGGTACGCCCGGTGTGGCCGGGGCACGGGCAGCCGTTCTCCGTACGACGGGGAAGAGGGGTGTCCGCGGCTCAGCCGCACAGGGCGTCCCACAACGCCAAAGGTCGAGTGTAGTCGCAGCGCGTAGCGCGGCTGCCTGGAAGCCCGTCCAGCGGGACCCCGGAGCATGCGTTCATGCTCCTTCAGAGCATGCTCTGCTTGTCGTTCATGCTCCTTCAGAGCATGCTCTGCTTGTCGTTCATGCTCCTTCAGAGCATGAAGTCCGGAACGCTGGCGGGCAGGATAAATCGGAACCGGGCGCCGCCGCAGGGGGCCCGGTCGACCCGGATCGAGCCGCCGTGGGCCTCCACGATGCCCTTGACGATGTACAGGCCCAGGCCGGTGCCGCCGCGCTTGGAACCGCGCCAGAAGCGGGTGAAGACGCGCGGCATCGACTCCTCGGGGATGCCGCTTCCTTCGTCGCTCACGGTGACCGCGGTTCCTTCCACGATGCGGGGAGGGGTGCCCGAGCGCTCCCAGAGGGGCGCCTCGACGACCTCCTTGGCCGGTGCCACCTCGATCGTGACAGTTCCCTCGCCGTGGCGCACCGCGTTTTCCAGCAGGTTGGCCAGCACCTGGTCGACCTTGTCCGGGTCGGCCCACAGGACGGTCAGCGACTCGCTGATCCGGACGTCGAAGCGCTCCTCGGGGATGCCGGTGGCGACCTTGCGCTCGACGTGCCGGCGCACCGCGGCGGCCAGGTCGACCACCTGCTTGCGCAGTTCCAGCCGGCCGGCGTCGATCCGGGAGATGTCCAGCAGTTCGGCGATCAGCCGGGTGACCCGGTCGGCGTCGGCGTCCACCGTCTCCAGCATCAGCCGCTTCTGCCCGTCGGTGAAGCGCTCCCACTTGGCCAGCAGCGTCGCCGTGAAGCCCTTGACGCTGGTGAGCGGCGAGCGCAGCTCGTGGGCGACGGTGGCGATCAGCTCGGCGTGGCTGCGCTCGGTGCGGCGCCGGGCTTCGGTGCCGCGCAGCGCGATCACCACCCGCTGCGGCGGCCCCAGCGGCACGTCCCGGACGTACCGGGCGGAGACCAGCACCTCGCGGCCGCCGGGCAGCAGCAGGTTGCGCTCCGGCTGGCCGGTGCGGGTGGCCAGGCCGCCGTACGGGTCGGTCAGCTGCCACCAGCGGCGGCCGTCCAGGTCCTCCAGCGGGAGGACGTCCTCCAGCCCGCTACCGAGCGCGGCCTCCGGGGGCAGGCCGGTGAGCCGGGCCGCGGCCCGGTTGAAGCAGACCACCCGGCCCAGCGCATCGGCGACCACCAGGCCGTCCGGTAGGTCGTCCGGGTCGAGCTCTGGCCCGCTGCCGACCATGGGTGTCCTCCCCGATTACCCACCGTGCCGTTCCCCCCACAGAGGCAGACCCTAGCGCCTCGCAGCCCCCTGTAGTAGGCCCTCGGCCGGTGGCGCCGGGAGCGTGCGGGTCAGGCGTTCGAGCGGCAGCCGCCGGGCGAGCGCTGCGCCCGGGCCGAGGCGTACAGGCAGACGGCCGCGGCGGTGGCCAGGTTGAGGCTCTCGGCGTGCCCGTGGATCGGGACGCGCACGACCTCGTCGGCCAGCGCGCGGGTCTCCTCCGGAAGCCCCCAGGCCTCGTTGCCGAACACCCACGCGCCGGGCGCGCCCAGGGTGCCCTCGTCGAGCTCCTGGTCCAGGTCGCGCTCCCCCGCGCCGTCCGCGGCGAGCACCCGGACCCCGGCCGCGCGCAGCTGCGCGACGGCCTCCTCGACCGGTACGCCGACCGCCACCGGCAGGTGGAACAGGCTGCCGACGGAGGCCCGGACGGCCTTCGGGTTGTACAGGTCCACCGAGGCGTCGGTGAGCACCACGGCGTCCGCGCCGGCCGCGTCGGCGGTGCGCAGCACGGTGCCGGCGTTGCCGGGGTCGCGGACGTGGGCGAGGACCGCGACGAGCTTGGGGCGGGCCTTGAGCACCTCGGCGAACGGGGTGTCGATGAAGCGGCAGAGCGCCACGATGCCCTGCGGGGTCACCGTGTCGCAGATGTCGGCGATCACCTCGTCGGTGGCGGTCAGCACCGGCAGCCCCTCGGCCAGCGTCGCCTCGACGATGGCGGCGTGCCGCTCGGCGGCCTCCGGGGTCACGTACACCTCGACCACGGCGTGCTCGGCCGAGCCCGGCAGCTGGCCGAAGGCGACGGCCTCCCGGACGGCCTGCGGGCCCTCGACCAGGAAGCGGCGCTCCTTGGTGCGCTGGTTCCGCTTGGCGAGCCGGCGGGCGGCGACGACGCGCGGCGAGCGCAGGGAGGTGAGCAGGGGGGTGTCGGTGCTCGGCATGGTCTCGTTCTCTGTGGCGGGCGGCGCTGAAGATCCGGGGAAACGCAGAACCGGACCCGCAGGGAGCCTGCGGGTCCGGTCAGAGCTCGACTGATCTCGGAAGATCAGGCGGCGTCGGCGGCAGCCTTGGGGGCGTTCACGTCGGCCGGCAGCGCCTTCTGGGCGACCTCGACCAGCGACGCGAACGCGCCCGGGTCGTTGACGGCCAGGTCGGCCAGCATCTTGCGGTCGATCTCGACGCTGGCGGCCTTCAGGCCCTGCACGAAGCGGTTGTAGGTGATGCCGTTGGCACGGGCCGCAGCGTTGATGCGCTGGATCCACAGCTGACGGAAGTCGCCCTTGCGCTTCTTGCGGTCGTTGAAGTTGTAGACCAGCGAGTGGGTGACCTGCTCCTTGGCCTTGCGGTACAGGCGCGAGCGCTGGCCACGGTAGCCGCTGGCGCGCTCCAGGATGACCCGGCGCTTCTTGTGGGCGTTGACTGCCCGCTTGACGCGTGCCACTTGATTACTCCTTGGGTTGGACCACGGACTACTTCACGTGGTCCGTCATTCGAATGGGTCGGGAAGGATCAGCTGCCCCGCTCACGGCTCGCACCGGGCGGGAGGGCGATCACTTGCCGAGAAGCTTCTTGATCTTCTTGGCGTCAGCGGGGGCCAGCTCGACGGTCCCGGCCAGCTTGCGGGTCAGCGTCGAGGGCTTGTGCTCCAGGAGGTGGCGGCGGCCGGCGCGCTCGCGGAGCACCTTGCCAGAGCCACTGATCTTGAAGCGCTTGCTGGCGCCACTGTGCGTCTTCTGCTTCGGCATTTCGCCGTATCTCCTCGTCGGTCCCGTCCGCGCCCGCGCGGCCTGCGCCACGCGGGCGTGAACTGGATGGATCTGTGTGACCGGGCGGGGCGCCCCGTCACCTTGGGGCCGGTCTCCCGGGCCGCCCTGGCCGGTGAAGGCTCAGGCGCCCTGGGAGGCGGCCGGCTGCTCGACCGGAGCGTCGGCCTCGACGGCCGGTGCCTCGGCCGGGGCGTCCTCTGCCTCGGTCGCCTCGTCGTCGGCGACCTCGTCGTCGGCGACCTCGTCGTCGGCGACCTCGTCGTCGACCAGCAGGTCGTCGTCCACCAGGTCGTCGTCCGCGGCGGCGTCGGAGCCGGGGGTACGGCCCTGACGCTCGGCCTTGCGGGCGTCGGCGAGGGCGCGGGCCTCGGCCATCGCCTCGGTCTTCTTCTTGTGCGGGCCAAGAACCATGATCATGTTTCGGCCGTCCTGCTTCGGCGACGACTCGATGAAGCCCAGGTCCTGGACGTCGTCGGCGAGCCGCTGCAGCAGGCGGAAGCCCAGCTCGGGGCGGGACTGCTCACGACCACGGAACATGATCGTGATCTTGACCTTGTCGCCCTGCTTGAGGAACCGGACGACGTGACCCTTCTTGGTGTCATAGTCGTGCGGGTCGATCTTCGGCCGGAGCTTCATCTCCTTGATGACCGTGTGCGCCTGGTTCTTGCGCGCCTCACGGGCCTTCATGGCCGACTCGTACTTGAACTTGCCGTAGTCCATGAGCTTGCACACCGGCGGCCGGGCGGTCGCCGCGACCTCGACCAGGTCAAGGTCGTACTCCTGCGCGAGCTCCAGCGCCTTGGCAAGCGGCACGATGCCGACCTGCTCGCCGCTGGGACCGACGAGTCGCACCTCCGGGACGCGAATCCGGTCGTTGATGCGGGGCTCGGTGCTGATGGGGCCTCCTCGGTTGCACCTTCTGCGATGCGGCCGTCGGACGGCGGACGCACGTAGTGGACTCGACCACTGGGCGGGGCTTCATTCGTGCTGCGCTGCCCGGCACCTGTTCGGCACCGTGTGCACCGCGACACGAAAAAAGCCCCGCTCGGTACAAGCGGGGCTCCACACAATCCGGGGACAACACCCTGGTGAGGAGCGCTGCTGCGACTCGGCGCCGTGGCGCCCGTCGCGGACCGGGACCCGTCGACCCTGAGGTCGACCAGGTGGGAGACTTTCGCGGTTGCCCTCTCGGGCCTCCTGGGTGGAGCCTCCTCTTGCTGGCCAGGTGCCCATACGGGATCCCGGCCGGTCAGTCTCGAAGCATACAGCGCTGCGGAGTCGAACGCTATTCCGCCCCACCTCACCACCTTTGTCCGCCTCCGGAAGGGCCCTTGTACGCTCCAGGGGTACGGACACCGGCACGACGGAACGAGCCCCCCTTGAGCAGCGAGCCCACCAAGACCCCCGGCGCGGACGACGACGCGATCGGCTTCGACGACCTCACCCGGGACATCGCCGAGGTCCCGGCCGTCGAGGTGATCACCACCGTCGCGGTGCACCTGATGAGCGCCGCCGCGGTCAAGTGCGGCCTGGCCGAGGGCGGGGACAAGGACAAGGACCTCGACGAGGCCCGCAAGCTGATCACCGCGCTGGCCGGACTGGTCACCGCCGGCGCCCCGGAGATCAGCAACTTCCACGCGGCGCCCCTGCGGGACGGCCTGCGCTCGCTGCAGCTGGCCTTCCGCGAGGCCTCCATCGTCCCGGACGCGCCGGGCACGGGCCCGGGCGAGAAGTTCACCGGGCCGGTCTACTCCTGACCCGGACGCGACTCGGGGGCGGTGCGTCACGCGACGCACCGCCCCCGACGCACTTCCTACGGCTCCCCACCGCTCCCTACCGCCTGTAGAGCGGCTCCCCCGGCAGCTCCGCGCTCGCCGGCAGCACCGCGAGGTCCAGCCCCCGGTCCAGCCGCACCCGCAGCACCGGGTCGGCGGCCACCGCCCGCCCGACCCGCTGCACGGCCGCCTGCAGCCCGTCCTGCTCCAGCGCCGGGTCGAACACCACCGCGAGCACCCCGTCCGAGCCCTCCGAGGCCGCCAGCAGCCCGGTGAGCACCTGCGGCTCGGCCGCCAGCAGCCCGCGGACCGCCTCGCGCACCTCCGGGTCCCGGACCGGCGGCAGGAACGGGCGGTTCTCCGCGAGCGCCCGCAGCCGGGCGCCGCTCAGCTGGAAGGGCACCGGCCCGGCCGGGTCGACCAGCAGGGTGTCGGCGCGCTCGGAGAAGGCCACCATCGCGGCCTGCGGGGCCGCCGTCGGCGCCGGGCGGGCGTCGGCACGCCAGCGGGCGAGCGAGTCGAGCGAGGTGAAGGCCGGCAGCGCGCGGCGCCCGTCCGGGGCCTCCAGCACCGGGACGGCCATGTCGCTGGTCTTCTCGTGCTGGTGCCCGTGCTCGTCCACCTCGACCTCGCCGAGGATCGCGACGATCGGGACCATCAGCCGGGTGGGGGTCAGCGCCGCCAGCACCTCCGGCTCGGCCGCGCGGTCCTGCGACCAGCGGGCGAGGGCCTCGGCGAGCGCCGGGTCTGCGGTGCCGTCGTCGTCGGAGAAGCCTGGGTTCGGGATGCCCTTGCCGACGAACGCCGGGTTGGAGAAGTCTTTGCGGTCCACCCGCCCGACCCTATGCCACCGCGCGCGAGCCGCCCCATTTCCCCGCACGCGGGGGCTACCCACCGGTAGTGCGGTGTGGCACCCTGCGCCCATGGTGATCCTCGACGCACCCGCGACCGCTCCCGCTCCGGTCTCCGACCGCCTCCGGTACGACCGGGCCACCGCGCACCTGGACGGTCCGGTGGCCGTCGTCGACCTCGCCGCCTTCGACGCCAACGCCGCCGACCTGGTGCGCCGGGCCGCCGGCAAGCCGATCCGGGTGGCCAGCAAGTCGGTGCGCTGCCGGGCGCTGCTGGAACGCGCGCTGGCCGTGGACGGCTTCGCCGGGGTGATGAGCTACACCCTCGACGAGTCGCTCTGGCTGGCCCGCACCGGCGTGCGCGACGTCCTGCTCGCCTACCCCTCCGCCGACCGGGCCGGGTACACCGAGCTGACCGCCGATCCGGCGCTCGCCCGCGAGGTCACCGTCGTCCTCGACGACCCCGCCCAGCTGGACCTGATCGACAAGGCCCGCGGCGGCGACGCCGAGGTGCGGGTCTGCCTGGAGCTGGACACCGCGCTGCACCTGCTCGGCGGGCGGGTCCGGGTGGGCGCCCGGCGCTCCCCGCTGCGCACCCCCGAGGACCTCGGCGCCTTCGCCGAACTCGTCCAGTACCGCCGGGGCTTCCGGGTGGTCGGCCTGATGGCCTACGAGGGGCACGTCGCCGGGGTGGGCGACCAGGTGCCCGGCCGGCCGCTGCGCTCGCAGCTGATCCGGCTGATGCAGGCCAGGGCCAGGACCGAACTGGCCGAGCGGCGGGCGGCCGCGGTCCGGCGGCTGCGGCGGGTGGCCGAGCTGGAGTTCGTCAACGGCGGCGGCACCGGCAGCGTGGAGTCCACCGTGGCCGAGCGCGCGGTCACCGAGGTCGCGGCCGGCTCCGGGCTCTACCTGCCCCGGCTGTTCGACAACTACCGCTCGTTCCACGGCCGTCCGGCCGCGCTGTTCGGCCAGCCGGTGGTGCGCCGCCCCGGCGTCGGCGTGGTGACGGTGCTCGGCGGCGGCTACCCCGCCTCCGGCGCGGCCGGCCCGGACCGCTCGCCGGTGCCGTACCTGCCGCAGGGGCTGCGCTACGACCCGATGGAGGGCGCCGGGGAGGTGCAGACCCCGCTGCTCGGCGCGCCCGCGGACGACCTGCTGATCGGCGACCGGGTCTGGTTCCGGCACGCCAAGGCGGGCGAACTGTGCGAGCGCTTCGCCGAACTGCACCTGATCGAGGGCGATCGGATCGTCCGGACCGTCCCGACGTACCGGGGCGAGGGGAAGGCGTTCCTGTGACCGGTCGGCGGCCGGCGGCGGCCTGACCGTCCGAACGGCCGTCCGACGACCTTTCCGGAGCCTTAAGCGGGCCCGATGGAACGCCTAACCCGGCCGTTCCGTCGGGCCTTTGCCCTGTTCGGGGGCCTACAGTCCGTCAGAAAGCGTGGCACGCGCGACTATTGCCAGCTGGTCCAGACCAATCATACGCTCTGGCCAGGGGTCCGCGGTCCGGGCCGGCGGCCCCCGAACGGGCAGGCGTGTCCGCTCCCCCCACACTCGCCCGGAACGACGGTCAAGGAGTCCCCACCCCATGTCCATCAAGCGAAGTGCCCTGTCCGTCGGCGCGGTCGGCGCCGCGGCCCTCGCGGTGGCCGTTTCCACCGCAGGCACCGCCAGCGCCCACGGCACCATGACCAACCCGGTCAGCCGGGTCGCCGCCTGCTACGCCGAGGGCCCCGAGCACCCGGTGTCCCAGATCTGCAAGGACCTCGTCGCCGCGAGCGGCACCCAGCCGCTGTACGACTGGAACGAGGTGAACATCGCCAACGCGGCCGGCAACCACCAGTCGCTGATCCCGGACGGCAAGCTCTGCTCGGCCAACCGCGACAAGTACCAGGCCCTGGACTGGCCGCGCACCGACTGGCCGGCCACCGCGGTCAAGGCGGGCGCCTTCACCTTCCAGTTCCGCACCACCGCGCCGCACGTGGGCACCCAGACCGTCTACATCACCAAGCCGGGCTACGACGCCACCAAGCCGCTGAAGTGGTCGGACCTCGACCCGACGCCGGTCGCCCAGGTGCAGGTCGACCGCACCGCCACCAACGGCTTCTACACCTACGCCGGCACCCTGCCGCAGCGCACCGGCCGCCAACTGCTGTACACGGTCTGGCAGCGCAGCGACAGCCCGGAGGCGTTCTACAGCTGCTCCGACGTCGACTTCGGCGCGGCCACCGCGGCCGGTGCCCCGGCGGTTCCGGCGCTCGCCGCGCAGGCCCCGGCCGCGCCCAGCGACGCGCAGATCGCGGCCGACGCGCCCAAGTCCACGGTCGCCCACCACGGCCACGGCGGCGACCCCAACTCCCCGGCCGGCGCCGTGATCCCGACCGCCGCCGCGGCCGTCGGCACGTCGGCCACCGGCCCGCTGCTGCTGGCCGGCGCCGCCGCGATCAGCGTCGGCTGGGCCGGCATGGTGCTCCGGCGCCGTCGCATCGAGGCTGTTCGACGCGACTCCTGACGCCGGACGCGGGGCCGGGGCGGCCAAAACCCCCGTCCGGCCCGGTTCCGCGGCTCCACCCCGTCCGGAACGAACGGCGGCGGCCCACCCGGAGAGTGCTCTCCGGGTGGGCCGCCGCCGTGTGAGGAGCGGGTGGCCCAGGTGCTGGTGCCGCTCAGGTGCTGGTGCCGCCGGTGCCACCGGTGGCGCCGCCGGGAAGCCCGCCGCCCGGGATGGACGGCAGCTTGCCCTTGAAGTCGGCGATGCCGTTGACGATGGTGTCCATCAGGCCGAGGTCCGGCGCCTTGTCGGCGATGTCGAAGCCGAAGTGCACGGAGATCAGCGTCTTGCCGTCGGTGGACGGGAAGACCACCGTCTGCACGTAGCCGTTGTTGCCCTTGGGAGCGTCGACCTTCCAGCGGACCAGGTAGCCGTCCTGGCCGTTGACCTTGACCGCCTCGGACTTCAGCTCCTGGTGCCCGGTGATGGCGCCGTACGAGTCCTTGGCCGCCTTCTCGATGTCGGCCTTGGCGGCGGCCTGGGCGTCGGTGCCGCCGCCGTCGATCCGGCCGGTGGTCACCCCGCCGAGGGTGCACGATTCGCTGCCGTCCGGGCAGGTGTAGGCGCCGACCGTGAGCGCGGCGTAGCCGTCGCTGGTGTAGCCGCCCTGCCAGCCGGAGGGGACGGGCAGGGTGAGCCCGTTCACCAGGTCGATCGCGTTCCCGCCGCCGGGCCTGGTCTTGCCGCTGCCGCCGTTCCCGCCGTTCCCACCAGGCCCGCCGTTGCCACCGGGCCCGCCGTTGCCACCGGTTCCGTTGCTGCCGTCGCCGCTGCCGCCGTTGTTGCCACCGTTCCCGTTGTTGCCGTTCCCGTTCCCGTTCCCGCCGTTCCCGTTGCCGCCGAGGCCCGGGAAGCCGTTCCAGGGGCCGTTCTCGCCGTTCGGCACGGCCTGCCGGGCACTGCGCTGCGGGCGGTTGTCGCTGTGGCCGTCCATCGCCAGGTAGGTGATCCCGGAGCCGGTGCCCAGGCCGAGCAGCGCCGCGACGGTGGCGGCGATCACCATCGGGGACGGCCGGCGCCGGGGCTTGCGCGGCGGCGGTGCCTCGGAGCCGTAGGCGGTGCCGAAGGGCGGCGGCTCCGGGTAGCGGACGGTCGGCCCGCTGTCCAGCACCTCGCCCTGCAGCACCGTGGGCTCGTCGGCCGGCCCCGGCCCCGGAGCCCCGGCCGCCGGGGGTACCGGCTCCGGGGCGTCCGAGGGTGCGGGCCGGGTGCTGGCCGTCCAACCCCTGCCGTCCCACCAGCGCTGCGGCCTCGGGTCGCCGCCGGTGTCCTTCGGGTCCGGGTACCACCCGGCGGGAATCTGCTCGCTCACAACAGAGAATCTAAAGGCACGCGGATAAACGCGAAATCAGCGCGGCCTCGAATTCCGGTGGTTTTCGATGAGATTACGGTGAGAAGGGGTGCGTCGGGCACGCTCAGGACCGTCGCGCCCGCCCGGGGCTACAGCGGGGTCACGTAGGCGCCCGAGATGCCGCCGTCCACCAGGAACTCGCTCGCCGTGATGAAGGACGAGTCGTCGCTCGCCAGGAAGGCCACCGCGGCGGCGATCTCCTCGGCCCGGGCGAACCGGCCCAGCGGGATGTGCACCAGCCGGCGGGCCGCCCGCTCCGGGTCCGTGGCGAACAGCTCCCGCAGCAGCGGGGTGTCCACCGGCCCCGGTGACAGCGCGTTCACCCGGATCCCCTCCCGGGCGAACTGCACGCCCAGTTCCCGGGACATCGCCAGCACCCCGCCCTTGGAGGCGGTGTACGAGATCTGCGAGGTGGCCGCGCCCATCCGGGCCACGAAGCTGGCCGTGTTGATGATCGAGCCCCGCCCGTGCCGCCGCATGTAGGGCAGCGCGGCCTTGCAGCACAGGAACACCGAGGTCAGGTTGACCTCCTGGACCTTGCGCCAGGCGTCCAGGCCGGTGGTCAGGATCGAGTCGTCCTCCGGCGGCGAGATGCCCGCGTTGTTGAACGCGACGTCCACGCTCCCGTACGTCTCGTACGCCTCGTCGAACAGCGCCTCGACCATGTACGGGTCGGTGACGTCGGTGTGCACGAACAGGCCGCCGACCTCCTTCGCGGCCGCCCGCCCGGACTGCTCGTCCACGTCCGCGCAGACCACCTTCGCGCCCTCCGAGGCGAGCCGGCGGGCCGCCGCCAGGCCGATCCCGCTGCCGGCGCCGGTGATCACGGCGGTGCGGCCGACCAGGCGGCGGCACACCGGTGCGTCGTTCTCCGTCATCGGCTGCTACTCCTCGCTGTGGATGAAGACGTTCTTGGTCTCGGTGAAGTGGCGCAGCGCGTCCGGCCCCAGCTCCCGGCCGACCCCGGACTCGCCGTAACCGCCGAACGGCGTCCAGTACCGCACCGAGGAGTGCGAGTTGACCGACAGGTTGCCCGCCGCGACGCCGCGGGCCAACCGCAGCGCCCGGCCGAGGTCCCTGGTCCAGATCGAGCCGGACAGGCCGTAGCGGGTGGCGTTGGCCAGCCGCAGCGCGTCCGCCTCGTCGGTGAACGGCAGCACGGCGGCGACCGGGCCGAAGATCTCCTCGGTGACCGCCGGCACCTCCGGGTCGGTCGGCGCGATCACCGTCGGCGGGTACCAGTAGCCGGGCCCGTCCGGCACCGCGCCGCGGGCCAGCACCGGCAGGTCCGGGGTGACGTAGGAGGCGACCCGGCGCACCTGGGCGGCCGAGATCAGCGGGCCCAGCCGGGTCTCCGGGTCCGCCGGGTCACCGGTGCGCAGCGCCTCGACGGCGGGCAGCAGCAGCGCCAGGAAGTCGTCGTACGCCTCCCGCTGGACCAGGATCCGGCTGCGGGCGCAGCAGTCCTGGCCGCTGTTGTCGGCGAAGGACATCGGGTCCGCGGCGCGGGCCAGGTCGGCGTCGGCGAAGACGATGCTGGGGCTCTTGCCGCCCAGCTCCAGGGTGACCCGCTTGGCCCGGGCCGCGCAGCGGGCGGCCACCTCCTTGCCGACCACGGTCGAGCCGGTGAAGACGATCTTGCGGACCGCCGGGTGGTCCACCAGGGCCCGGCCGGTCGTCCCGCCCGGGCCCGGCAGCACCTGGAACAGGCCCTCCGGCAGCCCTGCCGCCAGGGCGAGTTCGGCCAGCCGCAGTGCGGTGAGCGGGGTCGCCTCGGCGGGCTTGAGCAGGACGGCGTTGCCCGCCGCCAGGGCCGGCGCGAAGCCCCAGGCGGCGATCGGCATCGGGAAGTTCCACGGCGCGATCACCCCGACCACGCCGACCGGCTCGTGGAAGGTCACGTCCAGGCCGCCGGCCACCGGGATCTGGCGGCCGGTCAGGCGTTCCACTCCCCCGGCCGCGTACTCCAGCAGGTCCCGGACGTTGCCGGCCTCCCAGCGGGCGTTGCCCACGGTGTGGCCGGCCTCGCGCACCTCCAGTGCGGCCAGTTCCGGCACGTGCACCTCGACCTGGTCGGCGAACCGGCGCAGCAGCCGGGCCCGTTCGCCCGGTGCCAGCGCCGCCCAGGCCGGCTGGGCCTTGGACGCGCGCTGGACCGCCGCGTCCACCTGCCCTGCGGTGGTGTCCGGGACGGTGGCGAGCACCTCGCCGGTGGCGGGATTGCGGACGGTGCTGACGGTGGGGTCGGTCATCGGCCTCACATCCGTTCGAAGGATCGGTAGCGCTCCCAGTCGGTGACGGTGCCGTCGAAGGCGCACTGCTCCACCCGGGCCATGTTGAGGTAGTGCTCGACCACGTCGTCGCCGAAGGCCACCCGGGCCAGCTCGCTGTCGGCCCACAACTCCGCGGCCTCGCGCAGCGAACCGGGCACCCGGGCGTACTCCTCGACGGCGTAGGCGTTGCCCAGGCACGGCGCCGGCAGCTCCAGCTTCCGTTGCAGCCCGTGCAGGCCGGCCGCGATCATCCCGGCCACCGCCAGGTACGGGTTGACGTCCCCGCCCGGCACCCGGTTCTCCATCCGCAGGCCCGGGCCGTGGCCGACCACCCGGTAGGCGCAGGTCCGGTTGTCCCGGCCCCAGGCCACCGCCGTCGGGGCGAACGAGCCCTGGCGGTAACGCTTGTAGGAGTTGATGTTCGGCGCGTACAGCAGGCTGAACTCGCGCAGCGCCGTCAGCTGGCCGGCCAGGAAGTGCCGCATGGTGTCGGTCATCCGGCCGTCCCGGTCGGCGAAGGCCGGCGCGCCCACCGCGTCGCGCAGCGACAGGTGGATGTGGCAGCTGTTGCCCTCGCGCTCGTTGTACTTGGCCATGAAGGTCAGCGCGCACCCCTGCTGCGCGGCGATCTCCTTCGCGCCCGTCTTGTAGACGCTGTGCTGGTCGCAGGTGGTCAGCGCGTCCGCGTAGCGGAAGGCGATCTCGTGCTGGCCGAGGTTGCACTCGCCCTTGGCCGACTCCACCACGAGCCCGGCGCCCGCCATCTCGTTGCGGATCCGGGACAGCAGCGGCTCGACCCGGGCGGTGCCCAGCATCGAGTAGTCCACGTTGTACAGGTTCGCCGGCGTCAGGCCGCGGTAACCGCCCAGCCAGGCCTGCTCGTAGGTGTCCCGGAACACCAGGAACTCCAGCTCGGTCCCGATGTCGGCGGCCAGCCCGTACTCCGCCAGGCGCGCGATCTGGCGGCGCAGCAGCTGGCGGGGGGCCGCGTCCACCGGGTGGCCGCCGTGCCGGGCCAGGTCCGCGGTCACCTGCGCGGTGCCCGGCTGCCAGGGGGTCAGCCGCAGGGTGCCGAGGTCGGGGCGCATCGCGAAGTCGCCGTAGCCGGTGGCCCAGGAGGAGAAGGCGTAGCCGTCGACGGTGTTCAGGTCGACGTCCACGGCGAGCAGGTAGTCGCAGGCCTCGGCGCCGTGCTCGACCACCTCGTCCAGGAAGAAGCGGGCGGCGAAGCGCTTGCCCTGCAAGCGCCCCTGCATGTCCGTGAACGCCAGCGCCACGGTGTGGACCTCGCCGGTGTCCACCAGCATGCGCAGTTCGTCCAGGGTCAGCGGCGCCCGGGGCGGCACGCCCGCGGCGGCGTTCTCGGGCATGACGGAACCCTCCACGATCACTCTTCGAGTTCAAGCGGTCACAGCGAACCGTACGGCCTGCGGCGGACGGCGCGGAAGAGGGCGGGCAGGTGTGGCGCGCCGACATGCGTGGTTGACGGGGGATCAGGCGGTGCGGGTGGAGAATGCCCGCCATGGATCGCAGGCCTTTCATCGGCGTCAGCACCTACCTGGTCGACGCGAGTTGGAGCAACTGGCAGGGCCGCCGGGTGGCCCTGGTGCCCGAGCGGTACACCGCGTACGTCCAGGAGTCCGGCGGGATCGCGGTGCTGCTCCCGCCCGACTCCCCCGACCGCGCACCCGAGGTGCTCGCCCGGCTCGACGCCCTCGTCATCGCGGGCGGGCCCGACATCGACCCCGCCTACTACGGCCAGCCCGCCCACCCCCGCACCGAGGTCGACTCCCCCGAACGGGACCGGTGGGAGTCGGCCCTGCTGCGGGCGGCCCTGGCGGCCGGGATGCCGCTGCTGGGGATCTGCCGGGGCATGCAGGTGCTCAACGTCGTCTGCGGCGGGACCCTCGTCCAGCACCTGCCGGACGTCGTGCCGGTGGACGTCCACGGCGGCGCGGACGGCGGCTACGGAACGCACCTGGTGCGGCCGGTGCCGGGGACGCTGCTCGGCGGGCTGCTGCCGGAGAGCGAGGTGGAGGTGCCGACCTTCCACCACCAGGCCGTCGACCGGATCGGGGCGGGCCTGCGGGTCTCGGCCCACTCGCCGGACGGGACGGTCGAGGCGGTCGAGGGCCCGGGATTCACCCTGGGCGTGCAGTGGCACCCGGAACAGGGGGACGACCTGCGGGTGATGCGGGCCCTGGTGCGGGCGGCCACCGCGGCGCAGTTGGACACCGCGCTGATCGGGTAGCCGAGGCGCGCCCGCCCCCTCGGAACGACCGCTCAACGGCAACGACAACGGTCACCAGTACAGCCTTTGGATCTTTGTCCGTTCTGCGGTTCACTTCGGGTGCAGGGCGATCGCGCCCCTCCCCTCCCCACCCGTGCGTCCAGAGAGGACTTCGATGGCCGGGCACGAGCATTCCCACACTGATCATGCGCATGACCACAAGCACGCGCACGACCACGGCGGACACCGGCACGGCGGACACGGCGGGCACAGCGGCCACTCGCACGGTGTCGCCGCCGACGCCGACCGCCGCTGGCTGCTCGGCGCCCTCACGCTCATCGTCGTCTTCATGGCCGGCGAGGTCGTGGTCGGCTTCGCCGCGAAGTCCCTGGCCCTGATCTCCGACGCGGCGCACATGCTCACCGACGCCGCCTCGATCGTCCTCGCGCTGGTCGCGATGCGCCTCGCCGCCCGCCCGGCCCGCGGCGGCTACACGTACGGCCTCAAGCGCGCCGAGATCCTGTCCGCCCAGGCCAACGGCGTCACCCTGCTGGTGCTGTCCGCCTGGCTGGGCTACGAGGCCGTCACCCGGCTGTTCGAGCCGCCGGAGGTCGCCGGCTCGCTGGTGCTGGTCACCGCGCTGATCGGGATCGTGGTCAACCTGGCCGCCGCCTGGTGCATGTCGAAGGCCAACCGCAGCTCGCTGAACGTCGAGGGCGCCTTCCAGCACGTGCTCACCGACCTGTACGCGTTCATCGCCACCGCCGTCGCCGGCGCCGTCATGCTGACCACCGGCTTCGTCCGGGCCGACGCGATCGCCTCGCTGATCGTGGTCGCGCTGATGCTCAAGGCCGGCATCGGCCTGGTCCGCGACTCCGGGCGGATCTTCCTGGAGGCCGCCCCGGCCGGCATCGACCCGGACGCGGTGGCCGACCGGATGGTCGCCCAGCCGCTGGTCGAGGAGATCCACGACCTGCACATCTGGGAGATCACCTCCAACCAGCCGGCCCTGTCCGCGCACATCCTGGTCACCCCCGGCGGCGACTGCCACGCCGTCCGGCGCGAGCTCCAGCGCGGACTGGCCGACGAGTACGGCATCACCCACAGCACGCTCCAGGTCGACCACGTCGGCGAGGACGCGGCCGGCGCCCTGCTCCAGATCGCCGCCCCGGGCGAACAACCCGCCGAACACTGCGCCGACGCGCACGGCCCGGTCCACCGCGCCGGCCCGCACGAACACTGAAGCCGCCCTCCTGTCGTCGCGGTGCGGCATGATCTGACACGTGACCGCACCGCGACTGATGCTCCTCGACTCCGCCAGCCTGTACTTCCGGGCCTACTACGGCGTGCCGGACACCCTGCGCTCCCCGCAGGGCGAACCGGTCAACGCCGTCCGCGGCCTGCTGGACTTCATCGCCCGGCTGGTCCACGACCACCGCCCCGACCAGCTCGTCGCCTGCATGGACGCCGACTGGCGCCCGCAGTGGCGGGTGGACCTCCTCCCCTCGTACAAGACCCACCGCGTCGCCGAGGCCGCCGAGGACGGCGAGGAGGAGGTGCCGGACACGCTCGCCCCGCAGGTCCCGGTGATCGAACAGGTGCTGGACGCGCTCGGCATCGCCCGGGTCGGCTCCCCCGGCTACGAGGCCGACGACGTCATCGGCACCCTGACCGCCCACGCCAAGGGCCCGGTGCAGATCGTCACCGGCGACCGCGACCTGTTCCAACTGGTCGACGACGCCCGCGGGATCACCGTGCTCTACCCGGTCAAGGGCATGGGCAACCTCCAGGTCACCGACGACGCGCTGCTCCTGGAGAAGTACGGCGTGCGCGGCGCCCAGTACGCCGACATGGCCGCCCTGCGCGGGGACCCGAGCGACGGCCTGCCCGGCGTCAAGGGCATCGGCGAGAAGACCGCCGCCCAGCTCATCAACGAGTACGGCGACCTCACCACCATCCGCGCCGCCGCCCTCGACCTCTCCTCCAAGCTCACCCCGGCCCGCCGCCGCAACCTCGTCGAAGGCGCCCCCTACCTCGACGTCGCCCCGACCGTCGTCCGCGTCGCCCCCGACGCCCCGCTCCCCGCCTTCGACCCGGCCCTCCCCCACGAACCGCTCGACCCGATGACCCTGGAGGAACTCTCCACCCGCTGGGGCCTCGGCAGTTCCCTCGACCGCCTCCTGGAGTCCCTCGCCACCCGCTGAGCCCCCGGCAGAGGGGCCTCTTTCCGCCGCCCCAGGCGAAACAATGCCGTCGGCGAAGTCATCCGGTACCTCTGGCGGGCCGACGCCGAACGCCTGGGCCTTCCGCAGGAGGAGGCCTGACGCCCACCGCATCATCACGCGGTGCCGCAGGGCACTCGGTTCTGCCTGAGAATTCCCACGAACCCCAGCCGCCCGAGCCGGAATATACGAGAATCACGATCCCGCCGGCGAATCTCGACCGCTTAACGTCCTGCCGATGGCTTTGATCGGCACGGGAGTTGAGTGATGATCACGAGATCGCAGTGGTTGACGGATGGCGTCCCGACGAGTGGTGTAGCAGGGATCTTGGTGTAACCCCTGGTCATAAGGGAGCCATCGCGCAACTCTCCGAGTAGCGAGTAGGCATGCTCGTTGAGTGAGAGATGCGCGATGGCCGCGGCTGGGCCGGCTCATCCGGGAAACAGGCCGACCGAACGAAGCCCTCGCCCGGGCCTTGTGCGCCGTTGCGGCCAGTCACAACGATCCGGCACGACCGAGCCGGGCATCCGTCACTCAGTGGGGCCGCCAAGGCGTCATGCTCTCCGGGAACATCCCCCAGCACTACTACACCGTCGCCGTGAAGCTGGCGGCCGAGGCTGACGACCCCGCGATGGCCGGCCACGTCCTGCGCGCCATGGCCCACCAGGCGGTCGACCTCCGGAAGCCGCACCATGCTGTCAGGGTCGCCGAGGCGTCGATGGTCGGCGACCGATTCCGGCTCGCCAGCCCTCGCGAACGGTCTCTGCTCGGCGTCGTCCACGCACGCGCTCTCGCCGCTGCGGGGCGCGCCGCCGAGGCGAACGCCGCACTCCTTCGGGCACGCCGGTCATCGAAGTGAAGCCCTGGTTCGAGGAGTTCGGCCCGCGCGGAGAAGTGCGCCAACCCGCATGGACCACGGAGATGCTCCGCGACTACTTCGCCCCGGCGCTTCCCACACCCTGACCATCGGCGTCGCCTCGCTCGTTTCGGCTGCCTCTTCTCCACGAGAAGTCGACCTGATCGACTTCCCGTGCAACCGCTCACAATTCCGGTGCCGCTTCGGCCCCGCCGAAGCGGCACCGGCTTGGAATCTCGCTTCTGTCATCAGAATGCCTCTGCCCCTGTCATCGGCGGGGGCAGAGGCATTTCCTCTGCGCAGGAAGCCCCAGCGGCGAGGCGAAGCCGAAGCCGCACGGGGGTGGGGGACGGAAGCCGCCGGGCACGCCAGGGGCCCGCACGTTCGGGGTGAACGGGCGGGCCCCTTGCGTTCGGCGGTCAGCCCACCGAGGAGTAGGCGATGATGCCGCGGCGCAGGCCGTCGACGGCCTTGCGGGCCGTCCGGCGCAGTTCGGCGTCCTCGCCGGCCGCGTCCTGGATCTGGCCGAGGACGTCGATCAGTTGCTTGGTCCAGCGGACGAAGTCGCCGGCCGGCATGTCGGCGTCGCGCAGCACCTGGTCCAGGCTGTGGCCGAGGGCCCAGCGGTGGGCGGCCCAGGCGAAGCCGAGGTCGGGCTCGCGCTGGCCGACGCCCTCGGCGGTGTTGATCCGGTGCTGCTCCTCCAGGGCGTCCAGGTGGCCCCAGATCCGGACCATCTGGCCGAGCGCCTCCTTGGCCGCGCCCTCCGGCACCCGGGGGGCGGTGGCGTCGTCGGACTGGCGCGCCTCGTAGACCAACGCCGAGGCGCAGGCGGCGAGTTCGGCGGCGTCCAGGCCGCTCCAGACGCCTTCGCGGATGCACTCGGAGGCGAGCAGGTCGAGTTCGCCGTAGAGCCGGCCGAGGCGCTTGCCGTCGTCGGTGACGGTGTCGCCGCTGAGGTAGCCGAGGTCGGTGAGCAGCCCGCAGACCCGGTCGAAGGTGCGGGCGATGGTGTGGGTGCGGGAGCGCATCCGGCGTTCCAGTACCTCGGTGTCGCGGTGCAGGCGGTGGTAGCGCTCGGCCCAGCGGGCGTGGTCCTCGCGCTCGTCGCAGCCGTGGCAGGGATGCTGGCGCAGTTCGGTGCGCAGCCGGGTGATCTCCTGGTCGTCGGCGGCGGCCGCGCGGCCCCGGCGGAACCGCTCGGGTTCGAGGTGGCCGGCCTTGGTGCGCAGCGCGGAGGCGAGGTCCCGGCGGGACTGCGGGCTGCGCGGGTTGAAGGACTTGGGGATGCGCACCCGCTCGACGGCGGCGACCGGGTACGGGAAGTCGATCATGGCGAGCCGCTTGACCTGCCGCTCGGCGGTGAGCACCACCGGGCGGGGCCCGTCCTGGAAGTCGGGGTGGCGGCCGACCCGGCCGTTGCGGCTGACCGGCGGCAGGCCCGGGTCGAGGACGAGGGCGAGGCCGGCGAACTTGCCGGTGGGGACGTGGATGACGTCGCCCGGCTTGAGGTGCTCGATCGACTCGACGGCGGCCGCGCGGCGCTGGCTGCTGCCCTCGCGGGCGAGTTCGTTCTCCCGGTCCTTGAGCCGGCGACGCAGGTCCATGTACGCGTCGAAGTCGCCGAGGTGGCAGGTCATCGACTCGCGGTAGCCCTCCAGCCCCTCCTCGTTGCGCTGGACCTGGCGGGCGATGCCGACCACCGAGCGGTCGGCCTGGAACTGGGCGAAGGAGGTTTCCAGCAGTTCGCGCGAGCGGTGCCGGCCGAACTGGGAGACCAGGTTGACGGCCATGTTGTAGGACGGCCGGAACGAGGACTTGAGCGGGTAGGTGCGGGTGCCGGCCAGGCCGGCCAGCGCCTCCGGGTCGAGGCCGCGCTGCCAGAGCACCACGGCGTGGCCCTCGACGTCGATGCCTCGGCGCCCGGCCCGGCCGGTGAGCTGGGTGTACTCGCCGGGGGTGATGTCGGCGTGGGTCTCGCCGTTCCACTTGACCAGCTTCTCCATGACCACCGAGCGGGCGGGCATGTTGATGCCGAGCGCGAGGGTCTCGGTCGCGAAGACGGCCTTGACCAGGCCCTTCACGAACAGCTCCTCGACCACCTCCTTGAACCGCGGCAGCATCCCGGCGTGGTGGGCGGCGATGCCGCGCTCCAGCCCGTCCAGCCACTCGAAGTAGCCGAGGACGTGCAGGTCCTCGTCGGGGATGTCGGCGCAGCGCTCCTCGACGAAGGCCCGGACGAGGGCGCGGTCGGCGTCCTTGTTGAGCCGCAGGCCGGAGCTGAGGCACTGCTGGACGGCGGCCTCGCAGCCGGCCCGGCTGAAGATGAAGGTGATCGCGGGCAGCAGCCCCTCGGCGTCGAGCCGGTCGATGACGTCCACCCGGCCCGGCGTCCAGACCCGGCCGGGGCGCCCGTTGGGCATGCTGCGGCCCCGGCCGCGGCCGAACCGGTCGCGCGGGTTGCGGTCCAGCTCGGAGCGGGCGAGCCGGACCAGCTCGGGGTTGACGGCCTTGCCGGGGTTGCGCGGGCCGTCCTTGGGGCGGCCGTCCCGGTCGGGGTTGGCGAACAGGTCGTACATCCGGTTGCCGGCCATCACGTGCTGCCACAGCGGCACGGGCCTGGTCTCGGAGACGATCACCCGGGTGCCGCCGCGCACGGTGTCCAGCCAGTCGCCGAACTCCTCGGCGTTGGAGACGGTCGCGGAGAGCGAGACGAGGGTGACCGACTCGGGGAGGTGGATGATGACCTCCTCCCAGACGGCGCCGCGGAAGCGGTCGGCGAGGTAGTGCACCTCGTCCATGACGACGTAGCCGAGGCCGTCGAGAGTGCTGGAGCCCGCGTAGAGCATGTTGCGCAGCACCTCGGTGGTCATGACCACCACGGGGGCGTCGCCGTTGACGGTGTTGTCACCGGTGAGCAGGCCGACCTTGGCGGCGCCGTAGCGCTTGACCAGGTCGCCGTACTTCTGGTTGGACAGCGCCTTGATGGGCGTGGTGTAGAAGCACTTGCGGCCGCCCAGGAGGGCCAGGTGCACGGCGAACTCGCCGACGATGGTCTTGCCCGAGCCGGTGGGCGCGGCGACCAGGACGCCCGAGCCGGCCTCCAGCGCCTCGCAGGCCTCCAGCTGGAAGTCGTCCAGCGGGAAGTCGTACAGCTGCTGGAAGCCGTGGAGCGCGGTCGCCTGTTCCTTGGCCCGGCGGCGGCTGGCCGCGTACGCCTCGGCGGGGCTGAGCTCCTGGTCGTCGTGGGGCTGGGGCTCAGGGGTGTTCATCGCCGTCCGGGTGTGGTTGGTGTGATCTCGCATCTCAGCGAGAGGTTACCCGGCGGCACTGACATCGATAGCACCGTTTTTCCGTGCGACTTTCCGTGCGGCTTCCGTACGGCTTTCCCCGCGGCTTCCGTGCGGCCTCCGTAGGGCTTCCGCACGGCGGGATCGGCCGCGGGATCATTCCGGGATCGCTTCCCTCTCACATCCATAGTTGCAAACATCTTCAAGTGATCGGAGTCCGACCAGCTTCGGACGTCTCCGGTCATCCCCGGTGGACCGCCGCCGGTCTCCCTACCGTCGTTGCCACGGCGGAGCGACCGCCACCAACTCACGGGAGGACACCGACGATGGCGAACCTGGAGACGTCCCTCAAAGAGGCCATGGGGATCGACGGCGCGATCGGCGTCGCCCTGGTCGACTACGGCAGCGGCATGGCGCTCGGCAGCCTCGGCGACGGCGGCGAACTGGACCTCAACGTCGCCGCCGCCGGGAACACCGACGTGGTCCGCGCCAAGATGCGGGCGATGGAGATGCTCAACCTGCACGACAACGAGATCGAGGACATCCTGATCAGCCTCACCAACCAGTACCACATGGTCCGACCGATCACCACGCCCACCGGACGCGGCCTCTTCCTCTTCCTGGCGCTCAACCGCGGCCGCTCCAACCTCGCGATGGCCCGCCACCAGCTCAAGCGGATCGAACTCTCGCTGGAGATCTGAGCGGACCGACACCAGGGAAGGGGGGACTCGTGGCGGTAGCGCTCTACCAGGCCAAGGCCGAGTTCTTCCGGATGCTCGGCCATCCCGTCCGGATCCGGGTGCTGGAACTGCTCCAGGCCGGACCGACGCCCGTCCGCGGGCTGCTCGCCGAGCTGGAGGTCGAACCCTCCAGCCTCTCCCAGCAGCTCGCGGTGCTGCGCCGGTCCGGCATCGTCACCGCCACCCGGGAGGGCAGCACGGTGGTGTACACACTGGCCGGCGGCGACGTCGCCGACCTGCTGCGAGCGGCCCGGCGGATCCTCACCGGGCTGCTCGCCGACCAGAACCTGCTGCTCGCCGAGCTGCGGGCCAGCTCCGACCGGGCCGGCTCCGAACGAGGCAGCTCCGAGCGGGCCGGCCCGGACTAGCCACGCGCGGACCGGCCCGGACCAGCCACGCGCGGAGGCCGGCCCCCGCGAGCCGGTCAGCCCTTCAGCAGGTCGGCCAGCCCGTCCGCCAGCCGCTCGTACTCCCGCGGCCGGTTGTACAGCTGCGCGCTGACCCGCAGCACCCCGCCGCCGGCCCACGGGCGGATCGCGATCCGGGTGCCGAGCCGCTGCCACACCTCGTCCCGCAGCGGTCTCACGTCCTGCTCCGCCTCGACGCACCCGGCCGGCAGCCGGACCGAGCGCATCGAGACCCCGGGCGTCGCGGGCAGCGGCGACAGGCCGGCCCGCTCGGCGAGCACCCGCTGGCCGTACCCGGCGAGCGCGGCGTTGTGCGCGGCCACCGCCTCGGGGCCGAGCTCGCGCAGCAGCTCGAACCCCGCCGGGGCGGCCAGCCAGCCCGTGTAGTCGCAGGTGCCGCGCCATTCGACGTTCCACGGGAAGCCCCGGTCGTGCTCCCAGGAGAAGGTGAGCGGGCGCACCCGGTCCACCCACTCCGGGCGGACGGCGAGCACGCCGGTGCCGCGCGGGGCGAAGGCCCACTTGTGCAGGTTGCCGAACCAGAAGTCGGCGTTCGGGTCGACCGGGGCGGGCAGCATGCCGGGGGCGTGGGCGCCGTCCACGACGGTGGTCACACCGCGCTCGCGCAGGTCGGCGAGCAGGCCCGCTCCGGCGATCAGGCGGGCGGTGGGCGAGGTGATCTGGTCCAGCACCGCGACGGTGACGCGCTCGTCGACGGCGGCGAGCACCGCCTCCCGGACGGCCTGCTCGTCGGGGGTGTCCAGCGGCAGTTCGACCTCGACCACCTCGGCGCCGGTCTCGGCGGCCCGGCGGGCGGCGGCCCGGGTGACCACCCCGTAGCCGTGGTCGGTGACCAGGATCCGGTCGCCGGGCGCGAACGGGATGGTGTCCAGGGCGATCGCGACCGCCTCGGTGACGTTGGAGACCAGGGCGAGCCGGCCCGGGTCGACGGCCAGGTCGGCGGCGATCCTGGTCCGCGCCGCGCCGACCCGGGCCGGCAGGTCGGCGAAGAAGCCGTCCGGGTCCAGCTCGTGTTCGGCGCGCAGCCGCTGCTGCGCCCGCTGCACGGGGACGGGCACCGCGCCGAACGAACCGTGGTTCAGGTGCGCCGCGTCCGGTGAGACGCCGAACAGCCCGTCGGCCGCGGGCAGCGGGGCCGGGGGTTCGGCGGTCCACAGGTCCTCGATCACGGCATCCTCCGCATTGTGATGTGTGACATTTCACATGACAGGGTACTGGTCGGGTGGCGTGTCCCGAGACGACGATCGGGCCGTGACCATCACCGACCCCTTCCTGTCGCTCAGCGCCCGCACCGGCCGGTTCACCTTCGGTGCGCCGCGCGCGTTCACCCTCGCCGAGGACGGTACCCGGCTGCTGCTGCTCCGCTCGACCGGTTCCGAGGATCCGGTCGACCGCCTGCACCTGCTCGACACCGCCACCGGCGAGGAACGACTGGTCGCCGACCCGGCCGTCCTCGCCCCCGGGCGCGCCGGCCGCCGCGACGACCTGCCCGCCGTCGAACGACGGCTGCGCGAACGCACCCGCCTGGTCGCCGCCGGCATCGGCACGTACGCGGCCACCGCCGACCTCGCGACCGCCGTCCTCGTCCTCGACGGCCGGCTGTTCCGGATCGACACCGCCACCGGCACCGGCACCGAACTGCCCGTCGCCGGGCCCGCGTTCGACCCCCGGCCGGACGCCGCCGGCGAACGCGTCGCCTACGTCGCCGACGACGCCCTGTACGTCACCCCCGGCCTCGAACCGCTCTCCCCCGCCGACGGCGCCCGCTGGGGCGTCGCCGAGTTCGCCGCCGCCGAGGAGCTCGGCCGCTCCCGCGGCCACTGGTGGCGCCCCGACGGCGGCGCGCTGCTGGCCGCCCGGGTGGACGAATCCGCCCTCCCCCGGCGCTACTTCGCCGACCCCGCCCACCCCGGCGAGCCCGCCGAGGACTTCGCCTACCCGCAGGCCGGCGGCCCCAACGCGGACGTCCAGCTCTGGGTGCTCGGCCTCGACCGCAGCCGGGTACGGCTCCGCTGGGACGCCGCCGCGTTCCCCTACCTCTGCGCCGCCACCTGGGCCTCCGACCAGGAGCTGCTGCTCACCGTCGCCGACCGGCTCCAGCAGCACGTCCTGCTGCTGACCGCCGACCCGACCACCGGCGAGACCCGCGAACTCTCCCGCACCACCGACGAGTTCTGGGTCGACGACCTGCCCGGCACCCCCGCCCGGCTGACCGACGGCCGGCTGCTCACCGCCCACGACACCCCGCAGGCCCGCGGCCTCGCCCTGGACGGCAAGCCGCTGGACACCACCGGGCTCCAGATCCGCCGGGTGGTCGGGCACCTGGACGACCGGCTGCTCTGCGAGACCGGCCAGGGCGACCCGGCCGACCAGTACGTCCACCTGGTCGACCCGGACGGCGGCGCACCCGAACCCGTCACCACCGGCCCCGGCGTGCACTCCGCACTCGCCGCCGGCCGCACCCTGCTGCTCACCACCGCCGACGCCGACGGCATCCGGCGCCGACTGCTGCGCGACGGCTCGCTCGACGCCTCGCTCGACGGCCCCGCACTGCCGCTCACCGACCTGAGCGCCACCCTGCCCTACCGGGTGCGGCCACGGCTCGCCCGGGTCACCGAACTCGGCCTGCCCACCGCCGTGGTGTACCCGCGCGACCACGTCCCCGGCCGCCGGCTGCCGGTGCTGCTGGACGTCTACGGCGGGCCCGGCTTCCAGGCCGTGGCGGCCGAGCCGCGCCGCTGGCAGCTCCGCCAGTGGTGGGCCGACCAGGGCTTCGCCGTCGTCACCACCGACAACCGCGGCACCCCGTTCGTCTCGCCGGAGTTCACCCGGGCGATCTTCCGCCGCTTCTCCCAGGTGGCGCTGGACGACCAGGTGAACGCCCTGCGGGCGCTCGCCGGGCAGCACCCCGACCTCGACCTCGGCCGGGTCGGCGTGCGCGGCTGGTCGTACGGCGGGTACTTCGCGGCGCTCGCCGTGCTGCGCCGCCCGGACGTCTTCCACGCCGCCTGCGCGGGCGCCCCGCCCACCGACTTCCGGCACTACGACACCGCGTACACCGAGCGCTACCTCGCGCTGCCGCAGGACAACCCGGAGGGCTACGCCGACGACTGCCTGGTCACCGACGCGCCCGGGCTGACCCGGCCGCTGCTGCTGATCCACGGGCTGGCCGACGACAACGTCCACCCCTCGCACACCCTGCTGCTCTCCGAGGCGCTCACCAAGGCCGGCCGGCCGCACAGCGTGCTGCCGCTGCCGGGCGTCACCCACATGACCCCGGGCGGAGTGAACGAGCAGGTCACCCAGGCCGAACTCGCCTTCCTGCGGGCGTCCTTGGGCTGAGCCTCCGGATTCACGGGCAGGGGCGTCGCACCGGTGGTGCGGCGCCCTTCGCCTTGCCCTCACCTCTTCCACGTGACCCGTGACATGTGAAATATTACCTGCGCTTCACCGAACGATTACTCCCACCCGGACCACCCGGGGCGCCCGGAAGCCCGGACCGCCCGGAAGCCCGGGACCCCCATCCCCCGGAAAGGACCGGTCAGTTGCGCAGACTGTCCGCCGCACTCGCGGCCGCGCTCACCACGAGCGCGATAGCCGCCACCCTGCTGGGCACCCCCGCCCAGGCCGCTCCCCTCACCGCCACGACCGCCCCCGCCACGATCGCCGCCGCCCCGGCGGAGCAGGGCGCCGAAGCCCCGCCCGCGCCGCTCGCCCCCCAGGAGCGCGAGCGGCAGGCGCTCCGCACCAAGGCCCTGGAACAGCTCAACCAGGGCGCCGTCGCCAAGACCGCCGGCAAGCGGGCCCCCGCCAAGGTGAAGGTCGGCAACGACTACGTCCAACTGGCGCACCAGCGCACCGACAAGGTCTTCGTGATCCTCGCCCAGTTCGGCGACGAGGTCGACAACACCACCCAGTACAACGGCCAGCCCCGCTACGGCGGCACCCCCGGCCCGCGCCACGACCAGATCCCCAAGCCGGGCAAGGACGACAACCACACGCTGTGGGAGCCGGACTTCGACCGCGGCTACTACCAGAAGATGTTCTTCGACGACACGCCCGGCGCCGTGTCCATGCGCAACTACTACCGCACCCAGTCCTCCGGCCGCTACGACGTCCAGGGCACCGTCAGCGACTGGGTCACCGTCCCGTACAACGAGGCCCGCTACGGCAGCAACAAGGGCCCGCAGGGCTCCGGCGCCTGGACCCAGGGCCAGGAGTTCATCCGGGACGCCGTCAAGGCCTGGTACGACGGCGAGATCGCCAAGGGCCGCAGCGTGGCCGACATCAAGGCGCAGCTCGCCCAGTACGACGTCTACGACCGCTACGACCACACCAGGACCGGCGAGTTCAACCAGCCCGACGGCTACCTCGACAACGTCATCGTGGTGCACGCCGGCGTCGACGAGACCTGGGGCGGCGGCGCCCAGGGGGCCGACGCGCTGTGGGCGCACCGCAGTTGGACCTTCCCCGACGCGACCGGCCGCACCGGACCGGAGGGCAACAAGATCGGCGGCGCGCCGGTCGGCGACACCGGCCTCTACGTCTACGACTACGTCCAGGCCGGCGAGAACAGCGGCGTCGGCCTGTTCGCCCACGAGTACGGCCACAACCTCGGTCTGCCTGACCTGTACAGCACCAACGGCGGCGACAACAGCGTCAACTTCTGGTCGCTGATGTCCTCCGGCTCCTACCTCGGCAAGGGGCCGAACACCACCGGCGGCTACCCCGGCGACCTCGACGCCTGGAGCAAGCTCCAGTTCGGCTGGCTCGACTACGACGAGGCGCAGGCCGCCACCCGGTCCAGCCACGCCCTCGGGGTGAGCGGCTACAACACCGACCAGGCCCAGGCGCTGCTCGTCCACCTGCCGGACAGCACCACCAGCACCGACCTCGCCGACCCGTACGAGGGCGCCAGGCAGTGGTGGAGCGACACCGGCGACAACCTCGACAACTCGCTCAGCCGGGACGTCGACCTGCGCACCGCCACCGGCCCGGCCGCCCTGGACGCCGCCGCCTGGTACGACACCGAGCAGGACTACGACTTCCTCACCGTCGAGGCCTCCACCGACCAGGGCAAGCACTGGACGGCCCTGGGCGGCACCGTCGACGGCGCACCGATCGGCAACACCAACGCCAACACCCCCGGGCTCAGCGGCAGTTCGGGCACCTACCGGAAGCTGCACCTCCCGCTGGACAGCTACCTCGGCCAGCAGGTCCGGCTGCGCTTCCACGCCACCTCGGACGGCAACACCCACGGCCGGGGCGTGCTCGTCGACGCCGTGAGGATCACCGCCGGCGGCACCGAGCTCTTCGCCGACGGCGCCGAGAACGGCGCCAACGGCTGGACCGCCACCGGCTTCACCGTCATCACCGGCCGCACCGCCGTCAAGCAGCACCCGCGCGCCTACCTCGCCGAGAACCGCCGCTACACCGGCTACGGCGCGTTCCTGAAGACCGGCCCGTACAACTTCGGGTACACCGGCGTCGCGGGCAAGGCCGATGTCGTCGACGCCTACCCGTACCAGGAGGGCGTCCTGCTCTGGCTGTGGGACACCGCGTACGGCGACAACAACACCAAGGACCACCCCGGCGGCGGGCTGATCCTGCCGATCGACGCCCACCCGGCGGCGGTCCGCTTCGCCGACGGCACCCTGGTCAACGGGCGGGCGCAGACCTACGACGCGCCGTTCTCGCTCAGGCCGACCACGGCGTTCACGCTGCACAAGGGCGGCGTCGCGGTGCGGATACCATCCGAGCCGGCCGTCCCGGTCTTCAACGACCACACCGGCACGTACACCGACCCGGCCCTCCCGCAGCTCGCGGTGAAGGTCCCGGACACCAACACCAGGATCGAGGTCGTCCGGGAGTCCCAGGGCGGGCGGATCACCACCGTCCGGGTCGGCCCGGCCTCGTAGGAACCCACAGCGAAGGCCCCGGGTCCCCCCGACGAAAAGGGACCCGGGGCCGGCTCGCGGGTCTCACCGCGCCCGGCGAACGGTTCACGCCGACCTCGGGCGGGGCCGTTCGGCGCCGACTCCAGGGGACAACTGTCCTGCTCGGCAACGGCAGTAATGCTCTGCGCAGCGAATGATCCGACCACGTCCGGTACGCTAGATCTTCAACAGGACTTGAAGTCAAGGAGTCGAGGAGCAGGCATGGACACCGCACCGGTCGACCTGCTGAGCGTCGGCGAGGTGGCCCGGCGGGCCGGGATCGCCACCTCGGCGGTGCGCTTCTACGAGGACCAGGGGCTGATCTCCTCCGAGCGGTCGCCGGGCAACCAGCGCCGCTACCGGCGGCACGTGCTGCGCCGGATCTCGCTCATCCTGGTCGCCAAACGGCTCGGCATCCCGCTCTCCGAGGTGGCCGAGGTGTTCACCGGGCTCCCCGAGGACCGGATGCCGGGCAAGCACGACTGGGACCGCATCTCGCGGCGCTGGGCCGAACAACTGCGCGCCCGGCGGGCCGAGTTGGAGCGACTGGAGGAGGAGCTGACCGGCTGCATCGGCTGCGGCTGCGTGTCGCTGCGCCGCTGCCGGGTGCTCAACCCCGGGGACGAACTGGCCGCCGAGGGGCCCGGCCCGCGCCGGCTGCTGCCGGGCACGGCGGGCGAGGCGGGCGGGCCGTCCGGACCGTGAAAACGGTCGGGCCATGAAAACGGACGGTCCGTGAGAATGGTCGGTCCGTAAACATGGTGGAACCCGGTCGGACGCGGCCCTCGTGAGGTTCCCCGCCGCGCCCGACCGGGCGTCTGCGGCGAGGGATCGCGTCCCTCGCCCGTTGGGTGCCGTACCGCCCGGCGTGGGGGCAACTGGGCGGTACGGCGGCTCTATGTGGTCGGCCTCAGGCCTCCGGGAAGTGGCAGGCCGCCTGCCGGCTACCCGCCCCGGCGATCTGCAGCAGCGGACGGTCCGTGCGGCAGATCTCCTGCGCCTTGGGGCAGCGCGGGTGGAAGGTGCAACCGGACGGCGGGTTCGCCGGGCTCGGCGGGTCGCCGAGCAGCACGATCCGCTCCCGCGCGCGCTCCGCCGCCGGGTCGGGCAGCGGGACGGCGGACAGCAGCGCCTTGGTGTACGGGTGCGCCGGGCTGCCGTACACCTCGGCCTTGTCGCCGAT
The DNA here is from genome assembly GCF_040685715.1 of Kitasatospora sp. NPDC088264. NCBI lineage: Bacteria > Bacillati > Actinomycetota > Actinomycetes > Kitasatosporales > Streptomycetaceae > Kitasatospora > Kitasatospora sp. NPDC088264. The sequence goes on from NZ_JBFBIR010000016.1 coordinate 65,322, forward strand.
CTCGACGATCCGCCCGAGGTACATCACCGCCACCCGGTCGCAGACCCGCTTGACCACCGAGAGGTCGTGCGCGATGAACACGTACGCCAGGCCGAGCTCCTGCTGGAGCCGCTCCATCAGGTTGACCACCTGGGCCTGGATGGAGACGTCGAGCGCGGAGACCGGCTCGTCGGCGATGACCAGCTTCGGCGAGGTGGCGAGCGAGCGGGCGATGCCGATGCGCTGCGCCTGGCCGCCGGAGAACTCGTGCGGGTAGCGGTCGATCTGCTCGGGGATCAGCCCGACCAGTTCCATCAGCTCGCCCGCCCGCCGGCGCGCGTCGGCCGCGCTCGACCCCTGGAGCAGCAGCGGCTCGGAGATGATCCGGGCCACCGTCTGCCGGGGGTTGAGCGAGGAGTACGGGTCCTGGAAGACCATCTGCAGGTGCCGCCGGTGCGGCCGCAGCCGGGCCTGGGAGAGCCCGCCGATCTCGGTGCCGTCGAAGGTGACGGTGCCCGAGGTCGGGTCGAGCAGCCGGACGATCATCCGCCCGGTGGTGGACTTGCCGCAGCCGGACTCGCCGACCAGGCCGAGCGTCTCGCCCTTGCCGACGTCGAAGCTGACGCCGTCGACGGCGCGGACCGGGGCGCCGGGCCGGCCGGTGCGGCTCCGTCGGCCGGGGAAGGTCTTCACCAGGTCCCGTACGGACAGCAGGTTCTCGGTCATGGCCGGGCTCCTTCCGGTACCAGCGGCAGGTGGCAGGCGGCCTGGTGGCCGGGGCCGAGCGGGCCGAGCTCGGGTCGGTCGGCCAGGCAGCGGGCGTGTTCCTCGGCGGTGGCGGTGCTGGTGCGGGCGCAGCGCGGCGCGAAGGAGCAGCCGGGGGCGGGGGCGATCAGCGACGGCGGGCTGCCGGGGATGGCCCGCAGCGGGGCGTCGTCGGTGTCGTCCAGGCGCGGCAGCGAGTCCAGCAGGCCGCGGGTGTACGGGTGCCCGGGGGTGGCGAACAGCCGGTCCACCGGGGCCTGTTCGGCGGCCCGGCCGCCGTACATGACCAGCACCTCGTGGGCGACCCGGGCGACCACCCCGAGGTCGTGGGTGATCATGACGACGCCGAGGCCGCGCTCCTGCTGGATGCGGGCGATCAGGTCGAGGATCTGCGCCTGGACGGTGACGTCGAGGGCCGTGGTGGGCTCGTCGGCGATCAGCAGTTCGGGTTCGCAGGCGAGCGCCATGGCGATCATGACGCGCTGGCGCATGCCGCCGGAGAACTGGTGCGGGTACTCGTCGACCCGCCGGGCCGGCTCCGGGATGCCGACCTCGGCCAGCATCTCGACCGCCCGCGCGCGGCCCGCCCTGCGGTTGGCCTTGAAGTGCACCCGGTAGTGCTCGGCGATCTGCTCGCCGACGGTGTAGAAGGGGTGCAGGCTGGACAGCGGGTCCTGGAAGATCATCGCGATCCGGCGGCCCCGGACGGTGCCCAGCTCCCGTTCGCCGAGCCCGTTGAGCTCCATCCCGTCGAGCCGGATCGAGCCGGTGACGGCGGCGCCGCGGTGCAGGCCCATGACGGCGAGCGAGGTGACGGACTTGCCGCTGCCGGACTCGCCGACCAGGCCGAGGGTCCGCCCGGCGTCGACGGCGAAGGAGATGCCGTCCACCGCCCGGACGGTGCCGCGGGGCGTGTCGAAGGAGACCTTGAGGTCCTCGACCTCCAAGAGAGTCATCAGTACCTCACTCGTGGGTCGACGAACGCGTAGAGCAGGTCGACCAGCAGGTTCGCCGCGACGATGAAGAAGGCCGCGAGCAGGGTGACGCCGAGGATCACGGGCTGGTCGGAGCGGCCCAGACCGTCGTAGAACAGCCGGCCGACGCCGGGCAGGCCGAAGATGGACTCGGTGATGACCGCACCGGCCAGAAGGCCGCCGAGGTCCATGCCGAAGATGGTGAGGATCGGCGTCACCCCGGCGCGCAGCCCGTGCTTGACCGTGACCGTCCGCGACGGCAGGCCCTTGGCCCGGGCGGTGCGGATGTACGGCTCGGCCATCGCCTCGATCATCGAGTTGCGGCTCTGCCGGGCGTACATGGCCGCGTACAGCAGGGCCAGGGCGATCCACGGCAGCAGCAGGTTGGAGGCCCACTCGAAGGGGTTCTCGGTGAACTTGTGGTACGCCGGGTAGGGCAGCAGCCCGGCCGTACGGACGACACCCCAGATCAGCATGATCGAGGTGAAGTAGACCGGCAACGAGGCGGTGCCGACCGAGAGCACCATCAGCGTCTTGTCGGAGGCCTTGCCCTTGCGCAGCGCCGAGGTGACGCCCGCGCCGAGGCCGAGGACCAGCCAGAGCACCGCCGCGCCGACGGCGAGCGAGATGGACACCGGCAGCCGGTCGACGAGCAGGTCCCAGACCGGCAGCCCGTACTCGTACGAGTAGCCGAGGCAGGGGAAGCCGCAGTGCACGGCGCTCGGGCCGCTGCCGTAGTCGCGACCGGCGAAGATGCCGCCCAGGTAGGCGAGGAACTGTTCCCAGATCGGCTTGTTCAGGCCCATCGCCGCCTTGACGTCGGCGAGCCGCTCCGGGCTGCAGGTCTTGCCGCAGGCCGCCGCCGCCGGGTCGTTCGGCAGCAGGTAGAAGATGGTGAAGGTGATGGCGCAGATGGCGAGCAGGATGCCCGCCACGCCGAGCAGTCGGCGGCCGAGGTAGAGGATCACGACCGGCCTCCCCGGGGGTCGAGGATGTCGCGCAGCGCGTCCCCGAGCAGGGTGAACGCGAGCACGGCGACGAACAGGAAAGCCGTCGGGATCAGGAAGTACGTCGGGTCGGTCTCGTAGTGGACGATGCTCTCCGCGATCATCTGGCCCCAGGACGAGGTCGGCGGGCGGACGCCCACACCGAGGTAGCTGAGCGCGGCCTCGGTGGCGATCATGCCGGGGATGAGCAGGGTGGTGTAGGCGATGATCGGGCCGGAGACGTTCGGCAGGATCTCCCGGGTGAGGATGCGCCAGGAGCGCGCCCCGCCGACCTTGGCGGCCTCGACGTACTCGCGGTGCTTGAGCGAGAGGGTCTGGCCGCGCACGACGCGGGCGATGCCGGGCCAGGTGAACAGGCCGATCACCAGGGTGATCAGCAGGATCCGGTTGACGTCCTTGGCCACCGACATCATCGCGATCATGAAGATCAGCGAGGGGAAGGACATGGTGAGGTCCATCAGCCGGGACAGCAGCGTGTCCGTCCGGCCGCCGAAGTAGCCGGCCGCGATGCCGGCCAGGGTGCCGGTGATGACGACGACGGCGGTCGCGGTGAACGCGATCAGCAGCGAGACCTGCCCGCCGTGCAGGACCCGGGCGAACAGGTCGCGCCCGGTGATCGGCTCGACGCCCAGCCAGTGCCGGGCGCTGATGCCGCCGAAGTCGCCCCGAGGCATGCCGCCCAGGTACGGGTCGATGGCGCGCTTGTCGAACTCCTCGGGGGACCAGCCGCCGAGCGAGCTCAGCGGGCCGGCCAGGGCGGCCAGCAGCAGCAAGGCGCCGACCGTGATCAGGCCGAAGCGGGCCGATCCCTTGGCCCACAGCTGGTCCCAGACCAGCCGCCACGGGCCGCGCCCGGTGGCCTTCGCGGGGCCCGTCGCCATGGAGTCCACGGCGACGGGCTCAGTGGTTGTACTCATCGCCGACGGCCCCTCAGCCCTTGCCCTTGGCGGGGTCCTTGAGGCCGACCACGGCCAGGTCGATCATGCCGGCGTAGCCGGAGTTCCCGAACGCGCCGGCCACGTTGGTGCCGGCCAGCAGCGGGCGGCGCTGCCACATCAACGGGACGGCCGGGGCCTTCTTCAGCAGGTCCTCGTCCAGTTGCTGCCAGGCCTTGTTGGCCTCGTTGACGTCCGTCATGGCCGCGATCTGGTCCATCCGGTCCATCGTGGCCTGGTCCTTGAACTGGCTGTAGTTACCCTGGTTGCCCTTCTCCTTGATGGTCCGTCCGTCGAAGATGAACGGGAGGAAGGTCGCGCCGGACGGGTAGTCCGGGCACCAGCCGTTGATGGTCAGCTCGGGGGCGTTCTTGGTGTCGCCGAGCGTGTCGGTGAAGGCGGACGGGTCGACGGTGTTCACGGTGACCTGAACACCGGCCTTGGCCAGCGACTGCTGGATCGTCTCGGCGCGGGTCTTGTCGCCCAGGGAGACGGTGATCGACACCTTGAGGTCGGTCTTGCCCGCGTCCTTGAGCATCGCCTTGGCCTTCTCCGGGTCGCCGGCGGCCGGGATCTTCAGCGGGTCCGCCTTGGCGCCGCCGGTCAGCGACGGCGGGAGGTAGGAGGTGGCCACGTCGGCCATCGCCGGGCCGCCGAAGGCCGTCACCTGCGCCTCGCGGTCGACCGCCCACATCATCGCCTCGCGCACCTTCGGGTCGTCGAAGGGCGCCTTGGCGGTGTTCAGGTACAGCATGTCCGTACAGCCGGTCTGCTCGGCCGCCATGCGGGCCTTGACGTCCGGCTTGGTCAGCACCTTGGAGACGGACTCGTGGGCCATCCACGGCATCTCGATCGCGTTGGCGTCGGCGCCGTCGCTGGCGATGATCCGGTCGTCGGCCTGGCCGCCCTTGATGCCCTGGGTGACCACGATCTTGTCGGGGTACGCCTTGCGGACGGTGTCGGTGGACTGGTCCCAGTTGGTGTTGCGGACCAGCGTCAGCTGCTTGCCCCGGTCGTACGTGTCGATCTTGTAGGGGCCGGAGGAGAACGGCCGCGAGTCGTACTGGGTGCCCTTCTCCTGAGACTGCGGCACCGGGGAGAAGGTCGGGAGGGTGACGGTGTCCGAGAACTCGGCCACCGGGCGCTTCAGGTGGAAGACGATGGTCCTGTCATCCGGGGTCTCGATGCTCGCCAGGTGCTCGCCAGTGAGCGGGCCCTTGTAGTTCTCGCCGCCGGCCAGGTACTGGACGGCGTAGTCGGGGCCGCCGGTGAGGTCCGGGGAGAAGGACCGCTCGACGTTGTACTTGATGTCGGCGGACTTGATCGGCGTGCCGTCCTCGTACTTGAGGCCGTCCTTCAGGGTGAAGGTCCACACCTTGCCGCCCTCGCTGGACTTGCCGAGGTCGGTGGCGAGGTCCGGGACGATCTCGCTGCCCGCCGCACCCGGCTCGGACTTGAAGGTGGTCAGGGTGCGGTAGATCAGCCGGGTGCCGAAGTCCATGTGCGGCACGGTCCAGTTGCGGGCCGGATCGAGGTGGGCGAAGTCCTGGTTCGTCAGGACGTTGAGGGTGCCGCCCTTGACCGGGGTGCCGCCGATGACCGAACCGGACGCGGCGCCCGGGCCCTGGCCGTTGGAAGGCGCGGCGTCACTTCCGCTGTCGCTCTTGTCGTTCTTGCAGGCCCCGAGGCCGAGGGTGAGGGTCGCCGCGAGGACCGCCGCGAGGGCGGCGTGGGTGCGCCTGGTCATGTGCAACTCCGCTGTGGGGGGCCTGCCGTGAAGCCCGTGTCCGCCCCGGGAGGTGATCCGGGGCCCGACCGGGAGGCGACCTTCGAGGTCTGGCCGCTCCGCGGTGTGACCCGTAACATAGTAATGTGAAATTGCACTGCACAAGAGGTGACGCCCCCCGTTACCGAGCTGTGTCCGGGCCACACCACCCCCTCCCCACCTAGGAGTTCACCGGTGCCCCTCCGACAGACCGGCCTCAACACCGGGAGCCACGACCTCCCCGTCTCCCCCGCCCTCGACGCCTTCATGGGCACCCGCTGGGCCGCCACCCACCTCCCCGCCGACCAGCGAGTCCCCGGCCACGACCGCCTCCCCGGCCGCCACGCCCGCCTCTCCGCCGCCTTCCCCGGCGAGCGGCTGATCGTCCCCGCCGGCCGGCTGAAGGTCCGCTGCAACGACCTCGACCACCGCTTCCGCCCGCACAGCGCCTACGCCTGGCTCACCGGCCTCACCGGCGAGGACCAGGCCGACCACGTCCTCGTCCTCGAACCGACCGGCCCCCACGGCCACGAGCCGGTCCTGTACCTGCGCCCCCGCTCCCCCCGCGGCCGGCAGCACGCCAACGGCACCGAGTTCTACCGCGACCGCCGCTACGGCGAGTTCTGGGTCGGCCGCCGCCCCGACCTCGCCGAAGCCGCCGCGCTCACCGGACTGCGCACCGAACACCTCGACGACCTCGACAAACTCCTCGCCGGCCCCCAGCCGCCCACCCGCGTCCTCGCCGGCACCGACCCCCTCGTCGACGAATGCACCGGACGCCCCGGCGCCCACACCACGCGGGACGGCGAACTCGGCGCCGTCCTCGCCGAGTTGCGCCTGGTCAAGGACACCTGGGAGATCGGCCAGCTCCAACTCGCCGTCGACCACACCGTCACCGGCTTCCAGGACGTCGTCCGCGCCCTGCCCACCGCCCTGCGCCACCCCCGCGGCGAACGCTGGATCGAGGGCATCTTCGACCTGCGCGCCCGCGCCGAAGGCAACGGCACCAGCTACACCACCATCGCCGCCTCCGGCGCCCACGCCTGCGTCCTGCACTGGATCCGCAACGACGGCGCCCTCGACCCGAACTCCCTGCTCCTGCTGGACGCCGGCGTCGAAACCGACACCCTCTACGCCGCCGACATCACCCGCACCCTCCCGCTCAGCGGCACCTTCACCCCCGTCCAGCGGCAGGCCTACGACCTCGTCCTCGCCGCCCAGAGCGCCGGCATCGCCGCGCTGCGCCCCGGCGCCCGCTTCCGCGACTTCCACCACGCCGCCATGCGGGTCATCGCCGAAGGCCTCGCCGACTGGGGCGTCCTACGCATCCCCGCCGAACAGTCCCTCACCGAGGACAACGGCCTCCACCGCCGCTACACCCTCTGCGGCAGCGGCCACATGCTCGGCCTCGACTACCACGACTGCGCCAGGGCCCGCGCCGACCGCTACCTCGACGGCACCCTGGAAGCCGGCATGGTCCTCACCGTCGAACCCGGCCTCTACCTCCAGCCCGACGACGAAACCCTCCCCCTCGAACTCCGCGGCCTCGGCATCCGCATCGAGGACGACCTCGTCATCACCCCCGACGGCGCCCACCTCATGTCCCACGCCCTCCCCCGCACCGCCCCCGCCATCGAATCCTGGATGGCCGACCTCCTCGGCTGAGCCCGGGGAGCGGCCGCTCACACCGCCCGTGCCGCCGCCCAGAGCTCCGCGATCAGGTCCGCCGCCGGGCCCGTGCGGGCCAGGTGGTGGGCGGTGCCGGCCCAGAGGTGCATGGACTGGAGGTCGGCGCGGCGGGTCGCGGCGGCGCGCAGCGGCTGGGTGAGGTGGTGCACCTCGGGGTAGGCGGGCGGGGCGTACGGGCCGTGGCGGTCGATGAAGGCGTTGCGCAGACCGCGGGCCGGGCGGCCGGTGAAGGCCCGGGTGACGGCCGTCTCCGGGAGTTCGGTGAGCGCCGCCCGGTGCGCGGCCGAGGTGCCCGCCTCGTCGGCGCGCAGCAGGGCCGTCCCCAGCTGCACCGCCGCCGCCCCGGCCCGCAGCGCCGCCGCCACCGCCGGGCCGTCGCCCAGCCCGCCGGCCGCGATCAGCGGCAGCGCCGTCACCGCCCGGACGGCGGGCAGCAGCTCCAGCAGCGGGACGTCACCGGGCTCGTCCCCGATCCGGTGGGTGGCGCGGTGCCCGCCGGCCTCCGGGCCCTGCACGCACAGCGCGTCCATCCCGACCGCCTCCGCCGCCCGCGCCTCCGCGGGCGTGGTGACGGTGCCGACCTGGAACGACCCGGCCGCGCGGACCGCCGCCGCCTCCTGCGGCGTCGGCAGGCCGAAGGTGTACGAGACCACCGGGACCGGGTCCGCCAGCAGCACGGCGAGCTTGGCCTCCCAGTCGTCCCGGTCCGGCCCGATCTCCTCGGGCAGCGCCACGTCCCACCGCTCGGCCTCGGGCCGCAGCCGCTCCCGGTAGGCGGCGACGGCCGCCGGATCGCCGGGCGGGGCCGGGACGAACAGGTTCACGCCGAACGGCCCACCGGTCAACTCCCTGACCAGCGCGACCTGTTCGGCCATCGCGGCGGCGCTCCGGTACCCGGCGGCGAGGAACCCCAGCCCGCCGGCCCGGTTCACCGCCGCCACCAGCTCCGGGGTGGACGCCCCGCCCGCCATCGGCGCGCCGACCACCGGCACGGAAAGTTCATCGAGACGCACGGCCATCGGGGTCCTCCACTCCGGGCAACGGTTCGGACCCGGCCCACCCTACGCTCAGCGGATCAGCCCCCGCCCGCGCGCCGCCCGCACCGCCGCCGTCCGCGAGTCCACCGCCAACTTGGTGTAGACGTGCACCAGATGGGACTTCACCGTGGCCTGGCTCAGGTGCAGCCGCTGGCTGATCTGCTGGTTGGTCAGCCCGTCCGCGACCAGCCCCAGCACCTCGGTCTCCCGCGCGCTGAGCGCCGCCGCCGGCGTCCGCATCCGTTCCAGCAGCCGGTCGGCGACGCTCGGTGCCAGCGCCGAGCGGCCCGCGGCGGCGGCCCGGACGGCCTGGGCCAGTTCCTCCGGCGGGGCGTCCTTGAGCAGGTAGCCGGTGGCGCCGGCCTCCAGCGCGGGCAGGGTGTCGGCGTCGGTTTCGTAGGTGGTGACGACGAGGACCCGGGGCGCGCCCGGCCCGGCGGTGATCGCGGCGGTCGCCTGGGCGCCGTTCATGGCCGAGCCGGGCCCGAACTGGAGGTCCATCAGCACCACGTCGACCCCGCCCGCCGCGGCGAGTTCGACGGCCCGTTCGGCGGTCGCGGCCTCGGCGGCGATGGTGAAGTCCGGCTCGCCCTCCAGGACGGCCCGCAGCCCGGCCCGCACCACCGGGTGGTCGTCCGCCAGCAGCAGCCGGATCACCGCGCCGCTCCCGCGCCCGCCGTCACTGCGCTCGTTCACGCCCTGACCTCCGTCACTCCGTCCGTTCACGCCCCGCACGCCGTCGCTCCGCCCGTTCACGCCCCGCCCTCCGTCACCGGCAGCTGCACCGCGAGCGCCGTGCCCCCGCCGGGCGCCGACTCCACCGTGAAGGTGCCGCCGAGCGCCCGCGCCCGGGCCCGCATCGACGGCAGCCCGAACCCGCCGTCCCCTCCGCTGCGCCCGGCGACCGCCGCCGGATCGAATCCGGCCCCGTCGTCGAACACGTCCAGCGCCACCTCGCCCTCCATGTAGCTGAGCGTCACCTCGGCGTGCGAGGCGTGCGCGTGCCGGACGGTGTTGCCGAGCGCGGACTGCGCGATCCGCAGCAGCGCGACCTCCTGCGGCACCGGCAGCCGTACCGGGTCCCCGGAGACGTGCAGTTTCACCGGCAGGCCGCTGTGCGCCGCCGTGGTGGCGCACAGCCGTTCCAGCGCGACCGGCAGCGGGTCTCCGTCGAGCGCGGGCGGGGTGAGCGCGCGGACGAACCGCCGGGCCTCGTCCAGGTTGTCCTGGGCGGCCTGCCGGGCCTGCTCGACGTACCCGGAGGCCGCCTCGGTGCGTTCCGGCAGGGCCCGCTGGGCGGCCCGCAGCAGCAGCTGGATGGAGCTGAGGCTCTGCGCGAGGGTGTCGTGGATCTCCCGGGCGAGGCGCTCGCGTTCGGCGAGCACCCCGGCGGTGTGGTGGGCGGCCGCGGCGTCGGCGCGGGCGGCGGTGAGTTCGTCGATCAGCCGGCGGCGCTCCTCGCTCTCCCGGTACAGCGCCTGGTAGCCGAGCACGGTGGCGGTGGCGACGGCCGCGCCGAGCGCGGGTCCGATCGCGGCGGGCAGGCTGAAGGTGTGCTGGTGCCAGGACCAGGCCGCGATGGCGGTGGCGGCGGTCAGCCCGACGGCGGTGAGGCCGCCGCGCCGCCCGAGCAGGTGCAGTTCCAGGAAGTACAGCGGGAACGCCAGCCACACCCCGTCCTGGGTGGCGATCAGCACGCCCACCCAGGTGACGCCGAGCAGCGCCAGCCAGAGCGCGGCGGCCCGGCGCGAGCGGCGGACGGCGGCCAGCCGGGGGCCGACGGCGTACACGGCGGCCATCGCGGTGGCCGCGGCGGCGACGGGCACCGGGTCGCCGTCCCGGCCGACGGCGGCGCGGGCGACGGCCAGGGCGAGCAGGCCCGCCACAAGCAGGTGCAGGCAGACCTGGAGGACGCGGGCGACGGGGGTGGTGCGGGATCGTTCGGTCGCCATCCGTCCAGCCTAGGTTCCGAACCGGGCCCCGGCATCAATCAAAAGGTTGAACTCCGCTTCTGCCCTTTGATGCCGAGGATGCAATCCGCGGTGCGATGCCCGCGGGGCCCCTTCTCCGGGACGGTGGAAGCGTCGGAATCACTCGTTCAGCAGGAAGGCCCACCGTGTTCGTCGCCTGGAGGGATCTGGGGTTCGCCAAGGGGCGGTTCGCCCTGATGGGGACCGTCATCGTGCTGATCACCGTACTGGTCGGTCTGCTGTCCGGACTGACCGCCGGACTCGGCCGGCAGAACATCTCCGCGATCACCGGCCTGCCCGCCGACCACCTGGTGTTCGGCGAGCCCGCCGACGGGCAGAAGCTCTCCTTCACCGACTCCCAGGTCACCCCCGAGCAGTGGCAGGCCTGGGCGGCCGAGCCGGGCGTCACCTCCGCCCAGCCACTGGGCATCACCACCACCAAGGCCGCCGCCGGGACCCGCACCACGGCGCTGTCCGCCTTCGGCGTCCCGGACGGCTCCGCGCTGGCCCCGCAGGGCGCCCGGATCGCCCCCGGTCAGGCCGTCCTGTCGAAGACCGCCGCCAAGAACCTGGGCGGCCTCGCCCCCGGCGACGACCTCACCCTGGCCGGGCACCGCCTCCGGGTCGCGGCCGTCGACGGCGACGCCGCGTACAGCCACACCCCGGTGATCTGGACCAGCCTCGCCGACTGGCAGCAGGCCGTCCCCGGCGGCACCGGCCACGCGACCGTCATCGCGCTCACCACCGCCAAGGGCGCCGACCTGCACGGCGCCGACGCCCGCCACGGCACCGAGACCCGCACCCGCGACGACGCCCTCGCCGCGATCGGCTCCTACACCTCCGAGAACGGCTCGCTCCAGCTGATGCGCGGCTTCCTGTTCGCCATCTCGGCCCTGGTGATCGGCGCCTTCTTCACCGTCTGGACGATCCAGCGCAGCGGCGACATCGCGGTGCTGAAGGCGCTCGGCGCCTCCACCCGCTACCTGCTGCGCGACGCCCTCGGCCAGGCCGTCCTGCTGCTGGTGCTCGGCACCGCCGTCGGCACCGCGCTCGCGGCGGGCGTCGGGGCCCTGGTCGGCTCCACCGTGCCCTTCGTCCTGGACGCCCCGACCGTCCTGTTCCCCGCCGCCGTCATGATCGCGCTCGGCGCGGTCGGCGCGGGCCTGTCCATCCGCCGGATCACCTCCGTCGACCCGCTGACCGCCCTGGGGAGCGCCCGATGAGCCTCGTCCTCGACCGCATCACCCTCACCTACCCGGACGGCGACGGCCGGCTCACGGCGCTGGACGACGTGTCGCTGACCGTCCCCAAGGGCTCGATCACGGCCGTCATCGGCCCGTCCGGCTCCGGCAAGTCCAGCCTGCTGGCGGTCGCCGCCACCCTGATCACCCCGGACTCCGGCCGGGTGGTGCTGGACGGCACCGACACCACCGGCCTCGGCCGCGCCGAACTGACCGCGCTGCGCCGCGCCCGGATCGGCATCGTCTTCCAGCAGGCCAACCTGCTGCCCTCGCTCACCGCCGTCGAACAGCTCCAGGTGATGGCCCACCTGGACGGCCGCTCCCCGCGCACCGCCCTCCCCCGGGCCCTGGACCTGCTGGCCGCCGTCGGCCTGCGCGACCAGGCCGCCCGCCGCCCGCACCAGCTCTCCGGCGGTCAGCGCCAGCGCGTCAACATCGCCCGCGCGCTGATGAACGACCCCACCGTCCTGCTGATCGACGAACCCACCAGCGCCCTCGACCACGAACGCGGCGCCGCCGTCCTCGACCTCATCACCGAGCTCACCCACCGCCGCGCCACCGCCACCGTCCTGGTCACCCACGACCGCACCCACCTGACGGCCGTCGACCAGATCGCCGAAGTCCACGACGGCCGCCTGACAGTGCCCGCGGCGGCCTGAGCTACTTCTTCGCCGCCAGCACGTCGTCCACCGACAGCGTCACCGCCGCCCCGATCGACTCCGGCAGGGTGAACGACTGCCCCGGGTGGTGGACGGCGTGCACGCGGTACTCGCCGTCCTGCGGGTCAGTGAGCACCATGACCCGCTGGTTCGTCCGGTCCACGATCACGTAGACGGGTACTCCAGCGGCGGCATAGACGAAGGGCTTCCGCTTCAGGTCGTCGCTGAGGTTGGACGACGTGACCTCCAACACGAGCCGGAAGACCGCCGGGTCGTAACAGTTGTACTCGATCAAGTGGTCATCGATGTCGGCATCGACGATCGCCAGGTCGGGAACGGCGTAGTCCGACGGCCCGTCCGGCAACCAGATGCCAACGCCCTGAATGACGTCGACCTCATCCCCGTCGAGGCCGGCGGCGAACAGCACACGCATGAGGCGGCTCAGCGACTTGCCGTGCGAAGCATTCGGCGGCGGCGTCACGGTGATCTGGCTCCCGACGATCTCGACCCGGTGCCCGGCGAACTGGTTGGAGATCAGCTCGGCGACTTCGAGCAGCGTCGGCTGCTCGATGGGCTCTTCCACTGCTGCGGCGGACATGGATTTCCTCCTGGCTGCCGATGTCGAGAACATCATCGTAGGGCGCGAACGCATTCCGACGCCCGATCCCCAGTCTTCACCCGAACGGGCGGTTTAGCCCCGGTTAGCCCTACCGCGCCCGCAGCTTCAGCGCCGGGCGGGCCTCCTCGGCCGCCTCGTCCTGCCCCGCCCACAGCGAACGGACGTGGCTGAGGTGGCGGGTCATACAGGCCTCGGCCGCCTCGGCGTCGCCGGCCAGCATGAGGTCGAGCAGTTCCAGGTGCTCCTCCGCCGAGGAGGTCAGCTCGCCGCGCTCGTCGAGCCGGTTGAGGCCGTACAGCCGCGAGCGCTTCCGCAGGTCGCTGACGACGTCGACCAGCCGGGCGTTGCCGGCCAGCCCCAGCAGGTCCAGGTGGAACTGCCGGTCGGCTTCCAGGTACCCGATGAGGTCGTGCTTGCGCGCGGCCGCGACGATCTCCTCGGCCTGCGGGCGCAGCCGCTCCAGCTGCTCCTTGGTCGCCGTGCGCGTCACCCGGCCGACGGTGGGGACCTCGATCAGGGCGCGGATCTCGGTGTAGTCGTCGAGGTCACGCTCGGTGAGCTCGGTGACCCGGAAGCCCTTGTTGCGGACGGCCTCGACGAGGCCTTCGCGGGCGAGGTCGAGCATGGCCTCGCGGACGGGGGTGGCGGAGACGCCGAAGTCGGCGGCGAGCGCGGGTGCGGAGTAGACGACGCCGGGGCGCAGTTCGCCGGAGATCAGGGCTGCCCGGAGCGCGTGGGCGACCTGGTCGCGAAGCCGCTCCTGTACGGAGATCAGGGTGCGGGGTTTGAGGTCGGCCATGGTGTTCCTCCGGGTGGGTGCAGAACACCAGCGTACAATGTCACGTTACGTTGAGTGCGCAACATTCCACGATTCGAACGGCCCCTCAGCACCCGAGGCCCCGGCCGAAACCCATGGTGGCAGCGGCCGCCGGCCGTGACAACGGCCGGCGGCGCACGACCTGTCGCCCGCCCTGCTCATACGGAGCCGGCCCGGCAGGGGATCCCTTCCCGCCGGGCCGACTCCCGCTTCATAGCCCCCGACACCCGCCAGGAGCAACGGACTTGGGAATCGAGATCGCCCTGTACGACGACCACCCCAACAAGGGCGGCCGGTCCGTCCCGACCCTGCTGCACCTCTCGGTCGACCACGGCCCGGCCCTCGCCGCCGCCCTGGCCGCGCACGCCGGGCCGGTCGACCACCGGCCCGGACGGCTCGGCCGGATCGACCCGTACGGCGACACCCGGTTCAACGAGCAGGACGCCGGCGCCGCCTTCGAGGAGGCCACCGTCCTGCTCGCCCGCTGCACCACCGAGGAAGAGCGGGCGGCCGTCCGCGACCTGCGCAACCTGCTCGCCCACTGCGCCGCCACCCCGGGCAGCTGGCTCCACTTCCTCGGGGACTGAAGGTCAGCCTGCCCCGGTGCTCCGGTACACCTCCGCCGCGACCGCCAGGTCCTCCCACGCCATGCCGACGCTCTTGAAGAACCGCGGCCGCCCCGCCGGCACCAGCGCGTCGCCGCGCACCAGCTCGGCCAGGTTCCACACCTGTCGGCCGGCCACGCCCGCCATGATCAGGTCGCCGGCCTCGCGGGCCGCCACCGTCCGTGCCTCCACGTACAGTTCGGCCCGCCCGACCAGCGCCTCGTCCACCTCCCGCGCGTCCGGCTCGTGCGAGCCGACCGCCGCGACGGCGGCGTGCGCGGGCACCAGGGCGCCGTCGAACAGCGGCGTACGCGCGGTGGTGCAGCAGACCACCAGGTCGGCCCCGGCGACCGCCCCCGGCTCGCCGACCCCGGCTGCCAGCCCGAGCCCCCGCCCGTACGCGGCCAGGGCCTCGGCCCGTCCGGCGTTCCGTGCCACCACGGTGAGCCGGGTCAGCGGCTGAACGGCCAGCAGCGCGTCCAGGTGCCCGTACGCCTGCGGCCCGGAGCCGAACAGCACCAGGTGTTCGGCATCCGGCGCGGCCAGCCGGCGCAGCGCGACGGCGGTGACGGCGGGTGTGCGCAGCGCGGTGAGCGCGGCGCCGTCGAACAGGGCGAGCGGCTGCAGGGTGGGCCCGTCGAGCAGCAGGTAGCTGCCGGTGATCCGGGGCAGTCCCCGCCCCGGGTTGGCGGGCGCGACCCCGGCGATCTTCACCCCGGCGTACGGGCCGGCGGCGGCCGGCATCATCAGCAGTTCGCCGGCCGGGACGGGGACGGCCGAGCGGGCCGGTGCCGACTCCGGGTCGAACCCGTCGAGCAGCACCCGCTCGATCGCCGCCACCGCAGCCGCGGGCCCGACCCCGCCGACGCCCGGCACGGCGTACTGGAGCGGCTCAGCCGCCGTACCGGGCGGCACAAGAGGCGGCGCAGGAGGCGGCGCAGCAGGGTCCACAGGAGGGTTCGCGGGAGGGTTCGCGGGAGCGGTCACAGGAGGAACCCCGCGCCCAGGTCGTCGTCCGGTTCCAGGACGAACGCGTGCTCGCCGGTGCGGTGCGCGCTGCCGGTGACCTCGGTGACGACGCCGCCGTCCAGCGGGTCGCCGCCGGGCAGGACGCGGCCGGTGAAGACCGTCCCGATGACGGACTCGTGCCGCAGCTCCTCCCCCGGCGCGAGTCGGCCCTCGGCGGCGAGGACGGCGAGCCGGGCGGAGGTCCCGGAGCCGCAGGGTGAGCGGTCGATCTGCCCGTCCGCGAAGACGGTGACGTTCCGCTGGTTCAACACGCCGTCCTCCGAGACGAGTTCGTCGAACAGGATGACCCCGTACACCCCCGACAGGAGCGGGTCGCTCGGGTGCGCCACCGCCGCCGCGCCGGCCAGCAGCTCCCTGATCTCCCGCCCGGCGGCGGTGAGTTCGGGCAGCTGCGCGGGCTCGACCGCGAGGCCGAGGGCGGCCGCCGGCACCGAGGCGTAGCAGGCGCCCGCGTGCGCCACCGCGACCTCCACGGTGCCCCGTGAAGTGGCCAGCGGCAACTTCAGAGCGGCGACCCGGGTGGGCACGTTGCGGAAGGTGACGCCGGTGGTCCGCCCGCCGGCCCGGTGCACCAGCGCGGTGACCCGGCCGGACGGCACGTCGATCCGCACTCGGGCCACGCCGTCGGCGGGGGCCGCGACCCGCCCGGAGTCCACCGCCCAGGCGCCGAGCGCGATGGTGCCGTGCCCGCAGGCCGTCGAGTAGCCGTCCTTGTGCCAGAACAGCACCCCGAAGTGCGCCTCGTCGTCGTCCGGCGGTACCAGGAACCCGCCGTACATCCCGGCGTGTCCGCGCGGTTCGCGGCTGAGCAGCTGCCGGGCGTCGTCCAGCGCGCTCGGCCGGGGCGCGGTCGCGCTGCCGCCGGCGCCGAGGGCGATGGCCCGCCGTTCGGCGACGCTGTCGCCGGGGATCGCGGGCACGCCGTCCAGCACGATCCGGAACGGCTCGCCGGCCGCGTGGTAGTCGACGGTGCGGACGGGCATCACGCGCCACCGCCCGGCAGGACGCTGACGGTGCGGCTGACGGTGTAGAAGTCCAGCGCCGCCTGGCCCTGCTCGCGCTCGCCGTGGCTCGCGCCCTTGG
This sequence comes from Kitasatospora sp. NPDC088264, assembly GCF_040685715.1. Taxonomy (NCBI): domain Bacteria; kingdom Bacillati; phylum Actinomycetota; class Actinomycetes; order Kitasatosporales; family Streptomycetaceae; genus Kitasatospora; species Kitasatospora sp. NPDC088264. Next base: position 81,496 of record NZ_JBFBIR010000016.1, read on the forward strand.
CACCGCCGAACGGCAGGTGGAAGTCGACGCCGCTGGACGGCGCGTTGACCCGGATCATGCCCGCGTCCAGCCGGTCGGCAGCGGCGAGCGCCACGTCCAGGCTGCGGGTGTGCACCGAGGTGGCGAGGCTGTGCGGGGTGTCGTTGGCGAGCGCGATCGCCTCGTCGAGGTCGGCCGCGGCGTGCAGCAGCGCGATCGGGCCGAAGAACTCCTCGCGGGCCAGCGGGTGTTCGGCCGGCACGTCGGTGAGCAGGGCCGGTTCGACGTACCAGCCGTCCCGCTCGGGTGCCCGGCCGCCGGTGAGCAGGGTGGCCCCGGCGGCGACGGCCGAGTCGACGGCGGCCGTCAGCCGGTCCCGGGCGGCGGCGTTGATGACCGGCCCGCAGGCCGCGTCGTCGACCAGTTCCAACGCCTTGACCAGGGCGTCGCGCAGCGGCTCGTACGCGGCGCCGACCGCGATCACCCGGCTGGTGGCGGTGCACTTCTGCCCCGCGTACCCGGCGATGGCGGCGGCGAGGTGGGCGGCGGCCTGCGCGAGGTCGGCGTCCGGCAGCACCAGCGCGGCGTTCAGCCCGCCGAGTTCGGCCTGCACCGGCACGCCGCGCTCGGTGGCGGCCCGCACCACGGCCCGACCGACGCCGGTCGAGCCGGTGAAGGAGACCACGTCGGCCGTGTCGACCAGCGCCGCGCCCTCCTCGGCGCCGCCCGGCAGCACGGTGAACACGTCCTCCGGCAGCCCGGCCCCGGCGGCCAGTTCGGCCAGCCGCAGCGCGCAGGCGGTCGCCTCGGGCGCCGGCTTGAGCACCGCGGTGTTGCCGACCGCCAGCGCCGGCGCGGCCTTCCAGGTGGGGATCGCCAGCGGGAAGTTCCACGGCGCGATCAGCCCGGCGACGCCGTACGGGCGGCGCCGGGTGAGCAGCAGCCCGGGCCCGGCGGCGGTCTCGTGCACCGCCCCGGACGGCGCGAACGGCGCCTGCGCGTAGTAGCGCCAGATCGCCGCGGTGCGAGCGACCTCGCCGCGCGCCTCGGCGAGCGGCTTGCCGACCTCGCGCACGATCAGCCCGGCCAGCTCGTCCGCGTGCGCCTCGACCGCTTCGGCGATCCGGCCGAGCGCCGCGGACCGGGCGCCCGCGCCGGCCGCGAGCCAGCCGGGCTGGGCTGCCCGGGCCCGGGCGACGGCGGCCCGGACGGCTTCGGCGCCGGGTTCCTCCACGGCGACGACGAGGTCCGCGGGGTCGGCGGGGTTGTACGAGGTGATGGTCACGACCAGCAGCCCTTCGAAGGTGGTTCAGCGGACGTCGGATCGGGCCCCTCCCCCCAGAGGCCGGCTCCTCTTTCAAACAGCTCTACAACAGGAACCCGGCCGGGAACGGGTCGCGCGGGTCGAGGAAGTACTGGGCGGTGCCGGTGACCCAGGCCCGCCCGGTGACGGTGGGCACCACGGCGGGCAGACCGGCCACCTCGGTCTCCTCGACCAGGCGCCCGATGAAGGTCGTCCCGATGAAGGAGTCGTTGCGGAAGTCGCGCCCCAGCGGCAGTTCGCCGCGCGCGTGCAGCTGCGCCATCCGGGCCGAGGTGCCGGTGCCGCAGGGCGAGCGGTCGAACCACCCGGGGTGGATGGCCATCGCGTGCCGGGAGTGCTCGGCGGTGGAGCCGGGGGCGAGCAGCTGGACGTGGTGGCAGCCGTGGATGGACGGGTCCTCCGGGTGCACCGGGCGGTCGGGGCCCGCGTTGATGGCGGCCATCAGGGCCAGTCCGGCCTCCAGGATGTCCTGCTTGCGCTCGCGCTCGAAGGGCAGCCCGAACTCGGCGAGCGGCAGGATCGCGTAGAAGTTGCCGCCGTACGCCAGGTCGTAGCCGATCGTGCCGTACCCGGGCACCTCGATCTTGGCGTCCAGCGCGGCCGAGTAGGACGGCACGTTGCGGATGGTCACCGCGGTGGCGGCGCCGTCCTCGACCCGCACCTCGGCGATCACCAGCCCGGCGGGCGTGTCCAGCCGCACCGTGGTGACCGGCTCGACCACCGGCACCATGCCGGTCTCGACCAGCACGGTGGCGACGCCGATGGTGCCGTGCCCGCACATCGGCAGCAGGCCGGAGACCTCGATGTAGAGCACGCCGAAGTCGGCGTCCGGCCGGGTCGGCGGCTGGAGGATGGCGCCGCTCATCGCGGCGTGGCCGCGCGGCTCGTACATCAGCAGGGTGCGGAAGTGGTCCAGGTGCTGCTGGAAGTGCACCCGGCGCTCGGCCATGGTGGCGCCGGGAATGACGCCGAAGCCGCCGGTGATGACCCGGGTCGGCATGCCCTCGGTGTGCGAGTCGACGGCGTGGAACACGTGACGGCTGCGCATGGCTCTGACGACTCCCGTCGGAGTGGGCGTACGGAGGTGCTGACCGTACGCGGGATCGGATGGGTGGGGCCGGGCCGGCTGCCCCCTCAGCCAGCCTGGTGACGAAGTCTCCCGGTTACGCCAGGCCCTCGGCCAGCGCCTTCTCGGTGGCCGCTCGGACGGCCGCCTCGATGTCCGGGGTCAGCGGCTGGCGCGGCGGGCGGACCGGGCCACCGGCGCGCCCGGCGATGTCCATGGACAGCTTGATGGCCTGGACGAACTCGGTCTTGGAGTCCCAGCGCAGCAGCGAGTGCAGCGACTTGTACAGCGGCAGCGCGGTGTCCAGCTCCTGCGCCACGGCGGCCCGGTACAGCGCGACGCTGGCCTCCGGCAGGGCGTTCGGGTAGCCGGCGATCCAGCCGACCGCGCCGGCCAGCGCCAGTTCCAGCAGCACGTCGTCGGCGCCGATCAGCAGGTCCAGCCCGGGGGCCAGTTCGGCGATCTCGTAGGCCCGGCGGACGTCGCCGCTGAACTCCTTGACCGCGACGATCGAGCCCTCGCCGTGCAGTTGGGCGAGCAGCGCGGGGACGAGGTCGACCTTGGTGTCGATCGGGTTGTTGTACGCGACGACGGGCAGTCCGGCCTTGGCCACGTCGGCGTAGTGCGCCCGGACGGACGCGTGGTCGGCCCGGAAGGCGTTCGGCGGCAGCAGGAGCACGGAGCCGGCGCCGGCCTCGGCGGCCTGCTCGGCCCAGCGGCGGGACTCGGCGCTGCCGTAGGCGGCCACGCCGGGCATCACCCGGGAGCCGTCGCCGGCCGCCTCGACGGCCACCTCGACGACGCGGGCGCGCTCCTCGGCGGTGAGCGTCTGGTACTCGCCCAGCGAGCCGTTGGGGACGACGCCGTCACAGCCGGACTCGATCAGCCAGCGGACGTGCTCGGCGTACGCGTCGTAGTCGACGGAGAGGTCCGGGCGCAGCGGGATCGTGGTGGCGACCATGATGCCGCGCCAGGGCCGGGCGGTGTCGTGTGGGGTGTTGGACACGATGAGCTCCTTGGTGAGGTGTGACATTTCATTAGAAGAGATGGGCCGGAGACAAGAGTCCCCGGCCCGCATGTTCGACGGACCTCAGGCCGTATCGGCGCCCTCACCGGACGACCCGGACGACCCGGACGGCCCGGACGGCCCGGACGGCCCGGCCGCCAGCTGCGACAGCGGCACCGGGCAGGCCAGCGGCCGCCGGTCCGGCCCCGGCTCACCCGAGCCGGCCAGGCAGGCCACGGCCGGACCGCACATCCGGCCCTGGCACCAGCCCATCCCGGCCCGGGTGAGCAGCTTGACGGTGCGCGGATCGCCCGCGCCCAGCTCGTCCACGGCCTCCCGGATCGCCGAGACCGGCACCTCCTCGCACCGGCAGACGTCGGTGTCCGGGCGCAGCCAGCCGGTCCAGCCGGGGCCGGGCCGGTGGGCCGCGGCCATCAGGTCGGCGAAGTTCCGCAGCCGGGCCCGGCTGCGCAACAGTGCGGGCTTCGGCACCCGGTCGGCCACGGCGTGCGCGGCCAGTTCGCCCTCCACGATCGCGAGGTCCGCGCCGCCGACGCCGTTGGTCTCCCCCGCCGACCAGAGGCCGGGCACGGTGGTGCGCAGCCGGGCGTCGACCCGGAGCCCGACGGCGCCGTCCGGGGCGGTCCTGGTGGCCGCGCCCAGTTCGGTGGCCAGGTCGATCTGCGGGAGTAGCCCGTGGCCCACGGCGACGGCGTCGCAGGCGATCCGGCGTTCGGTGCCGGGCACCGGCCGCCAGTCGGCGTCCAGCCGGGCCACCGTGACGGCGGTGACCCGCTCGGTCCCGTGCGCCTCGACGACGGCACTGCGCGGGCGCAGCCGTACGCCGTGCCGCAGCAGCGTGCTCCCGTGCCCGGCGCCCTCGACGAGCTTGGCGGGGACGGCCGCCAGGGCGCCGGGGCGCCGGGCGTAGCCGAGGTAGTCGGTGGCCTCGACGACCGCGGGCACCTCGGCCCCGGCGGTGACCAGCGAGGACGCCGCCGCGAGCAGCAGCGGCCCGCTGCCGGCCACCACGATCCGCCGCCCGGGCAGCACCAGCCCGGCCTTGAGCATCGCCTGCGCGCCGCCCGCGGTGACCACCCCGGGCAGGGTCCAGCCGGGGAACGGCAGCTGGCGCTCGTACGCGCCGGTGGCGAGCAGCACGGACGCGGCCGGGACGGTGGCCCGGTCGGTGGCCTCCGGGCCGCGCGTGACGTGCACGGCGAAGCCGTCGCCGGTCCGCTCCAGCGCCCACACCTGGTGGCCGCCGAGGAAGCGGACCCGCCCGGCCCGCTCGTGCGCGGCGAGCCGGTCGGCCAGTCCGGTGTAGACGGACCAGCCGTGGTGGAGCCGGTCCGGGCGGGCGGCGCCGAGGCCGGGCGCGGGGTGCCGGTAGTACTGCCCGCCGGTGCTGTGACCGGCGTCCAGCAGGACGCAGCGCAGCCCGAGGTCGGCGGCGGTCACGGCGGCCGCGAGCCCGGCCGGGCCGGCACCGATCACCGCGAGGTCGGGGCGTCGGGCCGCTCCGGCGGCGGCCCGGTCAGACGGCGAGGTCGGCACGGCCGTGGCCCTCCTGGGTGGTGACGGTGGTGCCGGGTTCGGCGGGGAGCAGGCAGGTGCGCTGGTTGGGGCGGCCGTCGACGGTGGCCAGGCAGTCGAAGCAGGCGCCGATGCCGCAGAACACCCCCCGCGGCCGGCCGCCGACCCGGGTGGTGCGCCAGGCGAGCACGCCGTCGGCCCAGAGCGCGGCGGCGATCGACTGTCCGGGCAGGGCCGGGACGGGTCGGCCGTCGAACTCGATGTGGTGGGCGGGGCCGGGTTCGGCCCGGACCAGGTCGGCGGGGGTGCGGCGCATCGGCGGCTTCTCCGTTCCGGGGTTGGTCGACGGACGAGGGCGGTCTACACGACAGGGGCGGTCGACACGGCGGGGGCGGTCGACGAACGAGCGTGGTCGGCAGGCGGACAGCGGTGGTCGAGGAGCCCGGGCTCAGGCCCCGGCGTCCGACGGGAAGCGGTCCGGGCGGAACGGCGCGAGGTCCAGTTCCGGCTGCTTGCCGGTCAGTTGCTCGCTGATCAGCAGGCCGGTCGCCGGAGCCAACCCGATGCCGGCGCCCTCGTGCCCGCAGGCATGGTAGAGCCCGGGCACCCTGGGGTCCTCGCCGATGGCGGGCAGGTGGTCCGGCAGGTACGGACGGAAGCCCCGGTAGGTGCGCATCACGGTGACGTCCGCGAGCACCGGGAAGAGCGCCGCGGCCTGGGCGGCGAGCCGCCGCAGCACCTCCTGGGAGAGGGTGCGGTCGAAGCCGACCCGTTCGCGGCTGGCGCCGATGAGCACCGGCCCGCCGGGGGTGCCCTCGACCACGGCGGAGGTCTGGAGCCCGGCCGAGCCGCTGGCGACGTCGGCGACGTAGTCGGCGGCATAGACCTTGTGCCGGACGATCCGCGGCAGCGGCTCGGTGACCAGGACGAAGCCGCGGCGGGGCATCACCGGCAGGTGCACCCCGGCCAACCCGGCCAGTTCGCCGCCCCAGGTGCCGGTCGCGTTGACGACGGCGGGGGCGTCGAGTCTGCGGCGGTCGGTCCGCACGCCGCGCACGGCGCCGTCCGGCCCCCGGTGCACGGCGGTCACGGTCTCGCCGGTGATCAGCTCGGCGCCCATCCGGCGGGCCTCGCGCAGCAGGTGGGCGGCGGCGAGGGCGGGCTGGACCTGGGCGTCCTGCGGGTAGTGGAAGCCGCCGGCGAGGCCGGGGGCAAGGTGCGGCTCCAGCTCGTGCAGCCGCTCGGCGGGGATCTCCTCGGCGGTGACGCCGGCGGCGGCCTGGCCGACGGCGAAGGCCCGCAGGGCGTCCTGCCCGGCCGGGGTGGACGCGATCACCACGCCGCCCTTGGGCTCGTACTCCACGGCCGCGCCGAGGTGTTCGGCGAGGTCGTGCCAGAGCCGGGTGCTGAGCAGGGCGAGGTCGAGTTCGGGCCCGGGCTCCTTGTCGGAGACCAGCAGGTTGCCCTCGCCGGCGCCGGTGGTGCCGCCGGCCACCGGCCCGCGGTCGACGACGGCGACGGTGAGCCCGGCGCGGGCCGCGTAGTAGGCGCAGGCGGCGCCGACCACGCCGGCGCCGACCACGACGACATCCAGGGGAGGTCTCTGGGTCTTGAGCACGTCAGTAATATGTCACATGCCATCCACCCTGCCAAGACCACCCGCCGAATCCCGCACCGGGCCGGAGCAGCACAAAAGCCCGGGCTCACCGGGCCGGAGCAGCGCAAAAGCCCGGGCTCACCGAGCCGGAGCAGCGCAAAAGCCCGGGCTCACCGAGCCGGAGCAGCGCAAAGGCCCCGGCCCACCGCGTCGGGCGGCGGGCCGGGGCCTCAGGGCGCGCTACCGGCTCAGGTGATGTCGTCGATCTGCTCGTGACGGGCCGCAGGCACCGGGGCGCCCGCCGTCGGCGCGGCCGAGGCCTGGACCATCTCCGTACCGGCCACCGGCTGCACCGAGAGGTCCAGCTCCGAGGCCTCCTCGTCGCTCAGTCCGGCATCGGGGTCGCGGCGCTCCTTGCGCCTGTCGTTGAAGATCGCGATGCCCACCGCGAGGAAGTACAGCGCCCAGATCGGCGCGGCCAGCGTGAGCATGCTCACCGGATCGGCGCTCGGGGTGGCGAAGGCGGCGAAGACCGTGATGCCCATGACCATGCCACGCCACCAGCCGAGCAGCCGCTTGCCGGTGACCATGCCGACCATGTTCATCATCACCAGCAGCAGCGGGAACTCGAAGGCCAGGCCGAAGACCAGCACCATCCGGGTGGCGATGTCGAGGTAGTCCTCGGGCGGCAGGATCGGCGTGGTCTTGTCCGGGGTGAACGAGATCAGCACGTCGACGGTGGTCGGCAGCACCAGGATGGCGCAGCCCACACCGGCCAGGAAGAGCGGCGCCCCGCACAGCATGAAGATGACGGCGTACTTCTTCTCGTGCCGGTGCAGACCGGGCGCCACGAAGGCCCAGACCTGGTAGAGCCAGATCGGCACGGTCGCGACCACACCGGCCGTCAGCGACACCTTGAGCATCCAGGTGAAACCGGCGGTCAGACCGATGTTGGAGACCTGGGCGCACTTGCCCTTGAACTGGGAGGCAGTCTCCGCGGTGCAGCGCGGCAGCGGCTCCAGCAGGAAGTTCTCGATCTGCCTGTGGTAGATCGCCGCCACGATGGTGATCAGCACGATCGCCAGGACCGACTTGACCACGCGGTTGCGCAGTTCCCGCAGGTGGTCGGTGAGGGCCATCCGCCCCTCAGGATCCTTGGACGCCTTCGACGCCTTGGAGAGCTTGCTCAACCCCGGTCCTCAACTCGTGCGTCGAGGCCCGCCGGTCGACGGGCCTCCGTGGTCGCGTTCGTCACGTGCGCCGCACTCAGTGCGGGCGGTCGCCGTCGGCCGCGGACGGCCCGGCGGCGGGCTCGGCCACCGGGCGGGCGGTGCCCGAGGCACCCGGAGCGGCCTGGATGGTCCTGGCCGCGGTCGTCGCCGAACCGCCGTCGACCCGGGGCGCCGGAGGCGGCGTCGCGGCGGCGTCCTCCTCGGCGCCGTCCGAGCGCATGGCCTTGGCCTCGCTCTTCAGGATCCGCATCGACTGCCCGAGCGAGCGAGCCAGGTCGGGCAGCCGCTTGGCGCCGAACAGCAGGACGGCGAAAATCACGACCACCACGATCGCGGTCATCGAGATGCGCATTGCGCGACCACCTTCACTCATGGCGACCCGTCGGGCCCCCCGCCGCGGATGGTAACCGCTGCGGATGACGCCACGACGACGGCCGCCCGAACAGGACAGCGGCCCCGGTTCGCAGTTCAGGAGCCATCTGCAGGAGCCATCTGAGAGCGTAACCCGCCCCCGCCTCCCCGCAGCAGCCCCCGTACCACCGACGGCCCTCCTGTGCTACCGAACAGGCGCTACCGGACAGGCACTACCGGACGGCCTACCCGGCGGGGCGCCACCGGAAGGGCGCCACGGACGGCCCTACCGAGCCGGTACGGCCTCCGCCAGCTCCCCCGCCGCCTCGGCCAGCGCCCGCGAGGCCGCGTCCACGCCCTTGGCCAGCGCCCGCACGTCCAGCCAGAGCCGGATCGCGAGCACCCCGAGGACCAGCAGGCCCGCGGTGGCGAGCAGGACGGCGGCGACGAGCATCCAGGACATGCGCCCCACCCTATCGGGCCCGGCCCCCCGGCCTGGTCCGGAGGAGAGCGCCCGCTACCCCTCGGCCGGGACGAGCCGCATGGTGCGCACCCCGGCCCCGACGAGCGCCGCGACGATCTTCTCCCCGGCCGGCTTGCGCACCGCCGCCCCGCAGAGCGGGCAGCCGAAGCTGTAGTGCGCCTGGGCCGGGGTGCGACCGAGGGTCAGCCGGAACTCCTCCGCCGGGAGCTCGACCTTCTCCCGGCACTCGGAGCAGTACACCTTGAATCTGGTCCCGGGCTCCACCGATCAGACCCGCCCCTCCCCGTCGGTGACGGTCTGCTCCCCGTAAGCGGCCAGCGCCTCCAGGGCGGCCGCGCGGGCCTGCCCGGCCAGCCCGGGCGGCGAGACGATCCGGCCGTCCCGGCCCAGCCGCAGCGCCAGCGGGCGCAGCTGGGAGGGATCGGCGCTGCGCAGGGTGATCCGCAGCCCGCCGTCGGGCAGTTCCTCGGCCCGGTCGTGGGTGTAGTACTCGGCCACCCAGCGTCCGCCGGAGGTGACCTCGACGACCACCTCGGGGTCGTCCGCGGACGGGTTGACCAGCCCGCCGCTCAGGTCGCGCGGCTCGCGCCGCGGCGGGTCGGCGGGGACGTCCAGCACCCGGATCTCGGCGACCCGGTCCAGCCGGAACATCCGGTGGTCCTCGGAGGTGCGGCACCAGGCCTCGAGGTAGGTGTGGCCCTCGGTGAGCAGCCGGATCGGGTCGACCTCGCGCTCGGTCATCCCGCCGCGCCCGTGCGAGTAGTAGCGCAGCCACAGGCGGCGCCCCTCGCTGAGCGCGCGGTCGATGTCGGCGAACACGTGGCCCTCCGCCTCGAAGGTCACGCCGACCCGGGCGCTGCCGGCGGCGCTCTCGCCCGCCGCGTTCTCGATCTTGACGACGGCCCGGGTGAGCGCCTCCCGGTCGCCGGCCCGCAGGCCTGGCAGCCCGGCCACCGCACGGGCGGCGACCAGCAGCGCGGTGGCCTCGTCGGCGGCGAGGCGCAGCGGCTGGGCCACGTCGTCGACGTTGTGCCACCAGATCCGCTCGCCGTCGGTGTCGATGTCGAGCAGGTCGCCGCCGCGGAAGCTGGTGCCGCACATCGGCAGCACGTTGAGGTCCCCGATCAGCTCGCGCTCGGAGATCCCGAACGCGCGGGCCACCTCGGCCACCTCGGCGCCGGGGCGCTCGCGCAGGTAGGTGACCAGCGACAGCATCCGCCGCGTCTGGTCGATCGCGTTGCTCACGCCTGAACCCCTCCGCTTCCGTTCACCACGTCCAGCCCGGCCACGGCCCGCAGCCGGTCGATCACGTCGGCCCGCAGCTCCTCGGGCCCGAGCACCAGCACGTCCGGCCCGAACTCGGCGAGGTCGGCGCCCAGCCCGTTGCCGTACGGGATCTCCAGCTCGTCCCAGCCGTCGTCCACCCGCGCGCTGCTCAGCGCCTTGGTGCGCAGCGGGAAGCCCGCTCCCCGGCGGACCCGGACGGTGGCGGTGGCGGTGGCGCCCTCGCCCGCGAACTTGGCGACGGTCGCGCGGACGTCGACGTGCTCGGGCACGGTGCCGAGGAAGGCGCCGGTCCTGGCCCGGACCTTGCCGGTGATCCGGCTGAGCCGGAACACCCGGGCGTCGCCGCGGTCGCGGTCCCACCCGGCCAGGTACCAGTGCCCGCGCCAGCACTCCAGCGCCCACGGCTCGACGGTGCGCAGCTCGCCGGCGGCGGCGCCGGCCTTGCGGTACTCGAAGCCGACCGGACGGCGGTCCCGGGCGGCGGTGAGCAGCGGCTCGAACGCGGCCTCCCGGGCGGGGATGCGCGGCTCCAGGGCGGTCCGGCCCTCGGGCTCGGCGAACGGCACCCCGGCGGCGCGCAGCTTCTGCAGCGCGCCGCTGGCCGCGCCGGACATCTTGGCCTGCTGCCAGACCCGGGCGGCCAGGGTCAGCGCGGCCGCCTCCTCGGCGTCCAGCGCGATCTCGGGCAGCCGGTTGCGGTCGGCGCGGGCCAGGTAGCCGAGCTCGCCGTCCAGGGCGCTCTCGTCGACGTCGATCACCAGGCCGAGTTCGCGCAGGTCGTCCTTGTCCCGCTCGAACATCCGGTTGAAGGCGTCCTCGCTGCTGTTCTGCCAGGCCTCGCGGTACGCCTCGATGGATTCCCGCAGCTCCTTCTTGGAGAGCGGACGTCTGGTGTTCATCAGGCACAGGGCGAGATTCATCAGCCGCTCTGCCTTGGCGATCGCCATCGCTGACCCTTCCGGTGTGCCGCGCCGTGCGCGGGGTGCGCCAACCGGGCGATCACCACCCGGCGGGACCGACCGTACCGGTAGCGGTACGCACGGCAAAAGCGGCCTCCCGAAACGCCCGTGGGCCGGGCCCCCGGAGGGGTCCGGCCCACGGCCGCGGCAGGCTCAGACGCCCAGCAGGTCGACCACGAAGATCAGGGTCGAGCCCGCCGGGATCAGCGGGGTCGGCGACTGGTTGCCGTACGCCAGGTGCGACGGGATGGTCAGCTCGCGGCGACCGCCGACCTTCATGCCGACGACGCCCTGGTCCCAGCCCTTGATGACGCGGCCGCCGCCCAGCGGGAAGCGGAACTCGTTCGGGGTCCGGTTCCAGCTCGCATCGAACTCCTCGCCGGTCTCGAAGGTCACGCCGACGTAGCGGACCTTGACGTTGTGGCCCGGCTTGGCCTCCTCGCCGTCACCGACGACGATGTCGCGGATCTGCAGGTCCGCCGGGGCGTCGCCGATCGGGAAGTCGATCTCGGGCTTCTCGTTGAGGTTGACGCTCACAGTCCCTCTTCTCACGTTTCGCATTGCAGTCACGACCAAGCGGCGGGCGCCCGCACCCCCGGTCCGTTCCCGGACCACGGTACGGGCGCCCACCGCCCGGGGTGGTCCGGCCACGCGGCCGGACCTGAAGGTCACACGCACACCATTGTCACCCGAAAGTGGATCAGCCCTGACCGGCGTCCAGAATGTCCACCACGAAGACCAGCGGCGCGCCAGGCGGGATGTCGCCCTGGCCCTTGTCGCCGTAGGCCAGCGCGGCCGGGATCACCAGCTCCACCCGGCTGCCGACGGTCTGGCCCACCAGCCCCTGGTCCCAGCCCTGGATGACCTGGCCACCGCCGACCGGGAAGGAGAACGCCTGGCCCTTGCTGAGCGAGGAGTCGAACATCTTGCCGTCCTTGAACAGCGCGCCGGTGTACTGGACGACGACCTTCTCGCCCTTCTCCACCGCCGGCCCGGTGCCCTTGATCAGGACGTGCGACTTCAGCTCGGTCGGGTCCTTCGCGCCGGCCACCGGGGTGATCTCGGCCGGCTTCTTGCCGTTGTCCTTGACCTGCGGGAAGTCCGCGGGCGGCGGCGTGACGGTGCCGCTCACCACGGCGTCGGGCGCGTTGGCGTTGCGGATGTCGATCACGAAGATCAGGTCGTCCTTCGCCCCGATCGACATGTCGGCCTTGCCCTGGGAGCCGAACGCGGCGGCCGGCGGGGCCACCACGAGGACCCGGCTGCCGGCCTTCTTCCCGACCACGGCCTGGTCCAGCGCCGGGATCAGCGCGTCAGTGCCGGCCTGGAAGATCTGCGGCTTGCCGTTGTTGTCGTACGAGCTCGGGATGTCCTTGCCGGTGGTCCAGTCCTTGGCGGTGTAGTCCACCGAGGTCCAGGAGTTCTTGTCCACCTTGGGGCCGGTGCCCTCGGTCAGCACCTTCACCACGAAGGAGCCGTCGGAGGCCTCGCCCGGCACCTGGATCTCGGCCTTCTTGCCGAAGTCACCGGTGACGGTGGGCAGCACCTTGGCGCTGTCCTTGATCGGCGGCACCGGGTCGGCGGTCGGCGTGGGCGGCGCGCTCTTGGCGGCGTCCGGCTTGGCGGCGGTGTCCGACTTGCCGTCCTTGTTCACCAGGTACAGCGTCACGGCGCTGCCGGCCAGCAGCACGGCCAGCACCGTGCCGAGGATCACGCCCAGTCGGCCCACCCCGGGCGGGTTCTCGTCGTACCCGGCCTCCGAGGTGTCGCCCCGACGCACGGTGGAGGCGAAGATCTGCGGGGTGTCGTCCGTCTTGGTCCCGCCCGAGGCGCGCGGCTGCTCTCCGGGCTGCGCCCAGCCGGCCTGCTGCTTCAGGATCGACGGCGGGACGACGATCGACTCGCCGTCCCCCGGGAGCGGGCCGCCGGGACGCGAGGCGGCCGGGTCACCCGCAGAGCTGTCGTTCGCCGCGGTGCCGGCCCCGCCCGGGCTCGGCGTCTTCTCAGTCATGACTCCCCATCCATCTCGCCACGAGGTCTTCCAGGTCTGCGACCGGCGTGCTGACTGCCGGTCTGCCGTCGCACCGTCCGCCCCGGACCTCGACGCCGGGCGGCGCCTGCCACAGTGCGAGGGCAGTATGACAGCTCAGGATGAGGGCGGACGCTTCGTTGTACGAGCGTCCGCCCAAGCGTACGGAATCCCAGGGGGGACTTCCTAGAGCGTGTCCGCCCTAAACCGCTTCCCTGAGCCGCTTCCCTAAACCGCTTCCAGAACGTCGATCACGAAGACCAGCGTCGAGTTGGGCGGCACCGAGCCCTGCGCCTGGTCCTTGTAGCCGAGCCCGGGCGGCACCACGAGCAGGATCCGGCTGCCGACGGTCTGGCCGACCAGCGCCTTGTCCCAGCCCTCGATCACGCTGCCGGTGCCGATCTGCACCGCCTGCGCGCCCCCGTGCGTCCAGGAGGAGTCGAACTGCTGGCCGTTGTTCCAGAGCACCCCGGTGTACTGCACCACCAGGGTCTGCCCGCTCTTGACCTGCTTGCCCTCGCCCTTGATCAGCACCGCCTGCTCCAGGTCGGTGGGCGCGGCCTGCCCGGTCGGCACGGTGATCGTCACCGGGGCCTTGCCGTTGTCCTTGACCTGCGGCATCGTCGCCGGCGGCGGGGTCATGGCGCCGGTCAGCGTGGAGTCCTGCGGCAGGCTCTCCATGATGTCCAGGACGAACACCACGGTGTCGCCCTTGTTGACGCCGAGCTGGGTGCTGCCCTGCTCGCCGAAGGCCGCCGCCGGCGGGGCGACCACCAGCAGCCGGCTGCCGACCTTCTTGCCGATCACGCTCTGGTCCAGCGCCGGCACGAGCTGTCCGCTGCCGGCCTGGTAGAGCTGCGGCTTCCCGCTCGGGTCGTACGAGCTGGGCAGGTCCTTGCCGGTGGTCCAGTCCTTCGCCGTGTAGTTGACCGTCACCCAGTCGCCCTTGTTGACCGTCGACCGCTCGCCCTCGCTGACGGTGTTCACCACGAACTGGCCGCCGGGCTGGCCCTCCGGGAGGGTGATGGTGGCCTTGCTGCCGAAACCGCCCTCCGAGAGCGTGGGCATCGGCGACGCCTCGCCGACCGGTGCGGGCACCGTCGGAGGCGCGCTCGCCGCGGACGGAGTCGCCGGGCCGGCCGCCTTGGGCGAACTGCTGCAGGCGACCGCCAGCAGCAGGGGCAGGGTGAGTAGCAAACCGGCGGTGCGGCGCACGGTGGTCCTAACTGTCGATCGAGGTCGGCTCTCCTGACTTCGACGGACAGCGTATGCCCGGACGGCGTCCGGCCCCGGTAGACACCACCGGGGCCGGACACCGCCTTGATCACAAACCTGGGATCCCCTGCGGGGCTCACATCCCGGCGATCAGCTTCTCCACCCGCTCGTCCACCGAGCGGAACGGGTCCTTGCAGAGCACCGTGCGCTGCGCCTGGTCGTTCAGCTTCAGGTGCACCCAGTCCACCGTGAAGTCCCGGCGCTGCTCCTGCGCCCGGCGGATGAAGTCCCCGCGCAGCCGGGCCCGGGTGGTCTGCGGCGGGATGGACTTGGCCTCGAAGGTCTTGAGGTCGGTGGTCACCCGCTTCGCCTGGCCCTTGCCCTGGAGCAGGTAGAACAGGCCGCGCCGGCGGTGGATGTCGTGGTACGCCAGGTCGATCTGGGCCACCCGCGGGTTGGACATGCTCATCTGGTGCTTCTCGCGGTAGCGCTCGATGAGCTTGTACTTCATGATCCAGTCGATCTCGGTGGCCACCTCGTCCAGGTTCTCGGTGCGGACGGCCTCCAGGGTCCGGCCCCACAGTTCGAGCACCTGGCCGATGGTGCCGGTGTTGATGCCCTTGCGGTCGGCGAACTCCAGCGCCTTGGTGTAGTACTCCTCCTGGATGTCCAGCGCGCTGGCCTCGCGCCCGTTGGCGAGCCGCACCTGGTGGGTGCCGGTGAGGTCGTGGCTGACCTCGCGGATCGCCCGGATCGGGTTCTCCAGGGTGAGGTCGCGCATCACCACGCCGGCCTCGATCAGCCGCAGCACCAGGTCGGTGGCGCCGACCTTGAGCAGCGTCGTGGTCTCCGACATGTTGGAGTCGCCGACGATCACGTGCAGCCGGCGGTAGCGCTCGGCGTCCGCGTGCGGCTCGTCGCGGGTGTTGATGATCGGGCGGGAGCGGGTGGTGGCGGAGCTGACGCCCTCCCAGATGTGCTCGGCGCGCTGGCTGACGCAGTAGACCGCGCCGCGCGGGGTCTGCAGCACCTTGCCGGCGCCGCAGATCAGCTGGCGGGTCACCAGGAAGGGGATCAGCACGTCGGCCAGCCGGGAGAACTCGCCGTGCCGGGCCACCAGGTAGTTCTCGTGGCAGCCGTAGGAGTTGCCGGCCGAGTCGGTGTTGTTCTTGAACAGGTAGACGTCCCCCGCGATGCCCTCCTCGTGCAGCCGCCGCTCGGCGTCGACCAGGAGCCCTTCGAGGATCCGCTCGCCCGCCTTGTCGTGCGTCACCAGCTCGACCACGTCGTCGCACTCGGGGGTGGCGTACTCGGGGTGGGAGCCGACGTCGAGGTACAGCCGGGCGCCGTTGCGCAGGAAGACGTTGCTGCTGCGGCCCCAGGAGACGACCCGGCGGAACAAGTACCGCGCCACCTCGTCCGGCGACAGCCTGCGCTGCCCGCGGAACGTGCAGGTCACGCCGTACTCGTTCTCCAGCCCGAAAATCCGGCGGTCCATGAGCACTCCATTCTGTGTCGGAGCTGTCCGAAACCGCCTCCACGACGACTGGGCCGCCGCAGGGGCACCGGAGTCCCGTACGGCCTCCGTCCGGCCGCCGTACGGGACTCCGCAGGCACTGCTACTCCGGCGCGGTGTCCGCCGGGTCGTCCTCGTCGTCCGACTCGGCGGACTGGTCGCCGTCGAGCAGCCGGGCGAGCTGGTTGCCCAGGATGCGCTTGAACTTGCGCTGCTGGAACCGCTGGCGGTCGAGGACGGCCACCTCCAGCTGCTCCGGGGTGAGGGCGCGCGGGCTGCCGCCGTTGGGGTCGCGGGCGAGCGAGTCCACGGCGGCCCGGACCACCTCGGTGAGGCTCATCCCGGCCCGGTGGCGCTGGCCCAGGTAGTTGCCGATCGAGTCGGCGTTGCCGCCGACCACGACGTAGTTCTTCTCGTCGACGATCGAGCCGTCCGGGGTGAGGCGGTAGATCTGGTCCTCGTCCGCGGTGCGGCCGACCTCGGCCACGATCAGCTCGACCTCGTAGGGCTTCTCGCCGACCGAGGAGAAGATGGTGCCGAGCGTCTGGGCGTAGACGTTGGCCAGGCCCCGGGCGGTGACGTCGGCCCGGTCGTAGGAGTAGCCGCGCAGGTCGGCGTAGCGGACGCCGCCGATGCGCAGGTTCTCGAACTCGTTGTAGCGGCCGACCGCCGCGAAGGCGATCTTGTCGTAGATCTCGGAGACCTTGTGAAGCGCTCTGGAGGTGTTCTCCGCGACGAAGACGATGCCGTCGGCGTAGGTGAGCACGACCACGCTGCGGCCGCGCGCGATGCCCTTGCGGGCGTACTCCGCGCGGTCCGCCATGGCCTGCTGGGGCGAGACGTAGAACGGTGTCGACACCGGCGGTCGTCCCTTTCCTGAGAGGTGATGGCTAGAGCAGCGGGGCCTGCGGGCCGTTGGGGTGCGAGCGGCGCTCGTCGGTGATCGCGACCGCGATCTCGGTGACCTCCGCGTCGGTGAGCCGGCGGAAGCCGTCCTCGGTGATCAGCGAGACGATCGGGAAGATCTTGCGGGCGAGGTCGGGGCCGCCGGTGGCGGAGTCGTCGTCGGCCGCGTCGTACAGCGCCTGGACGACGAGCATGGCGGCCTGGTCGGCCGTCAGGCCGTCGCGGTAGAGCTTCTTCATCGAGCCGCGGGCGAAGACCGAGCCCGAGCCGGTGGCGGCGAAGCCGCGCTCCTCGGAACGCCCGCCGGTGACGTCGTAGTTGAAGATCCGGCCGCGGCCGAGGTCCAGGTCGTAGCCGGCGAACAGCGGGACGACCGCCAGGCCCTGCATCGCCATGCCCAGGTTGCCCCGGATCATCGCGGTGAGCCGGTTGGCCTTGCCCTCCAGCGAGAGCACCGCGCCCTCGATCTTCTCGTAGTGCTCCAGCTCCAGTTGGAACAGCCGGACCATCTCGATGGCGAGGCCTGCGGTGCCGGCGATGCCGACCGCGCTGTACTCGTCGGCCGGGAACACCTTCTCCATGTCGCGCTGGGCGATCACGTTGCCCATCGTCGCCCGGCGGTCACCGGCGATCACCACGCCGCCGTCGAACACCGCGGCCACGATGGTGGTCCCGTGCGGGGCGTCGACCACGGCCCCCGCGGGGAGCCCGCGGTGGCCGGGGATCAGCTCCGGCCGGTGCTCGGCGAGGAAGTCCACGAAGGAGGAGGACCCCGGGGTCAGGAAGGCAGCCGGTAGACGCCCGGTGCCACGAGTGTTGGCTTCCACACGATTCCTTCCAGGTAGCTTGAAGCTCGCGTTGCCCGCACCCTACCCGCCCGACGATCACTGTCCACGCGCGCAGGGGGCCGGTGCCGGACGGCCGGGCGGCCCTCGCCGCCCGACCGCCCTCGACGGTCACGACCGTGAATTCCCGAATACCGGGGACGGGCTATTGCCCGCCCTTCTGCACGAATCCGCGGACGAAATCTTCCGCATTCGACTCCAGGACCTCGTCGATTTCGTCCAGCACCGCGTCGACGTCGTCGCTCAGCTTTTCCTGGCGTTCCTTGAGGTCGTCGGAATTCTGGGTTTCCGCGGCCTGCTCCTCGACCTCCTCGGAGGAGCGGTTCGCCCGCTGCTGGCCGCCGCCGGTGTCCTTGCTCGCCATTTCCCTCACCCCGCTCGATTCTTCTGGCACGGTTTGGTCGTTGCTTGCTGCACCGACCCTATACACAAGGTGCGACTGCCGCTCCCGGTTTGCCGGTGGCGCTTCCTGTCCAACACCCGCTGCCACCCCGGATGATTCCCATTCGGCGGACGTTCACCCATGGTGATCGAAAAGTTACCCGCCGGAGAGGACCCGTAGCAGGTCCTCCGCGGTGCGACAGCGGTCCAGCAGCTCCTTGACGTGGTTGCGGGTGCCCCGCAGCGGCTCCAGCGTGGGCACCCGCTGCAACGAGTCCCGGCCCGGCAGGTCGAAGATCACCGAGTCCCAGGAGGCCGCGGCGACGTGGTCGGCGTACTGCTCCAGGCAGCGCCCGCGGAAGTACGCCCGGGTGTCCTCCGGGGGCTTGGAGACGGCCCGCTCGACCTCCGCCTCGGTCACCAGCCGCTCGAACCGGCCGCGGGCCACCAGCCGGTTGTAGAGGCCCTTGTCGGGCCGCACGTCGCTGTACTGGAGGTCGACCAGGTGCAGCCGCGGGTTCTCCCACCCCAGGGCGTCCCGGCTGCGGTAGCCCTCCAGGATCTCCCGCTTGGCGATCCAGTCCAGTTGCCTGGAGAGCGACATCGGATCGCGCTCCAGCCGCCCGAGGACGTCCTCCCAGCGGGCCAGCACGTCCAGTGTCTGCTCGTCCGCGTCGGTGCCGAAGCGGTCCTCGACGTACTTGCGGGCCAGCTCGAAGTACTCCAGCTGGAGCTGGACGGCAGTGAGTTTGCGCCCGTTGCGCAGGGTGATCAGGTGCTTGAGCGTGGGGTCGTGGGAGACCCGGTGCAGGGTGCGCACCGGCTGGTCGACGGCGAGGTCGGAGGCGATGAAGGAGTCCTCGATCATCGACAGGACCAGTGAGGTGGTGCCCAGCTTGAGGTAGGTGGAGATCTCGGAGAGGTTGGCGTCCCCGATGATCACGTGCAGCCGGCGGTACTTCTCCGCGTCGGCGTGCGGTTCGTCCCGGGTGTTGATAATCGGGCGCTTGAGCGTGGTCTCCAGGCCGACCTCGACCTCGAAGTAGTCGGCCCGCTGGCTGATCTGGAAGCCGTGCGTCGAGCCGTCCTGGCCGATGCCGACCCGGCCGGCACCGGTGACCACCTGGCGGGAGACGAAGAACGGGGTGAGGTGGCGGACGATGTCGGCGAACGGCGTCGCCCGCTTCATCAGGTAGTTCTCGTGGGTGCCGTAGGAGGCGCCCTTGTTGTCGGTGTTGTTCTTGTACAGGTGGATGTTCTGCCCGTTGGGCAGTTCCAGCGCGCGCTGCGCGGCGGCGGCCATGATCCGCTCGCCGGCCTTGTCCCAGAGCACGGCGTCGCGCGGGTTGGTGACCTCGGGCGAGCTGTACTCGGGGTGCGCGTGGTCCACGTAGAACCGGGCCCCGTTGGTGAGGATGACGTTGGCCAGGCCGATGTCCTCGTCGGTCAGCTGGCTGGCGTCCGCCACCTCGCGCGCCAGGTCGAAGCCCCGGGCGTCACGCAGCGGGTTCTCCTCCTCGAAGTCCCAGCGGGCCCGCCGCGCCCGGTGCATCGCCGCCGCGTACGCGTTGACGATCTGGGACGAGGTGAGCATGGCGTTGGCGTTGGGGTGCCCGGGCACGGAGATCCCGTACTCGGTCTCGATGCCCATCACGCGCCGTACGGTCATGCGGCCCTCCTTGCCCGGTGCGCCGCCCCCCACGGGCGGAGCACGCCGACGTACCGCTGAACAACACCGGCGCCGGCGTTCTGCCCGCGATCGGTGGGTCGAGCCTAGAACCCGGCGCCGACGGGCGGACCCCGAGACGCGCCGTCCGGCTGCGGGGCCGCGAGGCGCCACAGCCGGACGGGGTGCGTGCTGTTCCGGGGACCGCCGGGCGGCCCGGTCTCACCGCGTGCTTACAGGTACTGCCCCGTGTTGGCGACAGTGTCGATCGAGCGGCCGGACTCGGCGCCCTGCTTGCCGGTGACCAGCGTGCGGATGAAGACGATCCGCTCGCCCTTCTTGCCGGAGATGCGGGCCCAGTCGTCCGGGTTGGTGGTGTTCGGCAGGTCCTCGTTCTCCTTGAACTCGTCCACGCAGGCGGCGAGCAGGTGGGAGACGCGCAGACCGCGCTGACCGTGGTCGAGGAAGTCCTTGATGGCCATCTTCTTCGCGCGGTCGACGATGTTCTGGATCATGGCGCCGGAGTTGAAGTCCTTGAAGTACAGGACCTCCTTGTCACCGTTGGCGTAGGTGACCTCCAGGAAGCGGTTCTCCTCGGTCTCGGAGTACATCCGCTCCACGACCGACTGGATCATCGCGGCCACCGTGGTGCCCAGGGAGCCGTCGTGCTCCTTGAGGTCGTCCGGGTGGAACGGCAGCGACTCCTTGAGGTACTTGGAGAAGATGTCCTTCGCGGCCTCGGCGTCCGGGCGCTCGATCTTGATCTTGACGTCCAGGCGGCCGGGCCGCAGGATCGCCGGGTCGATCATGTCCTCGCGGTTCGAGGCGCCGATGACGATGACGTTCTCCAGGCCCTCCACACCGTCGATCTCGGCGAGCAGCTGCGGGACGATGGTGTTCTCCACGTCCGAGCTGACGCCGGAACCGCGGGTGCGGAACAGCGACTCCATCTCGTCGAAGAAGACGATGACGGGCGTGCCCTCGCTCGCCTTCTCCCGGGCCCGCTGGAAGACCAGGCGGATCTGCCGCTCGGTCTCGCCCACGTACTTGTTGAGCAGTTCGGGGCCCTTGATGTTGAGGAAGTAGCTCTTCCCCTGGGGGCGTCCGGTGACCTCGGCGACCTTCTTGGCCAGCGAGTTGGCGACCGCCTTGGCGATCAGCGTCTTGCCGCAGCCGGGCGGGCCGTAGAGCAGCACGCCCTTGGGCGGACGCAGCTCGTACTCCTTGAAGAGGTCGGCGTGCAGGTAGGGCAGCTCGACCGCGTCCCGGATCAGCTCGATCTGGTTGCTCAGTCCGCCGATCTGGCGGTAGTCGATGTCCGGGACCTCTTCGAGGACCAGCTCCTCGACCTCGGACTTCGGCACGACCTCGTACACGTAGCCGGAGCGGGGCTCCAGCAGCAGGGCGTCCCCCGCCCGGACGGTGAGCTCGCGCAGCGGTTCGGCGAGGCGCACCACCCGCTCCTCGTCGGTGTGGCCGACGACCAGGGCGCGTTCGCCGTCCTCGAGGATCTCCTTGAGGGTGACGATCTCGCCGATGCGCTCGAAGGCCATCGCGTCCACGATGTTGAGGGCCTCGTTGAGCATCACTTCCTGGCCGCGCCGCAGTTCGTCGAGGGCGACGTTGGGGCTGACGTTCACGCGGAGCTTGCGCCCCCCGGTGAAGATGTCGGCGGTGCCGTCCTCGTTGGCCTCGAGGAAGGTGCCGAACCCGGCCGGGGGCTGTGCCAGCCGGTCCACTTCCTCCTTGAGGGCCACGATCTGGTCGCGGGCCTCTCGCAGGGTGGAGGCGAGCCGTTCGTTCTGGGCGGACACTCCGGCCAGGTTGGTCTGGAGCTCGACGATCCGCTCTTCGAGGATCCTCGAATTGCGCGGCGAGTCGGCGAGCTTGCGGCGCAGCACAGCGATTTCCTGCTCAAGGAACGAGACCTGAGCGGCCTCGTCGGAACCACGAGCGGGCCTGCCGGTGCTGCGGTTGTAGTCGTCATCGTGGGCTGCCACGGTCCTCACCTCCTCCGGGGAGCTGGACGCTTCCAGACCCTACCTGGGACCAGGGGTCCGTAAACCCCTAGATCAAGAAAGATGGAACGGGCGTGTCCGATCTTCGCCCCAGCGTGCTTCCCCTCTGCTAAGGGGATACCCACCGCTCACCACCCAAAGCGGGCCAGATGTATCGTCGAGCGAAGTGATATCCGATCGCGACCGGGCGCCTGGGTCCGATCGTTGTACGAATGGCGGGATTGCCCCGGAAAAGGGCGACCCGGGACAGAAACGGCAGGGGACCATGTCGGTAACCGAGCAGACGGCCGCGGCGGCCGAACAGCTGGAGGTGTGGATCGACCAGGATCTGTGCACCGGCGACGGCATCTGCGTGCAGTACGCACCCGAGGTCTTCGAGCTGGACATCGACGGCCTCGCCTACGTGAAGGGGCCGGACGACGAGCTGCGCCAGCAGCCCGGGGAGACCGCCCCGGTGCCGCTGACGATCCTTCAGGACGTGGTGGACTCGGCGAAGGAGTGCCCCGGCGACTGCATCCACGTGCGCCGGGTCACCGACCGGGTCGAGGTGTACGGGCCGGACGCGGACTGACGCGTCCTCCCCCTCAGGTCTGGCTGACCGGGGCGGCGGTCTGGGAACGTTCCCAGCCGCCGCCCTTGCGCATCCAGGTGAGGTCGAGTGAGATGTCGGGACGGAAGCGCGGCACCTCGTCGCTCGAATACCCCTGCGCGTGGCCGGTGATGGCGCCGTCGGAGCGCAGCGCGAGCCGGCCGAGGGTGAGGTTCTCGCGCTCGGAGAGGAGCGTGGCCAGCACCACCGGGCGGTCGCCGGGGCCGAAACCGAGCAGGTAGACGGCGTCCGGCGGGGTGCCGTTCTCGGCCGCGCAGTGCGCGGCGACGACCGTGCCGGGCCGTCCGTCGCCCAGGTCGGCCGGCATGCTGATGGCCGTCGCGACCGGGAACGGGCCGCAGTCGAGCGGAAGTTGGGCCTTGGCCGGGTCGGGGGCGGCACTCGCCCCGAGGGCCTTGGGAGTGCCGTGGACGGGCACCGGGGTGCCGGTGGCGGGGCTGGCGGCGAGGGCCGCGGCCACCACCGCGCCGCAGCCGGCCAGGGCCAGGGCCCAGTGCCAGGGGGCGGTGCGCGCGTGCCCGGGCCCGGTGCGGCCCCGCGGTGTCTGCTGTCCAGCCGTCGTCCCGACCGCGGTCTCCACCAGGCGTCCCCTCCAGTGCTCCCAGGAGCTGGTCTGCGTGCGCGAGCATCGTCCCACACACCGGCGGCCGGAATGCCGAGGGGTGGCACGAGCAGGCTCGTACCACCCCTGGGAAGCGATCCCGGTCAGCCCAGGTCGGGCTGCTCGGTCTCGACGGCGCGGGCGGCGGCACGGGCCGCGGCGCGCTCCTGGAGGCTCGGCTCCGAGCCCCCGTTGTCGTAGTCCTCGCCGTACGCGCCCTTGGCCGGGCGGCGGCGGCGCAGCGGCGGCTCGACGCCGTCGGCGAGGCGGCGGGCGGTGAGCAGGAAGCCGGTGTGGCCGATCATCCGGTGGTCCGGGCGGACGGCCAGGCCCTCCAGGTGCCAGGTGCGGACCATGGTCTCCCAGGCCTGCGGCTCGGTGAAGGTGCCGTGGTCGCGCAGTGCCTCGACGGTCTTGGACATCTGCGTGGTGGTGGCCACGTAGCAGCAGATCAGGCCGCCGGGGACGAGCGCCTTGGAGGCGACGTCCAGGCACTCCCAGGGGGCGAGCATGTCGAGGATGACGCGGTCGACGTCGGCCTCGACCAGGTTGTCCTGGAGGTCTCCGACGGTGAGCTTCCACGCCGGGTGCGGCCCGCCGAAGTAGCGCTCGACGTTGCCCTTGGCGATGTCGGCGAAGTCCTGCCGGCGCTCGTACGAGGCCAGCATGCCGGTGTCGCCGACGGCGCGCAGCAGGTAGGTGGAGAGCGCGCCCGAGCCGACACCGGCCTCGACGACGCGGGCGCCGGCGAAGATGTCGGCCATGGCCAGGATCTGCCCCGCGTCCTTGGGGTAGATCACGGCGGCGCCGCGCGGCATGGACAGGACGTAGTCGGGGAGCAGGGGGCGCAGCGCGAGGTACGGGACGTTCCCCGTGGTGCGCACGACCGTGCCCTCGGGGGCGCCGATCAGCTCGTCGTGCGGGAACGCACCCTTGTGGGTGTGGAACTGGTTCCCGGCCTGGAGCGTGAACGTGTAGTGGCGGCCCTTGGGGTCGGTCAGCTGGACCTGGTCCCCGACCTGGAAGGGCCCGCGTCGGCGGGTGGCACCGGTCGGTTCGGACATGCGGTCAATCCTAAGGGAAGCGGACGGTCCGCCCGACCAGAGTGATCACCGGCCGGCGACGGCGGCGGTGAGGCGCTGCTCGATGTCGGTGAGCGCGGCCACGCCGAACACCCGGCCGTCCGCCTCGACCACCAGGTACTCCCCGGCCGGGGTGGCCTGGACGGCGCGCAGCAGGTCCTCGCCGCCGAGGTCGGCGTCCAGCCGAAGGCCGGGTTCGAGGTCGCGGGCGAGCGGGCCGACGGCGACCCACGGGCGGCGGTGCTCGGGCACCGCGCGGACGGCGGACTCGCGGACGATGCCGATCGGGTCGCCCCGACCGTCCACCACCACGACCGCGCCGGCCTGGGCCTCGCGGGCCCGGCGCAGCGCCTCGCCGAGCGGGGTGTCGGCGGTGACCTCGACGGTCCGGCGGGCGAACTCGCGCAGCCGCAGGCCGGGCAGCACCTCCTTGAGCCGGGCGTTGCGCAGGCTCCCGGTGGCGCCGTTCCAGATGATCGCGGCGAGGACGGCGGCCAGCACCGCGTCGACCAGGGTGTCGGTCGTGGTGCGTTCGATCCCGCGGGCGGCGCTGAACAGCGGCAGGCCGACCAGCACCGCGACGGCCAGCGCCCGGCCGACCCAGGCGGCGGCGACCGTGCCGGTCATCGCCTTGCCGCTGATCGCCCAGACGACCGCGCGCAGCATCCGGCCGCCGTCCAGCGGCAGGCCGGGCAGCAGGTTGAACGCGGCGACCACCAGGTTGGAGACCATCAGCCCGGTGAGCAGCACCCCGGGCACCGTGGAGAGCTCCACGGCCTGCATCGCGAGGTAGAACACGCCGCCGAGCACCAGCGAGAGCAGCGGGCCGACGAAGGCCAGCCAGAACTCGCGCCACGGGCTCTCGGCCTCGTTCTCGATCTCCGAGACGCCGCCGAAGAACTGGAGCTGGATCCGCCGTACACCGAGCCTGTAGCGCAGCGCGACCAGGGTGTGAGCGAGCTCGTGCACCAGGACGGAGGCGTAGAAGGCGACCGCGAAGAAGAACGCGAGCAGGTAGCGGGCGGCGCCGAGGTCCGGCAGGACGTCGCCGAGCTGGCCGCCGAACACCCAGGTGATCAGCGCGGCGATGACGAACCAGGAGGGGGTCACGTAGATGGGCACGCCGAAGGGGCGGCCCACCAGGAGGCCGCTGCCGCGCTCGGGCGGCCGGGGCGGTCGCCCTGCCGGGCGGCCGCCGTCGTCCTGCGGTGGCTGGTCGGAGGTCTGCTGCCCCCTGCTGTCGCTCACCGTGATCCCTTCGGTCGTCTGCCCCGTCGTGCCCCGGTGCGCCCACGCTACGTGATCGCGGCCCTCCGGTGGCGTGCGGCCCTCTGTCAGGCTTCATACCCACTGTGCCGCGCGGTGTGGCAGCACCGTGGCAGCAGGATGACAGCGAAGGGCAATAGGGTCGGAGGCATGCAGCAGACCGACACCACCAGCGCCGCCGGGGCCCCGGCGCGCCCGGCGGCGCCCCCGACCGGCCTGTCCCCGTCCCGGGCGGGGGACTTCCTGACCTGTCCCCTGCTGTACCGGCTGCGGGTGATCGACCGGCTGCCCGAGCCGCCGAGCGCGGCGGCGACCAGGGGCACGCTGGTGCACGCGGTGCTGGAGCGGCTCTTCGACAGCCCCGCGACCGATCGGACGCCGGAGCGGGCGCTGGGCCTGCTGCGCCCGCAGTGGGAGCGGCTGCTGGGCGAGCGCCCGGAGCTGGGCTCGCTGTTCCCGGACGATCCGGACGGCGCGGCGCTCGCCCGCTGGCTGGCGGACGCCGAGAAGCTGGTCGGCCAGTGGTTCCGGCTGGAGGACCCGACCCGGCTGCACCCGGTGGAGCGCGAGCTGTACGTGGAGACGGCCCTGGAGTCGGGGCTGCTGCTGCGCGGCTACATCGACCGGGTGGACGTCGCCCCGAGCGGTGAGGTCCGGCTGGTGGACTACAAGACCGGCCGGGCGCCCTCGCGGGACTTCGAGGGCAAGGCGATGTTCCAGATGAAGTTCTACGCGCTCGTGGTGTGGCGCTGGAAGGGTGTCGTCCCCAAGCGGCTCCAGCTGGTCTACCTCGGCGGGGGCGGGGACGTGGTCAGCTACGACCCGGACGAGGCCGACCTGCTCGCGGTGGAGCGCAAGCTGCGGGCGCTCTGGGAGCGGATCACCCACGCGGTGGCCACCGGGGAGTTCCCGGCGACCCGCAACCGCCTCTGCGACTGGTGCGACCACCAGGCCAGTTGCCCGGAGTTCGGCGGCACTCCCCCGCCGTACCCGCTGCCGCTGTCGCGTACGTCTGACGAAGACGATCCCACGGGGGATCAGATGAGCAAGGAGTCCTAGTGACGATCCGAGTGCTGCTGGTCGACGACCAGCCGCTGCTGCGCACCGGTTTCCGGATGATCCTGGAGGCCGAGTCCGACCTGGTCGTGGTCGGCGAGGCCGGCGACGGTCAGCAGGCGCTGGACCAGGTGCGGGCGCTGCAGCCCGACGTGGTGCTGATGGACATCCGGATGCCCAGGATGGACGGCGTCGAGGCGACCCGCAGGATCGCCGGCCCCGGGCGGGACGGCCCGGCCAAGGTGCTGGTGCTGACCACCTTCGACCTGGACGAGTACGTGGTGGAGGCGCTGCGCGCGGGCGCCAGCGGCTTCCTGCTGAAGGACGTCCCGGCGGAGGAACTGGTGCAGGCGATCCGGGTGGTGGCGGACGGCGCGGCGATGCTGGCGCCGAGCATCACCCGCCGGCTGCTGGACATGTACGCCACCAAGCTGCCCTCGGGCGAGGAGGCGCCGCCGCAGGCGCTGAGCGCGCTGACCGAGCGCGAGCTGGAGGTGCTGAAGCTGGTGGCGCGCGGGCTCTCGAACGCGGAGATCGCGGCCGAACTGTTCGTCAGCGAGACCACCGTGAAGACGCACGTCGGCCATGTGCTGACCAAGCTCCAGCTGCGCGACCGGGTGCAGGCGGCGGTGTACGCGTACGAGAGCGGGCTGGTGCGCCCGGGCGCCCTGTAGACCCTGCAGCCGACGGCCCGCCCGCCTTCCCCGTGCACCCTGGGGGAAGGCGGGCGGGCCGCCGTGTTGAGGGGTGTCGTCCGGTCGTCTACTTGCCGGCGCTGCGGCTGATCTCCCAGAAGCGGAACACGCCGGTGGTGTCGATGGTCGACTCGACGCCGATGATGTACGAACGCGACGCGAAGAAGCCCTTGTTCTGGTACAGCGGGATGAGCGGCGCGTTCTCGGCGACGATCTGCTGGATCTGGGCGTAGCCGGCCACCGCGGCGCTGCGGTCGGCCTGCTTGAGGCCGTCCGGCACCAGCTTCTGGCTGATCCTCGGGTCGTCCCAGCCGTGGTGGTAGGCGCCGCCGTCGATGAGCAGCGGGGCGATGTAGTTGTCCGGGTCCGGGTAGTCGGCGAACCAGCCGATGAGGTACGCCTGGTAGCGGCCCTCGGACCAGCCGGCCCGGTACTTGTCCCAGTCCGGCTCCGTCTGGACGGTCACCTGGAACAGGCCGCCGGCCTCCAGCTGCTTCTTCAGGGTCTCGGGCTCGGCGCTGCCGGCCCGCGAGCGCGACCAGGTGAGGGTGAGCTTGACCGGGAGCTGGACCTTGGCGTCGGTGAGGATCTTCTTGGCCTTGCCGCTGTCCTGGTCGCCGTAGCGGTCGAAGAAGGCCGTGGTGTGGCCGGTGACGCCGGCCGGGACCATCGCGTACAGCGGCTGGACGGTCCGGGCGAAGACGTCGCGGGCGAGCGACTTGCGGTCGAGCAGCTGGGCGGCGGCCTGGCGGACGGCGACGTTGCCGGCGACCGGGTCCTTGGTGTTGAAGACCAGCGAGCGGGTGTCGTTGCTGTCGCCCTCGACGACCTGGAGGTCGGTCTTGCCGCCCTGTTGGTCGGAGTGCATCTGGGCGGCGGTGTTCGGGTCCAGGCTGTTGTCGGTGAGGTCGACGTCGCCCTTGTCCAGCGCGGCCTTCAGGTCGGCGGGCTTGTCGAAGTACCGGACGGTGAACTTGCTGTTCCGGAGCTTGGCCTCGCCGTTGTACTTGTCGTTGGGCACCAGGACGACCTTGCCCAGCTGCTTGGCCGTGTCGCCGTTGCCGCCCATGACCTCGACCGTCTCGAAGCGGTACGGGCCGGAGCCGATCAGTTTGTCGTTGGGGACGACCTTGTCGGCCGGGTAGGCCTGGTGGTCGAGGATGGCGCCGGCCGGGCCGGCCAGCTTGGCCGGCAGGGTGGCGTCGGGCGTGGAGAGGTGGAAGATCACCTCGGTGTCGCCCTTGGCCTCGACGCTCCTGATCGAGGAGAGCAGGGGGGCCGCGCCGTTCTGGTCGTTGATCTTCTTGGTGCGCTCGATCGAGAACACCACGTCGGCCGCGGTCAGCGGGTGGCCGTTGGAGAACTTCAGGCCGGTCCGCATGGTGCAGTGGTACTGGGTGGCGTCGCCCGCGGTGAACTCGCAGGACTGCGCGGCGTCCGGGGAGGGGGCGCTGGAGGCGGCCGGGAAGGTGAGCAGCGACTGGAAGGTGTTGCGCAGCAGCAGCCAGGACCCGGAGTCGTAGGCGGCGGCCGGGTCCAGCACGCCGGTGAGCTGGGTGGTACCCATGACGATCGCCTTGCCGCCGTCCCCCTTGACGGCGTCGGTGACCGATCCGCAGCCTGCCGCCGTCACGGCGACAAGACCGGCGCAGCCGAGTGCTGCCAGGCGTTCAGCTGAAGTCTTCACGGGGCGCGTCCTTCTGGGTGCGGTCCGACCGGGGTCGGCGGCCCGCGTCGAGGGCGCTCCCGGTGCGGAAGGCGTGCGCGGGCCTGGCGCCCGTACGACCGCGGGCGGGACGGGGTTGCCCGTCGTCGGCGGTGGCAGGGCGCGAGGGAGGGGAACGAACTGGAGTAGCGTGCCATATCGAACACGCACGACCGATACCCGTGCAGATGACGTTTGGGACACGGTGGTTGAGGGCATCGCGAAACACCCGACGAGTTGTCAGGCAATGCCCTTTTTCTCCCCGGGCGGCCGTCGGCGGTGGCTGGATCCGGCTGCTTACCGGCGAGTAGACCACCCTCGCAATGAGATGACAATCACACCCGCGAAGCGACCAGCGAGCGCAGCAGTTCAAGATCGACCTGCTCCAGAGAGGAGCGCACCAGCCGCCCCGGGGCCGGCTCGATCGGTGCCACCGAGGGCACCGCGACGACCGGGCAGCCCGCCGCCTCGGCCGCCCGCACCCCGGTCGGCGCGTCCTCGACCACCACGCAGCGGGCCGGGTCCGCGCCCAGCCGCCGGGCCGCCTCCAGGTACGGGTCCGGGTGCGGCTTGGTGCGCGGCACCTCGTCCCCGGCAACCGTGAAGGCGAAGTGGTGGGAGCCCAGCGAGCGCAGCACGATGTCCACCACGTGCCGGTGCGAGGCGGTCACCAGAACGGCCGGAATCCCGTGTGCGGCCAGGGTGTTGAGGAGACGTTCGGCGCCCGGCATGAGCGGCACGCCGCCCGCCAGCAGGTCGACGAAGCGCTGGTTGATCAGCACCGTCAGGTCCGCCGGGGCGAGGTCCACCCCGGTGGTGCCGACCAGGTAGTCGATCACCCGCGTCATCGGACCGCCGACCACCTGGGCCCGGTCCTCGTCGGTCAGCGCGTGGCCCAGCTCGGCGAACAGGGTGACCTCGGCCTGCCACCAGAAGTCCTCGGTGTCCACCAGCGTCCCGTCCATGTCCAGCAGCACCGCCTGCAGGCCGCGGCCGTCCCCGTGGTCGAGGATCCGGGCGGCGGTGGAGGTGGTCATGGCGGGAGTCCTTCCGTCGGTACCCCCGGGTGCGTTCGAGCGCCCCCCGGGGATGGCGCGGGCCGGCCCGCTGGTGAGCGGACCGGCCCGTTCAGGATCATCCAGGATACGCCCGGTTCGCCCGAAAAGAGCGAACGGAACGAGGCGCCGGGGTTACCGGGCGTTGAAGTACTTCGCCTCCGGGTGGTGGATGACGATCGCGTCGGTGGACTGCTCCGGGTGCAGCTGGAACTCCTCGGAGAGCACCACGCCGATCCGCTCGGGCTTCAGCAGCTCGGCGATCTTGGCGCGGTCCTCCAGCTCCGGGCAGGCCCCGTAGCCGAGCGAGAAGCGGGCGCCCCGGTACTTGAGCGCGAACATGTCCTTGACGTCCTGCGGGTCCTCGCCGGAGAAGCCCAGCTCGTAGCGGACCCGGGCGTGCCAGAACTCGGCCAGCGCCTCGGCCAGTTGCACCGACAGGCCGTGCAGCTCCAGGTAGTCGCGGTAGGAGTTGTCGGCGAACAGCTCGTTCGCCGCCTCCGAGATCCGGTTGCCCATGGTGACCACCTGGAGGCCGATCACGTCCCGCACGCCGGACTCCTCCGGGCGGAAGAAGTCGGCCAGGCAGAGCCGGCGCCCGCGCCGCTGGCGGGGGAAGGTGAAGCGGGTCCGCTCGGTGCCGTCCTCGTGGAAGACGATCAGGTCGTCGCCCTTGGAGTTGGCTGGGTAGTAGCCGTAGACCACGGCCGCCTCCAGCCAGCCCTCGGTCTGCAGCCGGTCCAGCCACATCCGCAGCCGCGGCCGGCCCTCGGTCTCCACCAGCTCCTCGTACGAGGGCCCCTCGCCGCTGCGGGCCGCCTTCAGGCCCCACTGGCCCTTGAACAGCGCGTCCTCGTCCAGCCAGGAGGCGTAGTCGGCGAACGGGATGCCCTTGACGATCCGGTCGCCCCAGAACGGCGGGGTCGGCACGGTGTTGTCGACGGTGACGTCCGAGCGGATCTGGCCGAGGTTGACCTCCGGCTCCTCCACCACCTCGACCCGGGCGTGCCGGCGCTGCTTGAGCTCCGGCAGGCTCGCGCCGGGCACGCCGCGCTTGACCGCGATCAGCGCGTCCATCAGCCGCAGGCCCTCGAAGGCGTCCCGGGCGTAGCGGACCTCGCCCTCGTAGATCTCGTGCAGGTCCTGCTCGACGTAGGCCCGGGTGAGCGCGGCGCCGCCCAGGATCACCGGGTAACTCGCGGCCAGCTTGCGCTGGTTGAGCTCCTCCAGGTTCTCCTTCATGATCACGGTGGACTTCACCAGCAGGCCGGACATCCCGATCACGTCCGCCTTGTGCTCCTGCGCGGCGTCCAGGATCGCCGAGACCGGCTGCTTGATGCCCAGGTTGACCACGTTGTAGCCGTTGTTGGACAGGATGATGTCCACCAGGTTCTTGCCGATGTCGTGGACGTCGCCCTTGACGGTGGCCAGCACGATGGTGCCCTTGCCCTCGCTGTCGGACTTCTCCATGTACGGCTCCAGGTGGGCCACCGCGGTCTTCATCACCTCGGCGGACTGGAGCACGAAGGGCAGCTGCATCTGGCCGGAGCCGAACAGCTCGCCGACCACCTTCATGCCGGCCAGCAGGGTGTCGTTGATGATCTCCAGCGCGGGCCGCCCGGCCAGCGCCTCGTCCAGGTCGGCCTCCAGGCCGTTGCGCTCGCCGTCGATGATCCGGCGCTGCAGGCGCTCGTCCAGCGGCAGCGCGGCCAGCTCCTCCGCCTTGGACGCCTTGACCGAGGCCGAGGAGACGCCGTCGAACAGCTCCAGCAGGTGCTGGAGCGGGTCGTAGCCGTCCCGGCGGCGGTCGTAGACCAGGTCGAGGGCGGCCTCGCGCTGGTCCTCGGGGATCCGGGAGATCGGCAGGATCTTGGAGGCGTGCACGATCGCCGAGTCCAGGCCGGCCTCCACGCACTCGTGCAGGAAGACCGAGTTCAGCACCACCCGGGCGGCCGGGTTGAGGCCGAAGGAGATGTTGGACAGGCCCAGCGTGGTCTGCACGGCCGGGTGGCGGCGCTTGAGCTCGCGGATCGCCTCGATGGTCTCGATGCCGTCCCGGCGGGACTCCTCCTGGCCGGTGGCCAGGGTGAAGGTGAGGCAGTCCACCAGGATCGAGCCCTCGTCGACGCCGTAGTCGGCGGTCAGCTCGGCGATCAGCCGCTCGGCGATCTCGACCTTCTTGCCGGCGGTGCGGGCCTGGCCCTCCTCGTCGATGGTCAGCGCGATCAGGCCGGCGCCGTGCTCGCGGGCCAGCGAGGCGATCCGGCCGAAGCGCGAGTCCGGGGCGTTGCCGTCCTCGTAGTTGACCGAGTTGAGCACCGCGCGGCCGCCGAGCGCCTCCAGGCCGGCCCGCAGCACCTGCGGCTCGGTGGAGTCCAGCACGATCGGCAGGGTGGAGGCGGTGGCCAGCCGGCCGGCGATCTCCTTCATGTCGGCGACGCCGTCGCGGCCGACGTAGTCCACGCACAGGTCCAGCAGGTGGGAGCCGTCCCGGATCTGCTCGCGGGCGATCTCCACGCAGGCCTGCCAGTCGCCGGCCAGCATCGCCTCGCGGAACTTCTTCGAGCCGTTGGCGTTGGTGCGCTCGCCGATCGCCAGGTACGAGGTGTCCTGGCGGAACGGCACCGCCTGGTACAGCGAGGACGCCGAGGACTCCGGCTGCGGGGTGCGCGGGGTGACCGGCCGGCCCTGCACCCGCTCGACCACCTGGCGCAGGTGCTCGGGCGTGGTGCCGCAGCAGCCGCCGACCAGCGAGAGGCCGTACTCGCGGGTGAACACGTCGTGCGCGTCGGCCAGTTCGGACGGGGAGAGCGGGTAGTGGGCGCCGTCCTTGCCGAGCACCGGCAGGCCCGCGTTCGGCATGCAGGACAGGCCGATCCGCGCGTTCTTGGCCAGGTAGCGCAGGTGCTCGCTCATCTCGGCCGGGCCGGTGGCGCAGTTGAGGCCGATGTAGTCGACGCCGAGCGGCTCCAGGGCCGTCAGCGCGGCGCCGATCTCGGAGCCGAGCAGCATGGTGCCGGTGGTCTCCACGGTCACCTGCACCAGCACCGGCAGGTCCAGCCCGGCCTCGGCGAGGGCGCGCTTGCAGCCCAGGATGGCGGCCTTGGTCTGCAGCAGGTCCTGGCTGGTCTCGACCAGCAGCGCGTCGGCGCCGCCGGCGATCAGGCCGGCCGCGTTCTGCTGGAAGCCGTCGCGCAGCGTCTCGTACGGCGCGTGGCCGAGGGTGGGCAGCTTGGTGCCGGGGCCGATCGAGCCGAGCACCCAGCGGGTGCGGCCGTCGGCGGCGTGGGCGTCGGCCACCTCGCGGGCGATCCGGGCGCCCGACTCGGACAGCTCGAAGATGCGATCCGCGATCTCGTACTCGCCGAGTGCGGAGAAGTTGGCGCCGAAGGTGTTGGTCTCGACGCAGTCCACGCCGACCCCGAAGTAGGCCTCGTGGACGGAGCGCACGATGTCGGGCCGGGTGGCGTTGAGGACCTCGTTGCAGCCCTCCAGGTTCTGGAAGTCCTCCAGCGTCGGATCCTGTGCCTGGAGCATGGTGCCCATTGCACCGTCGGCGACCACCACCCGGGTGGCGAGCGCTTCACGCAGCGCGTTCGCGCGGCTCTGCTGAGTGATGGACGGATTGGCTGCAGTGGCCATGGGGCTTCTCCCTGGTGCGACGGCTGTCGGCTTTGCGGGCCCGCTTACTCGGGCCCGCACGTGGCCAGGGTATCCGGCCCGCGCCCCGGCCTGCGGTCGCATTCCGTATCCTGAGCGTTCGACCGCAAGGGGGGAGCAACCGCGTGGGCCGATTCCCGACCGTCGCGCGACGCGTCACGGGGGCCCTGGCGGCCCCGTTCCGGGCGTTGCGCAAGCGCTGGCGGAGCTGGTCCCGGTGGCGCCGGGCGCTGCTGGCACTGGGCCTCGCGGCGGCCGTGCCGGCAGCCGCGCTCGGCTCGGCCTTCGTCGCGATCCGCTTGCACTACACCGGCGACCCGTCCGCCGAGGCCCGCACCCGCGGCCGGGACGCGCTCTGGCTCGGCCACGCCTGGGTGGACGGCCGCAAGGGCGAGGCCGACGTCGCCGCGCTGGTGCGGCAGCTGGCCGGCACCGGCGTCCGCGACCTGTACGTGCACACCGGCCCGCTGGAACACGACGGCTCGCTGCCGCCCGCCGTCCACCCCCGGGCCCGCTGGTTCACCGACGCGGTGCACCGGGCGCTGCCGGACGTCCGGGTGCAGAGCTGGCTGGGCGACGAGGTCAAGCCGGAGAAGGACGCCCTGGACCTGGAGGACGCCCCCACCCGGGACCGGGTCACCGCCTCCGCCCGGCAGGTCCTGGACCTCGGCTTCGACGGCGTGCACTTCGACATGGAACCGATCCGGCCCGGCAGCGCCGGCTGGCTGGCTCTGCTCGACCAGGTCCGCCCGGTCACGGCCGAGCACGGCGCCGCGCTCTCGGTGGCGGCCCCGCAGCTCGACCCGGTGCCCGGCCTGCACACCGCCGGGATCCTGCTCACCGACCACGGCAAGTGGTGGGACCAGGCGTACTTCACCGAGACCGCCCGCCGGGTCGACCAGGTCGCCGTGATGGCGTACGACACCAGCATGCCGACCGAGCCGCTGTTCGGCGGCTACGTCGCCCTGCAGACCGAACTGGCGCTGGAGGCCACCCCGGCCGGGGTGGACCTGCTGATCGGCCTGCCGTTCTTCTGGGACGACCGGCACGGCCATCGGGGTGACGCCGAGACCGTGCCGGCCGCCGTCCGGGGCGTCCGGCTGGGCCTGGGCCGCCAGGACCCGGGGCGACGGAACTTCGGCGTCGCGCTCTACGTGGACTTCGCCGCCACCCCGGAGCACTGGGCGGCGTACCGGCGCGGGTGGGTGGACGCCTGAGGGGTTCCGGCGGCGCGTGCGGGAACGGCGCGCGCGGCAAAGAGTGCGTGCGGGAACGGCGCGTGCGGGAAGGGTGCGTCGTCGCGCCGCGTCGCCGCTCGGACACCGTCCGCGCCCGCCCCGGAGGAGCTGACGACCCGTCAGCCCGGACCGTCCGGATATCCGCTGGATCGGGGCGGCACGCTCCCCCAGACTGTCCCGGTGCCCGGCCGCGGTGCGCATCAAAGCCCGTAGGCTGGGCAGGTAGGGACCATGGGGCGAGGCGTTCCATGGGTGACGAGAGGTTCGACAGTCGGCAGCCGACCCGTCGGCGCCCCGGCAGGCCAGCCGAGGCGGCGCAGGTTCGACCGCCGACCGGAGGGAGACGCTGGGTGATCGAGCTGGAAGATGTTCCCGAGTTGATCGACCCGGTGATGGTCTGCGCTTTCGAGGGCTGGAACGACGCGGGCGACGCCGCCTCCGCGGCCCTGGCACATCTGGACGACACCTGGGGCGGCAAGGTGATCGCCGCCCTAGACGCGGAGGACTACTACGACTTCCAGGTCAACCGGCCCACGGTCTGGCTGGACGGCGGCATCCGCCGGATCACCTGGCCGACCACCAGGCTCTCGGTGATCCGGGTGACCGAGCCGACCACCCGGGACGTCGTCCTGGTGCGCGGCATCGAGCCGAGCATGCGCTGGCGCTCGTTCTGCAACGAGCTGCTCGGCTTCGCGCACGAGCTCGGCATCGAGCTGGTGGTGATCCTGGGCGCGCTGCTCGGCGACACCCCGCACAGCCGCCCGGTGCCGGTCAGCGGGGTCACCTCCGACCCGGAGCTGGCCCGCCGGCTGGACCTGGAGGAGAGCCGCTACGAGGGCCCGACCGGCATCGTCGGGGTGCTCCAGGAGGCCTGCACGCACGCCGGGGTCCCGGCCGTGACACTCTGGGCGGCCGTGCCGCACTACGTCGCGCAGCCGCCGAACCCCAAGGCGACGCTGGCCCTGGTCAACAAGCTGGAGGACCTGCTGGACCTGCGCATCCCGCCGGGCGAGCTCGGCGAGGACGCCAGGGCCTGGCAGCTGGGCGTGGACCAGCTGGCCGCCGAGGACAGCGAGGTGGCCGAGTACGTCCAGCAGTTGGAGGAGGCGCAGGACACCGCGGAGCTGCCGGAGGCCTCCGGCGACGCGATCGCCCGCGAGTTCGAGCGCTACCTGCGCCGCCGGGAGAACGTCGGGCCGACCGGCGAGAAGCCGGTGGCCGGGCACGCCACGGCGGAGCGGCCGGCCGAGCCGGAGTCCCCGGGCTCGGCCCGGGAGAGCCAGGACGGCGACGAGGAGTAGCCGCCGCCCCGGGCCCGCCCCGGACAACGCCGAAGGGGCGTCAGGACGCGTGGTCCGGACGCCCCTTCGGCGTGTTGAGAGGAGGCAGGTCCTACAGCGCGACGCCGAGCAGGGCGTCCACGGTGCGGCTGACCAGGCCGGGCGCACCCATGTCGGTGCCGCCCCCGGCCTCCTGCTGCTCGGCCCAGCGGTCGACGGCGGCCAGCGCGGCGGGCGCGTCCAGGTCGTCCGCGAGCGCCGTACGGACCTCGTCGAGCAGCTGCTCGGCGGCCGGGCCGTCCGGCCGGGAGACCGCGGCCCGCCAGCGGGCGAGGCGCTCGACGGCCTCGTCCAGGGTCGCCTTGGTCCACTCCCAGTCCTCGCGGTAGTGGTGCGAAAGCAGCGCCAGGCGGATCGCCGCCGGGTCGACGCCCTCGCGGCGCAGTGCCGAGACGAAGACCAGGTTGCCGCGGGACTTGGACATCTTGTGGCCGTCCAGGCCGACCATGCCGGCGTGCACGTACGCCTTGGCGTACGGGTGGGCGCCGGTGGCGACCTGGGCGTGCGAGGCGCCCATCTCGTGGTGCGGGAAGGAGAGGTCGCTGCCGCCGCCCTGGATGTCGAAGGACATGCCGAGGTACTGCAGCGCGATGGCGACGCACTCGATGTGCCAGCCGGGGCGGCCGTGGCCGAGTTCGGTCTCCCAGGCGGGCTCGCCCGGGCGGGCGGCGAGCCAGAGCAGGGCGTCCAGCGGGTGGCGCTTGCCCGGGCGGTCCGGGTCTCCGCCGCGCTCGGCGAAGACCGGGCGCATGGCCTCCCGGTCGAGGCCGGAGACCTGGCCGAAGCGGGGGTCGGAGTCGACCGAGAAGTAGATGTCGCCGTCCACCTGGTAGGCGGCGCCGCTGGCGAGCAGCTTCTGGACCAGCGGGACGATCCACGGGATCGACTCGACGGCGCCGATGTAGTGGGCCGGCGGGAGCAGCCGCAGGGCGGTCATGTCCTCGCGGAACAGGGCCGTCTCGCGCTCGGCGAGGGCCACCCAGTCCTGACCGGTCTCGACCGCCCGGGCCAGCAGCGGGTCGTCCACGTCGGTGACGTTCTGGACGTACAGGACGTCGTGGCCGGCGTCCTTCCACACGCGCTGCACCAGGTCGAAGGCGTTGTAGGTGGCGGCGTGGCCCATGTGGGTCGCGTCGTAGGGGGTGATGCCGCAGACGTAGATCCGGGCGGTGCCGTCCTGCGGCACGACCTCACGGACCGTGCCCGCTGCGGTGTCGAAGATACGGAGGGGGAGCCCCTGACCAGGCAGGGCGGGAACCTCGGAGGCGGGCCAGGCATGCATGGAACCGACTTTAACCTTGCGAACATTTGAAAGCCTAACCAGTACACAAGATCGACTGGATTCGCTTCCTGTCATTGCCGGACCGCTTCCCGACTGATAAGGAACGGACCTTGACGGGACCGGCGTTGTTTCCGGCAGGCATGCGGCGGGCGTCGGGCGGGCTTCGGGCAGGCTTCGGGCAGGCGTTGGGCGGGCGTTGGGCGGGCTTTCAACAGGCTTCGGGCAGGCTTTCGGACACGGTTGAGCGCCCGGTCGACCCTGCCGCCGACCGGGCGCCCGGCACCCCGGGGGACGCGGCCGGAGCCGCTACGACCGCTGCCAGAGGGCCGGCACGTTCGGCGGCTCCCAGCCCACCATGGCGGTGTGCGCCTGGAGGCAGAGGTAGGAGGCGCCGGAGTAGGTGACGCGGTCGCCCGCGTTGTACGAGGCCCCGGGCTTCCAACTGCCGCTCGGCGGCGTGGGCGTTCCGGTGGGCGTTCCGGTGGGGGTTCCGGTCGGGGTGGCGGTGGGGGTCGGGCTCGGCGTGCCCGGGGTCTGCGGCACGTCCAGGACGAAGTCGTAGCTGCCCTCACGGCCCGGGCCGTTCTGGCGGACGTTCATCAGCAGCCGGGCGTCGTAGATGGTGTCCGTGCTGTTGCGCGGCTCGCCGGGGAAGTAGAGCTGGGTGGTGAGCACCGGGCGGCCGGGCGCCTGGAGCTTGACGTGGAGGTGCCGGGTGCGGCCCGGGTAGAGGCCGGGGACGATCGTGTCCAGCTTGAAGGCGCCGTTCGCGTCGGTGAACTGGTGGCCGCGGAAGGTGAACCCGGTGTTGTCGTAGGCGCCGTTGTCGTCGGCCTGCCAGAAGTCCAGCAGGACGCCGGAGATCGGTCGGCAGGCGCGGCCGAAGACGTAGCCGCTGACGGTCAGCCGGGTGCCGGGGCCGTCGTTGACCATGGAGCTGCGCAGTGGGGAGTTGGGCTTGAAGTAGGGGCCCTCGGTCTGCTCGATGGTGGGGTCGTCACCGTCGTGGCACTCGGGGGTGAGGCCGGGGGGCCGACCGGTGCCGGCCTGCTCGCGGGCCAGCGCGACGCCGCCGCCGACCAGCAGCGGGGCGGCGCCGAGCGCGGCGGCGGCCTTCAGGACGGTCTTGCGGCTGATCATGCCGTCGGGCGTGGGCATGCGCCCTCTCCTTCGGGTGGGGGGTGGGGTGGATGTGGGGGGCGGCCCTTGCCATGGTGGGGGCATGACAAGGGCCGAACCGGCCGCCCGTCCGCGCGCGCCGGACCGACCACCGGTGGCCACCAGCAAAGTTACGGGCAGTCCGGGGCCGCCGCGATGGACGCGATCCGGGGATCGTGGTGATTTCCGTCGACCCGGGCCCGGAACTCCCCCGGCGTCATCCCGGTCTCCCGCCGGAAGAAACGGCAGAAGTAGGCCGGGTCGGCGAAGCCCGCCTCCTTCGAAACCTGACGAATCGTCAGATCCGTGCAGGCCAGCAACCGTTTGGCCTCCAGGGTCTGCTGGCGCCGGATCAGCCCGCCCGGGGTGCGACCGGTGGCCTGCTTGACCAGGGTCTGCAAGTGGCCCGGCGAGACGCCGAGTTCCTGCGCACTGGACGCCACCGAGTGCCGCACCCCGCCCGGGCCGGCGATCAACCGGGTGAAGGCGGAGGCCAGTTCGGTCGGCCGGCCGGGCGGCGACGGCCGCTCCCCCGGCCGGCCGGCGCGCAGCGCCCGGACGATCAGGATGTGCAGACTGGCCCGCAGCACGCCCTGGTAGCCGGGCTGCCTGGAGCGGTACTCGTGTTCCATGTCGGCGAGCAACGCGCCCACCGGCCCGGCCTGTTCGCCGAGCCCGAGCGCGGGGCGGGTGGCCAGGGTGCGCAGCGCGGCGAGGTCCTGCGGGTTCCGGAGCAGGAAGTCCTCATTGAACAGGACGACCTGGCCGGTGAGTTCGTCCGCGTCCGACCAGTAGTGCACCTGGCCGGGCGTGATCACGCACAACTGCGGTGGCGCCAGCGGCCGGTGGACCAGGTCCAGGACGTGGGCGCCGCGGCCGCCGGTGACGTGGACGATCTCGTGGAACGAGTGCCGGTGCGGGAAGCCCGCCCGGGACAGCGGGCCGATCGTGTCGAAGCTCCCGATGGCGAACGGGAGCAGGTGCGGCAGCGGGACCTGTAGCCGGTGCAGCGGCAGGTCCGGCGTGGTACGGGGGGTGGGGGTGGTCCGTAACGCGTCCATCGGAGCAGTGTGCTGCCGGTTCGCGGACAGGTCCAGACCATCAGCCGGCCCGAACCGGTCCGCAGGCCCTAGACCGGCGGCCAGGGGATCGGGGGCCAGTCCTCGGAGGGCAGCGGGTGCCGGCCGGTGCGGCGCAGCCCGGCCACCCGGGCGCGGGTCGCCTCCAGTTCGGCGGCGGTCAGGTGCGGGGCGAGGCGCGCGGCCAGCTCGCCGTCCAGGCGCTCGGCGAGCCGGGTCAGCACCTCCAGCGCCTCGGCGGGCAGCGGCTCGCCGGCCCAGCCCCAGAGCAGGGTGCGCAGCTTGCCCTCGGTGTTGAAGGTGACGCCGTGGTCGATGCCGTAGACCCGGCCGTCGGCGGCCGGGATCAGGTGGCCGCCCTTGCGGTCGGCGTTGTTGAGCACCGCGTCCAGCACGGCGAGCCGGCGCAGCCGCTGGTCGTCGTGGTGCACCAGCAGCGCGGTGCGTCCCCCGCCGACCTCGGCCCGCACGATCGGCAGCCAGCCGTGCTCCGGGCCGCGCGGGTCCTGGAGGGCCAGCAGCGGCTCGGCCTGCGGATCCGGCTCGACCCACAGCTGCACCATCCCGGGCCCGTGCGGCCCGTCGCGCAGCACGGTCGGCGGCACCAGCGCCCAGCCGGTCGCGGCCGACACCTCGTACGCGGCGACCTCGCGGCCGGCCAGCGTGCCGTCCGGGAAGTCCCACAGCGGGCGCTCCCCGGCGACCGGCTTGTAGACGGCCTGCGCGCTCAGCGAACCGTGCGTGGCGGTGCAGTACAACGCGGCGTTGGACGCCTCGGTGAGGCGCCCGTGCACCGTCAACTCGCCCTCGCGCAGCAGCTCCAGCGCGGTGGGCACGTCGGCGGCGAGGGCGGCGGCGGCCGCCGGGTCCGCCTGGGGCGGGGTCTCGGTGTTCAGCGCCGGTAGCCGTTCGCGCGCGGGCACAGGTGGCCCTCCGGGTCGAGCGGCAGGTTGCAGAACGGGCAGGGCTTGCGGCCGGCCGAGACCAGGTCCAGCGCCCGCTTGGCGAACACCCGGGCCATCGCGCCGGACAGCCGCACCCGCAGCATGTCCGGACCGTTGTCGTCGTCCTCGAAGACCGCCGCGGCGCTGTCCTCGTCCTCGTCCTCCTCCACCTCGATCAGCGCCTGCGCCTCGACCACCAGACAGCCGTCCACGCTGTCCCAGGCCAGGGCCATGGTGCCGACCCGGAACTCCTGCTCCAGCGGCAGGTCCAGCGGTGCGGTGTCGAGCAGGTCCTGCGGGGCGGCGGCCGGGATGGAGACGTCGCCGCCGCTGCGCCGCAGCGCCTCGTCCAGGACCTCGTCGATCCGCTCGGCGAGCGCCGCCACCTGGGTCTTCTCCAGCAGGACGCTGGTGATCCGGCCCCGGGCGCTGGCTTGCAGGTAGAACGCCCGGGCGCCGGGCTGGCCGACGGTGCCGGCCACGAACCGTTCGGGCTGGTCGTAGAAGAAGACCTGACGGGGCACGCTCTCGCTCCGGATCGTGTCGGTCGTGGGGATCACAGGGATCGTTCGGACGTCATGGCTCGGGCTGCCGTACGGCGGCCCGGGCGCGGGCTCGCCACGCGGCGGGGCTCGTTAGTCACCCTACGACCTCCGGGCCCCCGCAGGGGAGCCGAGCCGCAGTGGCACCGGCCAGCTCAGGTGGTGCCGCCGGCCGCTGCGGAGCGGCGTGCGGCGGCGCTCCCGCCCACGTGATGCGGCTCCGGGCCGGGCGGCTCCGGTCAGGTCGGATGGCGCCGGTCGGACCAGGGTCGTACCAGGCGGGTCAGGCGGGTCAGGCGGGGCGACCGTCTCAGGTGGTGCCGCCGACCACCGCGTCGCCCGCCGGGGCGGCCGGGGCCGCGCCGGGCCTGGGCGCGAGCGAGCCGAGGTCGCCGGTGTCGCCCATCCTCAGGACGAAGGGCCGCTGCGGGGTGTAGCGGATCGCGGTGACCGAGCAGGGCTCGACGCTGATCCGCTGGAAGTGGTCCAGGTGCAGGCCGAGGGCGTCGGCCACCACCGCCTTGATCACGTCCCCGTGCGAGCAGGCGAGCCAGACCGCGTCCGCGCCGTGCTCGGCGGCGACCTTCTCGTTCCACTCCCGGACCGCACCGACCGTCCGGTGGCTCAGCTCGCGCAACGACTCCCCGCCGGGGAAGGCCGCGGCGGCCGCGTGGTCCTGCACGGTGCGCCAGAGCGGCTCCTTGGCCAGCTCGGCCAGCGGCCGACCGGTCCACTCGCCGTAGTGGCACTCGCCCAGCCGCTCGTCCTCGGCGGGCGGGCCCAGCTCGGGCCGGGCCGCCAGCAACGGCTCCAGGGTCTGCCGACAGCGCTCCAGCGGGCTGCTGACGGCCTGCACCAGCGGGATCCCCGCGAGCCGGCCGGCCAGCGCGGCGGCCTGCGCGCGCCCGGTGTCGTCGAGGTCCACGCCGGGCGTCCAACCGGCCAGGATTCCGGCGGTGTTCGCGGTCGAGCGGCCGTGGCGGACGAGCAGCAGGGTGGGCATGGGGCTCAGCCTACGGCCTCCGGGCGCGGGCGTGGAGTGTCGGTGCGAGCTGCGGCCGTCGGGTGCCGGCGCGGGGTGCGGGCGCGCAACGCGCGGGCGAGGTACGGGCCCTCCTGGGCCGCCGCCGGCACCGGCCCGCGAGGCCCTCCTGGCCCGGCTCCGCCCCGGGCACCCCTCCCCGGGCCACAATGGCCCGATGATCGTCCACTGCGCCAGCTACCACGACGGCCACCGGATCGAGGCCCCCGACGACCTCGCCGGCGCGCTCGCCGCCGCCCGCGCCGCCGGGCCCGGCGGCTTCGTCTGGATAGGCCTGTTCGAGCCCACCGCCGAGGAACTCAACCACGTCGGAAGGGAGTTCGCCCTGCACCCACTGGCCGTCGAGGACGCCGTCAGCGCCCACCAGCGCCCCAAGATCGAGCCGTACCAGGGCTCCCTGTTCGTCGCCCTCAAGACGCTCGGCTACCACCCCGGCGCCCACGCGGTGACCATCGGCGAGGTGATGGTCTTCCTCGGCGCGGACTTCGTGATGACCGTCCGGCACGGCGCCGACGCCCCGCTCTCCGGCCTGCGGGCCCGGCTGGAGAAGCAGCCCGAACTGCTGCGCTACGGGCCCAGCTCGGTGCTGCACTCGGTGTGCGACACCATCGTCGACGGCTACATGGAGGTAGCCACCGGGCTCCAGACCGACCTGGACGAACTGGAGGCGGACGTCTTCGCCCCCAACCGGGTCGGCCGCGACACCGCCGGCCGGATCTACGGCTACAAGCGCCAGGTGATGACCGTCCGCCGCGCCACCGGCCCGCTGCTGGAACCGACGCTGCGCCTGGCCCGCGGCGGCGAACCGTACATCCGCCCGGAGACCCTGCCCTACCTGCGGGACGTCGCCGACCACCTGGCCCGGGTGACCGACCAGGTCGACGGCATGGACCGGCTGCTGTCCGACATCCTCAACGCCAACCTGGCGCAGGTCAGCGTGCAGCAGAACAACGACATGCGGAAGATCTCGGCCTGGGCGGCACTGGCCGCCGTGCCGACGATGATCGCGGGCGTCTACGGGATGAACTTCGAG
This sequence comes from Kitasatospora sp. NPDC088264, assembly GCF_040685715.1. NCBI lineage: Bacteria > Bacillati > Actinomycetota > Actinomycetes > Kitasatosporales > Streptomycetaceae > Kitasatospora > Kitasatospora sp. NPDC088264. Next base: position 124,281 of record NZ_JBFBIR010000016.1, read on the forward strand.
GACATGCCCGAACTGCACCAGCCCTGGGGGTACCCGGCGGTGCTGTCGCTGATGGTCGCGGTCTGCATAGTGCTGCACCGGGTGTTCAAGCGGCACGACTGGCTGTAGTGCCGCCCGACGGCCCCGGGCGGCTACGCCAGGCCGGCGCGCTCCAGGGCCTCGACGCCGGTGCGCAGCGCCTGGATCCGCTCGTCCAGGGTGAAGCCGGACGGGGCCAGGGTGAGCGTGGTGACGCCCGCGTCGGCGTAGGCCTGCATCCGGTCGGCGATCCGGGCGGTGTCGCCGATCAGCGAGGTGGCGTCGATCAGGTCGTGCGGGACGGCGGCCGCGGCGCCCGCGTAGTCCTTGGCCAGGTACTTCTCCTGGATCTCGTCGGCGGCCTGCTCGTAGCCCATCCGCCGGGCGAGCTGGTTGTAGAAGTTCTTCTCCTTGCTGCCCATGCCGCCGATGTACAGCGCGGCGTAGGAGCGCTGGGAGTCGACGCCGGCCGTGATGTCCTCGCCGACCGCGATGGTGACGGTCGGGCAGAGGTCGAAGCCGTCCAGGCCCTGCCCCGCCTTGGCGCGGCCGGCCTTCAGCGGGTCGAGGGAGAGCGCGGCGTGCTCGGGCGAGAAGAAGATGCCGAGCCAGCCGTCGGCGATCTCGCCGGTCTGCTCCAGGTTCTTCGGGCCGATCGCGGCGATGTACAGCGGGATGTGCTCGCGCACCGGGTGCACGGTGAGCTTGATCGGCTTGCCGGGGCCGCCGGGCAGCGGCAGCGTCCAGTGCGCGCCCTCGTGGACCAGCCGCTCGCGGGACATCGCCTTGCGGATGATCTCCACGTACTCGCGGGTGCGGGCGAGCGGCTTGTCGAACTTCACCCCGTACCAGCCCTCGGAGACCTGCGGGCCGGAGACGCCGAGGCCGAGCCGGAAGCGGCCGCCGGACAGCGTGTCCAGGGTCGCCGCGGTCATCGCGGTCATCGCCGGGGTGCGGGCGGGGATCTGGAAGATGGCCGAACCGACGTCGATCCGCTCGGTCTTCGCGGCGACGAAGCTCAGCACCGTCGCGGCGTCCGAGCCGTACGCCTCGGCCGCCCAGCACACCGAGTAGCCGAGCCGGTCCGCCTCCTGGGCCACGGCGATGTTGTCGGCGTCCATGCCGAGACCCCAGTAGCCGAGGTTGATTCCGAGTCGCATGTGCCGAACCTTCCAGTCGGTGAGGGTTGGTGGCGAGGGTAGCCGCGCACTCACCGGTCATGCTACTGACCGGTAGTGGTGGTCTGGGTCACACCCGCCGCCGCCCGGGCCCGGTGATCGTTCTGCGGGTCGCCACCCCTGCCCGGACACCGGCCGCTACGCTCAGCCGACGTGGGGAGCGCTCTCCCCACCTGCGCGTTCTCAGGGCTACCGGGGCGCCCGGTGCCACCGGCCAGTGGAGGGCCCGTCCGATGGAAAAGCGTCACCTCGGCCGTACCGGTCTCCAGGTCTCCCGGCTCGGCCTCGGCACCATGACCTGGGGCCGCGACACCGACGAACACGAGGCCGCCGAGCAGCTCAAGGAGTTCGTCGACGCCGGCGGGACCCTGCTCGACACCGCCGACGTGTACGCCGACGGCGGCGCCGAGTACCTGATCTCCCGGCTCACCGACAGCCTCATCCCCCGCTCCGAACTCGTCATCGCCACCAAGGCCGGCAGCGTGCCGGAGTCCGCCCGCCGCTTCGACGGCTCCCGCGGCCACCTCCTCGCCGCCCTCGACGCCTCGCTGCGCCGGCTCGGCACCGACTACGTCGACCTGTGGCAGGTGCACTCCTTCGACCCCATGACGCCCGTCGAGGAGACGCTCAGCGCCCTCGACATCGCCGTCTCCTCCGGGCGCGCCCGGTACGTCGGGGTCTGCGACTTCAGCGGCTGGCAGCTCGCCAAGGCCGCCACCTGGCAGCGCGCCCACCACGGGCGCACGCCGCTGGCCGGGGCCCAGCTGGAGTACTCACTGCTCCAGCGCGGCATCGAGCGCGAGGCGCTGCCCGCCGCGGCGGACGCCGGAGTCGGGCTGCTCGCCTCCTCGCCGCTCGGGCGCGGGGTGCTCACCGGCAAGTACCGGCACGGCGTCCCGCAGGACTCGCGCGGCGCCTCGCCGTACCTGTCCGGGTTCGTCCAGCCGTACCTCGGGGAGCGCTCGCGGCGGATCGTCGACGCCGTCGCCACGGCCGCCGACGGCCTCGCCAGCAGCCCGCTCGCGGTCGCCCTCGCCTGGGTCCGGGACCGGCCCGGAGTGGCGAGCGCGCTGGTCGGGGCCCGTACGGTGGCACAGCTGCAGGCGGCACTGTCGGTGGAGGCGCTTACGCTTCCGGGTGAGATCCGTGGTGCGCTGGACGACATCTCGTCGCCGGTGCACCGCTACCCGGACCAGGGGTGGAGCGAGCTGTAGCCCCCCTCGTTCAGCTGAACACGCAGTGGAGTGACCCTTGGAGCGGACGATGAGTGACACGGAGAACGGCGCTCCGGAGGAGACCTCGGCAGTCTCGGTGAGCCCGGCCGAGACGGCGAGCCCCGCGGAGACGGCGAGCCCGGCGGAGAAGGCGGCGGCGATCGCCGAGCTGGCGCAGCGGATCCGCAGTGTCGGCCCGCAGGCCGCACCGCCGGAGGGCGAGGGCCGGCCCGCGGCTCCCGAGGACGCCAAGGACGTTAAGGACGCCAAGGCCCCGGCCCCGGCCTCCGCGCAGCCCGACCAGCAGCGCGCGCAGGCCCTCAAGGACACCGCCGAGGTGCTGACCGCCGGGGGCGCCCCGGCCGATCTCGCGGCCGCCGCGGTGGCCGAGTTCGGCGACGGCGCCGCCGAACAGCTGCGCTCCGACCCGTGGGCCGTGCTGTCCCTGCCCGGCGTCCGCCCCGAGCACGCGGACGGCTTCGCCCGCGGCCTGCTCGGCCCCGCCGCCGGCCCCGGCGACCCGCGCCGCGCCCAGGCGCTGGTGCCGTGGCTGCTGGAGCAGGCGGCGCTGCGCGGCCACTCCGCCGTCGAGGTCGCCGAGATCGCGGCCGGGCTCGACCGCCACGGGCTGCCGGACTCGGCCGCGGCGATCCAGGCCGCCGTCCTGGACGGGCGCGCGATGCCGTTCCAGGAGGAGCTGACCGGTCCCGAGGCGCACGCGGCGGGCGGCGACGAGGACGAGGAGCCGCCGACCCGGACGCTGCTCGCCCTGGAGCGGCTCGCGCTGGCCGAGGAGAGCCTCGCGGACGGGCTGGTCCGGCTGATGTCGACCTTCGTGCCGGGCGAGGACCCGGAGCCGGGCGAGGACCCGGAGCCGGGCGAGGACCCGGAGCCGGGCGAGGAGGATCCGGAGGAGGACACGGCGGAGGACGCCGGGACGCCGGAGGACGCCGAGTCCGCGGCCGACTCCTCGCCGGCCTCCGACTCCGAGGCGGGCTCCGGCTCCGAGGCGGGCTCCGGCTCCGAGGCGGGCTCGGGCTCCGACTCGGGCGTGGCCCCCGCGGAGGCCACGGCGGAGGACGCTCCGCAGGCCCCCGCCGCGCCCGGCCCGACGGCGTGGGCGGCTGCCGGCGAGGCCGCGCCGTCCTCCTCCGCGACCGCCCTGATCCAGGCCGTCGCCGACAGCGCCCTGGTGCTGCACACCGGCGGCGAGGCCGCCCGCGCCGAACCCGCCGCGCTGCTGGCCGCTGCCGGCGGCCTCGGGCTGCGGGCCTGGGCCGCCACCTGGACCGACCAGGGCCGGGAGTCCTTCGCCGCGCTCACCGACACCCCGGCCGCCGTGATCACCCTCGCCGACCTGCTCTCCGGCGCCGCCGGGCCGGGCCGCGCCTCCGACGGCACGCTCGCCCTGGACGTCCTGGTCGTCCTCGACGCCCCGCTGCTGGACGTCGAACTGGCCGCCACCGTCCTGGAGTCGCTCGCCGACGGCACCCGGCTGGTGCTCAGCGGCGACCCCGGCCAGCTCTGGTCGGCCGGCCCCGGCCGGTTCTTCGCCGACCTGCTGGCCGCCAAGGTCTGCCCGGCGGTCGCCTCCCGCACCCCGGACTTCGGCCCGATCGGCGAGCTGGTTTCCGGCGTCGGCATCGGCGAGCTCCAGCCCGTCGAGGCGCCGGACAAGGAGGTGGTCATCCTGACCGCGAAGGACGGCGGCGAAGCCGTCCACCGCGCCCTCCAGCTGCTCACCGACTCCATCCCCCGCGCCCTCGGCATCCCCGCCGAGCAGGTGGTGCTGCTCACCCCCGGCCACGGCGGCCCGGCGGGCACCCGGGCGCTGAACGCCGCCGCGAAGGCCCGGCTCAACCCGGGGCCCGGCCGGTTCGGCGGCTTCGACCCGGGCGACCGGGTGGTCGACTCCCCGGCCCCCGGCGTCACCCGCCCGGCCCGGGTGCTGGACGGCGACGCCACCGGCCTGCACCTGGCGTACGCGGACGGCTCGCGCCGGACCGTCCCGCCCGCCCAGGTGGGCCGGCTGCGGCACGGCTGGGCGCTGACCGTCCACCAGGCACTCGGCCGCCGCTGGCCGGGCGCGGTCGTGGTGCTCCCGGAGGACGCCGGCCCGGCGCTCACCCGGCAGTGGGTCTACACCGCCTTCGGCCGCGGCGAGCGGCACCTGTCCGTGGTGCACGCGGCGGGCCCGGCGCTCGCCCAGGCCGTCACCGAGCGCCCGGCGCAGCCGCGCACCACCCGGCTGCGGGCGATCCTCGCCGAGAACGCCGCCTCGGCGTACTAGGTCCTGCGCGCCGGTCGGCGGAACGCGCGGAGGGCGGGCCCCCTACAGGTGGGGCCCGCCCTCCGGGTGTCCGCACGACGAACGGTTCAGTCGTCGGGGTCCTCGTCGTCGTAGACCTCGCTCACGTCGAACCGGCAGATCAGCATCTGCGGGTCGGCGTGCTCGAAGGGCTCCGGCAGCCACTCCCCCGGCTCGGTCGGCTCCGCCGCCGCGACCCAGAGCGTCGAGTCCGCCTCCTCCAGGCCGAACTCCTCGCTGCGGGCGGCGATCTCGTCCGGCTCGTACTCGCCGAACAGCACACCGATCGCGGCGTTCACCCCGCTGGTGCCGCCCCCGCCGGGGGTCAGCGACTCGTCGAGCCGCTCGGCCTGGGCGCGCAGCCGCTTGGGGTCGGCGACGTGGTAGTCGCGGCGGATCAGCACGCTGATCGCCTCCGGCTGTTCGGGGCCGTGGTAGCCGCCCGGACCCTCGTCCCCGGGGATCTCGAAGGGGGTGACCTCGTCGTAGACCTCGTAGAGGATCTGGTCGTAGGCGATGGCCGCCGTCGCGAGCTGCTCGTAGGCGGCGGACACAGCGGGATCATCCGCTGCGCTGGGGCTTGACACCGCTTCCAGATGACGGTCGATGGCGGCCTTGACCGCCTCGGCGGCGGCGCGTACCTCGGCAATGGTTGGCTGCGCGGCATCAGACATGGTGCAGACGCTATCTCCCCGCGGTGTCGGTACGCACAGCGGTTGTCACCTACACCCGCGATTTCACCGCAACTTCCCCCCTGATGTCCGATCCGCGTGGTTCTGTCCCCGCGCATGCCCGGCGCGAAGGGCGTGCGGCCGGGCCGCGCGGGGCCGATCGGGTGCCGCTTCGCGCGCCGGGATCGGGGTATCCCGTCCGGAGGAACAACGGGACTGATGCACTGTCAGTCGGGCTGGCGTGCCCCGGCCGGTCCGGGGCGTCCCACCGGGTCGGACGGACGGCCGGGAGGACGTCCGGAAATACCCGGGCCGACTGTCCGAGGCAGGTCGTAGGCTTGCGCGCAGGTGATCCTCAGGAGGAGCGTTTTGACCCCACCGAAGCCGGTCCGGCAACCGGAGTACGAGTACCAGTCGCTGCGCATGCCGCGTGGCACCACGCGCAACGCGGCACGCCAACTGCTCACCGAGCACGCCGAGTACGGGCACTGGGAGCTCGACCGGCTGAGGCTGTTCCCCGACGGGAGCCGGACGGTCCGGCTGCGGCGGCGGATCATCCGGCAGGTCCGGAGCTGGTGACGGGCGAGCGCGCCTGAACCCACCCGCCGCCGCGGGGATGGACGGGCGGGGCGCCTGGGTGGGGAAGGCCCAGGCGGGAGGCGGCCGGGTCGGGGAGCTCCGGATCGGCGAGCTCCGGGCCCGGGAACGCGCCCGTCGCGGTGGGGATCTCACGCCGGGCTTTCGAGCCGGGGCTTCACGTCATGTCAGGCCTTGATGCGGGTTCTCACACCGGACCTCCGCCCGCCCGCGGCCGCCCGTACCTCCAGGCGGCCGCGGGCGCGTCACGCTCCGGCCTCGTGCTCCGGCGGCGCCGCGGGGGTGTGGCGCCGCGGGATGTGGCCTACCGGCGGCTCAGCGGGCCCCGGCGCGGGCGCGGCGGTAGAGCACGCCGCCACCGAGCAGCAGGGCGAGACCGGCGGCGCCGAGCAGTTCGACGTCACCGGCGCCGGTGGAGGCCAGCTGGCTGCCGACGGCGCCGCTCGGCGAGGAGGCGACGACCGGGGCTGCGGCGCGGGCCGCGACCGGGGCGACCTGGCCGCTCGCGACCGGCGCGACGGCGGGGGCCGAGTGTGCGCCGGCCTCGGGGGCGGTGGACGGGCCGCCGTTGCGCGGGTTGCCCGGGACCTCCCCGCCGGCCTGCGGCGGGATGGACGGGCTGTGCTTCTCGGGGCAGTCGTCGACCGGCTTCGGGGCCGGGGCGGGCTGCGCGACGTTGGCGCAGTCGTTGCCGAAGGCCGGGTTCCCGACGCCGACCACGTCGACGGAGTTGCCGCAGGCGTTGACCGGGACGTGCACGGGGGCCTGGATGCTGTTGCCGGAGACCACGCCGGGCGAGTTGGCGGCGACGCCGGAGGCGGACGTGCCCGAGGCGGAGGAGCCCCGGCCGGAGCCGGTGTTGGCCCCGGGGCCGGTGTGGGAGCCGGAGCCGGTGTGGGAACCGGAGCCCGCGTGGGAGCCGCCCGGCTTGGCGGCCTCGGGGTGGCCGCTGACGTTCGCGCAGCGGTTGCCGTAGGACGGGTTGAGCACGCCGATCACGTCGACGGTGTTGCCGCAGGCGTTGATCGGCACCTCGACCGGCACCTGCACCGAGTTCCCGGAGGCGACGCCCGCCGATCCGGCGGCACCTCCCTGGGCCTCGGCACCCGCGTAGGCGTAGCCGGCGGTCGAGGCCAGGACACTGCCGGTGGCCACGACCGTGAGGATCCCCTTCTTGGCTACATTCCTCATCTTTTCCCCTGACGTATCGAGAACGACGTGACGACCTTGACGTAAATACCTTCCGAAAGTCGGAATTTCCGTATATCCGGATATCCGGCAAGGTCTTCGACTGCACAGGAGTTAACGAGAGAGCGGCGGAGAGGTTGAGCCGAACGAACCAACTTCACCCGATCGAGCGATTGCCCTCTTGTTTGCCCCTCCGCACCCAGCTCCCTGCACCCAGCTCCCCTCACTCCGCACTCCGCACTCCGCATGCAAGCGGCCCCCGGGCGGCGCGTCCGCCGCCCGGGGGCCGAATGAGTCGGCTCAACGAGCCTCAGCAGCTCGGAGCGTGACTCAGAAGTTGGCGCAGTGGTTGCCGAACGCCGGGTTCAGCACGCCGATCACGCTGATGGTGTTGCCGCACAGGTTGACCGGGACGTGCACCGGGATCTGCACCTGGTTGCCGGAGACGACACCCGGGGAGCCAGCGGCCACACCCTCGGCGCCGGCACCGCCGTGAGCGGACGCGACACCGGCGGCGGCGATCACCAGGCCACCGGTGGCGGCGGCAACAGCGGCGATCTTCTTGACCTTCATCATTCCTCCTGTATGGACAACGCAACCCGTTCGGCGGGTTGCACAGGGATGAACGAGGGTGTGGCAAACGGGGTACGGAACAGATTTGCCATTCACTCGCAACGGTGACGGTCCGCACACACGGTCGATCCGCATTTCCTTGCAGGATCGTTTCTGTTGATCTCCTTCGCTCTGTCCCAAATCATTAGCTCGGACAATGCGGACGGCCCGCCCCCGGCACTCCGGGAACGGGCCGTCCACCCAAGGTGCTCAGCAGGCGTCGAGGAACCGGTCCAGCACCCGGACGCCGAACTTCAGCCCGTCCACCGGCACCCGCTCGTCCACACCGTGGAACATCCCGGCGAAGTCCAGCTCCGGCGGCAGCTGCAGCGGCGCGAAGCCGAAGCAGCGGATCCCGAGGTCCTGGAACGACTTGGCGTCCGTCCCGCCCGACAGGCAGTACGGCACCGCGCGGGCGATCGGGTCCTCCGCCCGCAGCGCCGTCTGCATCGCCTCCACCAGCGCGCCGTCGAAGGTGGTCTCGATCGCCTTGTCCGAGTGCAGGCTCTCCCGCTTCACTCGCGGGCCCAGCACGCTGTCCAGCTCCGCCAGGAACTCCTCCTCGTAGCCGGGCAGGAAGCGCCCGTCCACGTGTGCGGTGGCCTGGCCGGGGATCACGTTCACCTTGTAGCCGGCGCCGAGCATGGTCGGCTGGGCGGTGTTGCGCAGCGTGGTGCCGATCATCTTGGCGATGCCGCCGAGCACCCGCAGGGTCTCGTCCATGTTCTCCGGGTCGAGCTCGACCCCGAGCGCGTCCGACAGCTCGTTCAGGAACGCCCGTACGGTCTTGGTGATCCGCAGCGGGAACTTGTGCCGACCGAGCCGGGCGACCGCCTCGCACAGCTCGGTGATCGCGTTGTCGTCGTTCTCCATCGAGCCGTGCCCGGCGCGGCCCTCGACCGTCAGGCGCATCCAGTGCATGCCCTTCTCGGCCGTCTCCACCAGGTAAAGCCGCACCTGGTCGTTGACCGTGAAGGAGAAGCCGCCGACCTCGCCGATGCCCTCGGTCACGCCCTCGAACAGCTCCGGGTGCTTGTCCACCAGGAACCGCGCCCCGTACGTGCCGCCGGCCTCCTCGTCCGCGACGAACGCCAGCACCAGGTCGCGCGGGGGCTTGCGGCCGGTGCGCAGCCGGTCGCGGACCACCGCGAGGGTCATCGCGTCCATGTCCTTCATGTCGACCGCGCCGCGCCCCCACACGCAGCCGTCCGCGATCTCGCCCCCGAACGGGTCGTACGTCCAGTCCGCGGCGTTGGCCGGCACCACGTCGGTGTGGCCGTGGATCAGCAGGCCCGGGCGGGAACGGTCCTCGCCCTCGATCCGCACCACCGTCGAGGCCCGCCCCTTGGCCGACTCGAAGATCTGCGGCTCCACCCCGAACTCCGCGAGCTGCTCGGCGACGTACTCCGCCGCCTTGCGCTCCCCCGGGCCGGAGCCGTCCCCGTAGTTGCTGGTGTCGATCCGGATCAGATCGCGACAGATCCCGGCGACCTCCGACTCAGCCGTCGCCCTCGGCCCCGCCGACTCGCTCCGCTCGCTCACGGTCACTCCTCGTCTTTGGCCCGCACCGACGCACCAGCGCGCCACCCCCAGGACCTGCACCCGGGCCGTACGAGCACGTACGCCCATCCTCCCCCAGCCCCCGACCCGGATCCACCCCCTGCGCGCCCCCGAAACCCCCTGGTCACGCCCCCGCCACACACTCCCCCTTGCCCCCGCCACCACCTCCATTCCCCCGCCCCGAACCGTTTTGGGACCCCAAGCCGATCTTTGCTACAGTTACATCTGTCAGCGCGGCCGACGAGAGAACGAAAGCCGCAAGGACAACACCCGGTCCGGGTGGCGGAATGGCAGACGCGCTAGCTTGAGGTGCTAGTGCCCTTTATCGGGCGTGGGGGTTCAAGTCCCCCCTCGGACACCAGCAAGACCCCTGTTGATTCAGGGGTCTTTTGCTTTTCCCGGCCGTCGTGTGACCAACCGCGGGACCGGCGGCCCGGCGAGTGGTGTCGGGTGGTGGTGGAGGTCTCCGCCGGGGAGTCGTGGCTTCGGGCATGGTGGTCGGCCGACCTCGTGGGGCCGGTCGATCCGACGTGACGGCGGGTCGGCCGGCCCTTGGCGTGGGGTCGGGGCTACCGGGTGTGGAGGCGGTGGGCGGTGCGCCGGACCCACCAGAGGGCGGCTGCGGTGACGGCCAGGGTCCAGGCGAGTTGTGCCGCGGCGTACGGGTGGCCCTGGGCTGCGGAGCGGGCGAGCGGGAACAGGAGGGTGCCGACCGCCAGCGGGCCGCGCAGGTACCAGAGCGCCACCTGGCCGGGGCCGGTGTTGCCCATGGGGGTGTTGACACCGATCGTCAGGTGCATGGGCACGACGCCCCGGTAGGAGCTGACCAGCGCGGCCGCGGTGAGTGCGGGTACGGAGGCGAGGAGCGGGAGGAGTCCTGCGGCGCCCCGGCCGCCGAGCACGCACGCCAGTGCGCCGGCTCCGGTGAGCGCGAGGAGGAGGCCGCCGGGCACCGCCGAGTGCTGGAGGGCGAGCGACTTGAACGTCCAGGGCAGGTTGGTGGAGCGCCGCGGGTCGTCGCTCTCCAGCCGGGCCGGCTCGGTGAGTTGAGCGGCCGCCAGGTATTCGGCGACCAGGGACAGCACGACGACGATCTGCTGTGCGGTCGAGGTGAAGGAGGGGGCGGCCGCGGTCAGTCCGACGGCGAGCCCGCTCCAGACGGCGGCCCACCTCAGGCGGCGGGGGTTGCGCAGCAGGCAGGTGAGGTCGCGCCACGGGACCAGCAGCAGCCGGTGCCGCGGCACGGGGAGGCGGAGCCGGGGGGTGCTGCGCCGCTCCTTGAGCCGCGGTACTCCTGAGCGGGCCTGGCGGAGGTCGAGCATGAGGACGGACGTGCTGATCTGGGCGGCGACCGTCGCGCGCAGCCTGAGGGCGGCCTGCGGGATCGCGGGCAGTTCCCGCCAGGCGAGGACGAGGGCGACCACCGGGGTGCCGACCGACAGCACCGTGCCGACGGCGCCCGCCGTACCCACGAGGCCGAGCGCCCACAGGAGCGGTTGGGACGCCCACCCCCACGGGCCCGACCAGAGCAGGAGGTCCTGCAGCCAGCCCGTCCGCCCCTGTGTCCATGCCGTCCACACGCCGGCGGCGGCGACCGCGGCGAGGAGCCACCCCGCGGCGAAGACCCCGCGGCCGTAGCGGGACATCCACTGGTCGTTCCGCTCGACCAGGACGCCGACCGCGCTCGTGGTGAGCGCCACCGAGACGCCCGTCCAGGAGCCCGCGAGGGTCAGCAGGATCCACGACTGCGGGGCCAGGCCCTGCAGCAGGAAACCCGCGACCGCGCCGGCGACGCCGCTCACCACGGAGGCCAGCGCCACCGAGGAGCGCAGCCCCGGCGCGAGCAGGGCTCGCCGGTCGACGGCCGAGGGCAGCAGGAAGCCGGTCGTGGCCCGGTCCAGCAGGACCGGGCCACGCCACATCGCTCCCCGGGCGGTGAGCAGCAGGGCGAGGATCAGCACCGCCGGGATCAGCGCCAGGAGCGTCGCGGACGCCTGTTCCCCGATCTGCACGGGTGGCCGGTCGGCCGCCCGGGTCGAACTCGTCCACTGGAGCAGGGCGGGGACGCCCCAGCAGCCGCCCACCAGGAGGACCGTGTAGGCGATGAACCACGCGCTCCTGCGCTTCTCCTGGCGCGTGCCGCTCCGGGCTTCGCGCAGGAACAGCAGGGTGTCCGCGGTGCAGTCCCCCGACCTGTCGGGCACCCGCGCCCTCGTCCCGGTCGCGGGTGCCACGCTGTCGCTCAAACCGCTCATCCTTCCCCCCGCACCGCCCCGGACGGGCCCGAGTGCCCCGCACGCGAGCCGACTTCGACGATCTGGTCCGCGACCTCGTTCAGGGCCCGGTGGTGGGTGGCCATGAGGACGGCCGCTCCGCGGTCGCGGTGCTCCGCGATCAGGCGGGCGAGGGCGGTCCGGGCGTGGGAGTCGAGCCGCTGTTCCGGCTCGTCGAGGATGAGGAGGTCGTGCGGCCGGATGAAGGCGGCGGCGAGGAGCAGCGCCTGGGTCTGCCCGGAGGACAGGGCCGAGGGGAACTGTTCGGACTGCGCCGTGAGGCGGTGCGACTCCAGCGCCCCGTCGACCGCGGCATCGGCTCCGGCGCCCATGCCGTGCGACAGCGCCACGAGCCGCAGGTGCTCCCGCACGGTGAGGTCCGGATAGAACGCACCGGGATCCATCACCGACGCGACCCGCTTGCGCACGTCCAGGGAATCCTCGTGGATCTCCTCCCCGTCGAAGACGACCGACCCCGCGGAGGGTCTCTCCCGGCCGGCCGCCACGCGGAGCAGCGTGCTCTTGCCGGATCCGTTCTCCCCGACCAGGGAAACGCACTCACCACGGTGAATGCGGAGGGAGACCCGGTCTAGCACGGTGCTGTCACCGTACGCGTGTGTGACGTCGACGAGTTGCAGCAGCGGTGCGTCCGCCGCCTTGCCGGTTTTCTTTTTCAATCGACGAGCCGTCTTCTCTCGGATGATCGAAACGTTCATTTTCATACTTTTCTGAACATTGGGCCGATCATAGCAAGGCGCCCCAATCCTGCAAAGCCGACCCAAATACGCCCTCCGGACGGCCCGGCACGCACCCTCCGGTCGGCCCCGAGGCCGTCAAGTCAAATGGGGCGATTTGAGGCCATACGGACTGTTCGGCGGAATCCGCCGCCCGCCCGGATTCTCGATCAAGGCCTGACCTGCGATATCAATGATCAAATACAGGAGCATCCGGTGACTCCACAACAAAAGGGGCATTGCACAGAATTCGAAGAATGTCCGCCTACAATGGAATTGGTCAATTTCTTCGAAATTATCCGCCACCGATTCGCATTGTGCACACCATGAACACATCAAGGGTCTTCCCGTGGTTACCGGAACGACATATGGTCGAACGGCAGCGGCCGGCAGCGGGCGTCGGTCCTCTGCGGGTTGGCCGCTGTCTCCACCATCAAAAGGAGAAAGAGTGAACGCCACCGAATCGCGTGTCGAGTTCGTGACCGATGCCGTCAACGCTTCGTTCGCGGAGGCGCAGGAGGGTTTCGTGAACGCACACAACGCTCCCGCGATGACCACCCCCACCATCGTCGCCATATGCGAGGTCGTCGTGACGGGCAGCACGATCTGCCTCGGCTGCTGAACCACTGACCCACCGGTGACACCACCCATGTGAGCAGACGGGCCGGAAAGGGGGACGAGCGGTTCCCCTTTCCGGCCCCGCTCGACTGGAGCACGAGGACGCGTGAATGCCATTCACCAAGATCGTCAACGAGCCTTCCCACCCCATATCGCGCGAGGACGCGCATTACTGGACGCTGGCCCCGGCCGCGGTGGGCGAGATCATCAGCGGCCTCGAAGCCTTGACCAGGACGGCCGCCTACGGACCCAACGGCCTTTTGCAGGGCCTGAGTTCGAAACGTGATCGCAGCGTGGTCCCGCAGGCCCTCCGCAAGGCGATCGACAGCCGCGGCGGTGCCGTCGCCATCAAGGCCATGGGCGTCGTCGGCGGAGCGCTGACCCTGACCGGCCGCAGGAGCCGGGCGCAGCAGATCACCGGAGCCGGCCTGATGCTGGCCTCCAGCGGCCTGAGCAAGTACCGCACCTCGTTCGGCAGGGACGGGGCGGACCACATGGCCGCCCTGATCTGCGGCTACCGCCTGCTCACCGCCCTGGTCCCCGAGGCCGAGAAGTCCGACGACCTCTTCCTGCGCGCGGTCAACGCCCAGACCTTCATCGCCTACGTGACCGCCGGCGCGGCGAAGGCGATCTCCAGCACCTGGCGGTCGGGCGAGGCGCTGGAACAGGTCCTGCAGACCCAGCAGTACGGGGACAGCGCGGTCGCCAGGTGGCTGAAGAAGAGCCCGCTGCTGTGCAGTTCGATGACGTGGTTCACCATCGTCTGGGAGACCGGGTTCCCGGTCGTCTACCTGCTGGCGCCGGCGGACGCCCGCAAGGCCCTGGCCGGCGTCAAGCTCTTCCACCTGGGCATCGCCGTGACGATGGGCCTGCCGCGGTTCTTCTGGGGATTCAGCTCGGCCCACGCGGCGGTCCTCTACGCCGTGGACCGCCTGCCCAGGAACGGGGGCCGGTGATGAGGTTCGAACGCCAGGTGGTCGCCACCTTCAGCGCCGCCGCCGCGGTCAGCGCCTACCTCTCGTACATCCGCCTGGAGGAGGAGTACACCCGGCGCAGCGGACTCAAGGGGACCTCCCTGATCCAGGGCCCGGACGGCCTCGCGATCGAGTACGCGCTCGATGCCGGGGAGCTCGGTCCCACCGCCCCCGTCGCGGTCCTCGAAAGCGGCCTGGGCGCGCCGCTGGAGTCCTGGGACTGGGTGGCCGGGCTGCTCAGCCGGCGCTTCCGGGTCCTGCGCTACCACCGCAGCGGGTACTGGCGCTCGAAGAGCGGACTGCGGCCGGCCCAGTCGGTCGAGTTCCTCCTGCAACAGCTCGCGCCGGAGGGCGACGTCGTCCTGTGCGGCCACTCGATCGGCGCCCTCACCGCCATGAACGTCGCGGCGGAGTCCGCCTACGTGCGCGAGCGCGCCACCGTCCTGCACATCGTCGACGGGACGGACGCCGTACTCCTCGGTGAGGACCGCGGGTCGAAGCGGCGGGTGGCGCGCTACAACCAGGACACCGCGCGACGGCTGCTCGGCTCGGCCCTGGGCACCACCCGCTGGCTGACGAGCCCCACCGAGCGGGAACTCGAGTACCGCCCGGACATCCAACGGGCGTACCTGGCCTCGATCTCCAGCCCCCAGGTGCTGCTGGCGGCGCGCCAGGAGTACCTCCACGAGCCCCTCGCCGGCCAGGACTTCGTGGCCGCCGGCCCGCTGCGGCGCGTCGTCATCTCGGCCGCAAACAACACCGAGCAGCAGCGCAAGCTCAGCGAGCGGGTCGCCGCGGACTTCCACGTCGTCCCGGCGAGCAGCCACCGGTCCATCATCGCCAAGCCCGCCCTGGCGCAGCAGACGGCGGCGATCATCCTGGAGAACTCATGAGCGCGTGGCGCAGGACCGTCACGTCCCTGGTCAAGGCCGCCCTGGTGACGCACGTCGTGCTGACGGTCTTCGAGAACCTGCCCGACGACAAGCTGCCGATCAAGATGCGCCTGCCGTTCTTCCCCGACCTGCCGCAGTGGCGCTTCTTCGCTCCGAACCCCGGCATCGAGGACCTGTACGTCTTCTACCGCACGCGCGCGACGCCCGCGGACGGGTGGACCACGTGGGCCGACCTGGCCATGCGGAACGAGGCGAAGCCGCTCGCCGTGCTGTGGAACCCGGGGAGCCGGGTTCCGAAGGCGCTGTTCGACATGGCGTCGCAGGTGCGCACGCTCGCCTCGAACGGGGCCATGTTCGAGTGGATGCTGAACAGCGACGGGTACAACCTGATGGCCGGGGCCGTGCGGGACACGTGCAGGAGGAGCAGCGAGTCGGGGGACTACCAGTTCATGATCGTGGCGTCCGTCCCGACCGAGGGTGCCGACGGGATCAAGCCCATCATGATCTCGCCCGAACTCGCCCTGTGAACCGGGGGAACACCGAGATGCCCGAAACCGAAAGCACCGAAAACTCCGGAAGCGCTGCGAACACCGGAATCGCCGCAAGCGCCGGAAGTCAGGCGATCCCCGATCTGGGCGAGAAGCGGATCCTGTTCATCGTGACCGGATCCATCAATGCCGCGCTCACACCGTACTGGCTGCACTGGCTGCGCCAGTCGTTTCCCCGGATCACGAGCGATCTCCTGGTGACCAGGTCCGCACAGCGATTCGTGACGCTGGACGCCCTGCGCCGACTGGTGGGCGGCGACGTGTGGACCGACGACTACGCCGACCCCTCCCTCCCGGAATCCGCACACGTGGAGATCGGCGAACGCGTCGACGCCTTCGCCGTCTTCCCCGCAACGCTCGATTTCGCGATGCGGCTCGCCTCGGGAAACTGCGACACCCCCGCCACCATGGCGTTGCAGATCACCGAAAAGCCGATCGTGCTCGCCACCGCCTTTCCGGCCGGAAATGCCGTCGTCGAACACAACATGGAGCTCCTGCTGCGGCGCCCGAACGTCTCGGTCAGCCAGACCGTGGCGGCGTACAGCGTCGGGAAGCGAAAATGGGAGGGCGAGACCGGCTTCTACCTGCCGTCGGTCCTGAAGGAGCTGGAAGGAATGTTCGATGCAAAGGGCCGCCGGTAGCACCAGCTCCCGGTGACCGGCCGCCCCGCCCGTGGAATCCCGCGCGGCGGACCGACCATGAACGAGGCGGACCGACCATGAAGTGGAACAGGGACGTCGCGGTCGTGGGCAGCGGGCCGAACGGCCTGGCGGCGGCCGTCACCTTCGCCCGCGCCGGGCTGCACGTGGACGTCTACGAGAGCCAGGACGAGATCGGCGGCGGCCTGCGCACGCACGCCCTCTTCGACAGCGACGTACGGCACGACATCTGCTCCGCCGTCCATCCGATGGCCGCCGTGTCGCCGTTCTTCCGCCGGTTCGACCTGTCGGCCCGCGGCGTCGACCTGCTCCGGCCGGAAGCGTCCTACGCCCATCCGCTGGCGGACGGGCGGGCCGCCGTGGCGTACCAGGACCTCGACCGGACCTGCGACGCGCTGGGCCGCGACGGCGCCGGCTGGCGGCGGCTGATGGCACCGCTCATCGGCCGCAGCACCGAGATCGGGGAGCTCTTCCTCTCCGACTTCCGTTCCGTCCCCACGTCCCTGCGGACTCCGGCGATGCTCGCGTGGCGGTCCCTGGTCCACGGGACGGCGCTCGCCACCCACCGGTTCGCGACCGACGAGGCGGCCGCCCTCCTCGCCGGGGTGGCCGCGCACGCCGTCGGCAGGCTCCCCAGCATCGTCGGCGGAGCCGTGTCGGTCTTCCTCGGCCACCTGGCGCACAGTTCGGGGTGGCCGGTGCCGCGCGGCGGGAGCTCGGAGATCGCGGCCGGCCTGGCCGAGGACATCCGGCGCCACGGCGGGCAGATCCACACCGGTGCGCGCATCACCGACCTGGCGCAGGTGCGCGGTTCGCGCGTCGTCATGTTCGACACCGGGCCGAAGGAGTTCTCGGCCGTGGCGGGCGACCGGCTGCCCGCCGCCTACCGGCGACGGCTCCGCAGGTTCCGGTACGGGCCCGCGGCGGCCAAGGTCGACTTCCTGGTGTCCGAGGCGATCCCGTGGCGGAACACCGAGGTGGCCAGGGCCGCCACCGTGCACCTCGGAGGGTCGCAGGCGCAGATCTACCGCCGGGAGTCCGGGGTCGCCCGCGGTGTCGACGCGGGCGACCCGTTCGTGCTGCTGGTGGATCCCGGCGTCGCCGATCCCGATCGGGTCCGAGCCGGGAAACGGCCCGTCTGGGCGTACGCGCACGTGCCCAACGGGTACGCGGCGGACCCCACCGGCTCCGTCACGGCACAGATCGAGAAGTACGCGCCCGGGTTCGCCGAGACGGTCGTCGCCGCCCGGAGCACCAACGGCGTCCAGTACGAGGCGTACAACCCGAACTACGTCGGCGGGGACATCGGGGCCGGGGCCCTGACCCTCGGCCAGCTGCTCATGCGCCCGACCCCCCGGTGGAACCCGTACGCGACCCCGCTGCCCGGCGTCTACCTGTGCTCCGCGTCCACGCCGCCCGGTCCGGGCGTCCACGGCATGAGCGGCTACCTCGCCGCCGTCTCCGCGCTCCGCCGGGAGTTCGGCATCGCCGCGCCGCCCTCGCTCGGGCCCTGTCCGGCGTCTTTGCGACGTGAACCGTGACGGCGGCGTCATCAATCGGAGAGGCAGCTCGGTAAGGGTGGTGGTGGCGGCGGGTCCGCCCCGTGGAACCCCTGACGTTTTTGGAGGAGACCGATGTCCGCACCTGTTCAGCACCACCGCTTCGCCGTCGACGAGGACGGCAACGACCTGGGGTACGCCCTGTCGCTGCCGGACGGGTACGACGAGGGCCCCGGGCCGTGGCCGCTGCTGCTGTTCCTGCACGGCGCCATGGAGCGCGGCGAGGATCTGGCGGCGCTCGCCGTGCACGGTCCGGTGCGGCAGATCGCCGCCGGGGCGAAGCTGCCGTTCGTGGTGGTGGCCCCGCAGTGCCCGGCGCACAGCTCGTGGGTCGCGGAGGTGAGCGCGCTGGCGGCCCTGGTCGAGGAGGTGGCGCGGACGTACCGGATCGACCCGGACCGGCGGTACGTCACCGGGCTGAGCATGGGCGGCACCGGCACGTGGGCGCTCGCCGCCCGGTACCCGCGCCGGTTCGCCGCCGCAGTGCCGATCTGCGGGTCCGGGCTGAGCGAGGCGGCGCCGCGCCTCGTCGACCTCCCGGTGTGGGCCTTCCACGGCGGGGAGGACGACGTCGTCCCGGTCGCCCACACCGAGCGGGTGGTCGAGGCGCTGCGGGAGGCGGGCGGTCCGGTGCGGTTCACCCGCTACCCGGGGATCGGCCACGACTCCTGGACGCGGACGTACGACGACCCCGAGGTCTACGCCTGGCTGCTCGCCCAGTCCCGCCGGTCCCACAGCGCGGGCTGATCCGCCAGGATCGGCCGGACAGGACCTACTGCTGGGGTCCGGTCGCCTGACGGGGCCCGGTCCGGGGGCGGGTGGGGTGCGGGACGGACGCGGGCAGGGCGTGTCCGGTGCGGTCGTCGGTGTGCCAGGACTGCGACTGGAAGGCCAGGAACACCGCCGCCCACCGGCTCTCCGCCGGCAGGTGGATGAGCAGCGCGCCGTCCTGGTAGACGCCGTCGTCCGTCCGGAACCGCCCGCTGTTGCCCTGGTTCATGTGCACGTCGTGCACGCCGTTGCCGGGCAGGAAGCCGAACACCTGGTCCGGGACGCCGGGTTCGGGCCCGAAGCGCTGCCCGAAGACGTACACCGCGGCCGCCGGGTCGGCGATCGCCCGTTGGACGTGCTGGTCGAGCACGTCGGCGAGGTCGTTGTCCGGGCCCGGGAGGTCGGGCGGCAGGACGCGCATCGCCGCGGGGTCGAACAGGCGCCCGCGGACGAAGTCCAGGCTCGCCGTGCCCGGCCGGGACGGCAGCGGGTTCCAGCCGCTGCCGGCCGGCGGGAGGAGGCCGGTGACGGGGTGCCGGAAGTCCCCGACCGCGAGGTAGCGCAGGTCGGCGGGGGCCTGCTGGGAGAGGACGTTGACCGCCGCGCGGTAGTCGGTGCCCCCGGCGTCGCGCAGGTGGATCTGGTAGTGCGGGGTGTCGGTGGCGCCCTCGCGGCGCCGGTCGACGGCGGTGGCGGCGAGCACGCCGTAGTCGCTGATCGGCATGGGTGTCGTTCCTCGGTTCCCTGGCTGCTGGTCATGGTGCCCCGCCGGCCGGTCGGCCGGGGTGCCTCCGTTATCGCGCACCCCGCCGACCGGGGACCGTGGAATCCGCAGTTGTTCATCTGCCGTCCCCCGAAGGGATTTTCGCGCCGCAGAACGTTGACGTCGGGGCGCCGGCGCCTGGGGGCCGGGCGAGGGCTGGACGGGGACCGGACGAGGGCTGGACCGGGACCGGACGAGGGCTGGACGGTCAGTCGGCCGGTGCCGGCCTGCCCCCGCCGGGCGGGGCGTGGACGCGTCTCGACCGCCCCCGGACCAGCTCGCCGGTGACGAAGGCCGTCACCGCGGCGACGATCAGCAGCGGCATCGCATCGGCGGCCTGACCACCCAGCAACGCCGCCGCCAGCACCGTGCTGGTGACCGGAAGCCGGGTGACGGCCGCGCCGGAGGCGGCCAGTCCGGCGGCCAGCGCGGGCGCGGTGCCGAGGCCGGGCAGCGGCGCGCAGGCCGCCCCGAGCGCGGCACCGATCAGGATCGCCGGGAAGATCGGGCCGCCGCGCAGGCTGCCCAGGGCGATCCCCCAGCCGACCGTCTTGCACAGCACCAGGGCGAGCAGCGCGCCGATCGGCCAGGCCGCCGGGTCGGCCGCCAGCGCGCCCAGGGTGGCCTGCCCGGAGAGCGCGGCCTCCTCCGGTGAGCGACCGGTGAGCAGGGCGTACGCCGCGAGGCAGGCTCCGACGGCGATCGCACACAGCACCGTCCGGACGGCGGTCCGACGAGCGGTCGGCACCGGCCGGGGGCCGTCCGGATCGCCCGTGGTGAAGGCCTTGACCCGCCGGCCGAGGGCCTGCCCGGCCACGCAGACCACGGCGATCACCACCGCCAGCGGGACGCCCCAGAGGAAGTCACCCGGGTCCGGGACGCCGCTCTCGGGCACCCGCGGCAGCGAGAGCGCGCCGATCGACAGCCCGGTCCAGTGGCCGAAGCCGGTGAAGACCAGCGCACCGACCCCGCTGGCCAGCAGGCAGGGCAGGACCAGAGCGATCAGCCGCGGGCCGCCCAGCCCGGCCGCCTCGATCATCATCACGCCCGCCACCAGCGGGCTGCCGAAGATGGTGGAGATCGCGGCCGCCGCCCCGGCCGTGCCCAACACCGGTACCAGTTCCGGGTGTTGGGACCGCCTGGCGGACCGGACGGAGAGCAGCGCGAGGCCGCCGCCGATTGCCATCAGCGGCGCCTCCGGGCCGAGCACCGCGCCGAGCGGCAGGCAGGCGAGCGCGGCCAGCACCACGCCGGGGACGGCGCCCGGCGGGGTGGGCGGGCCGCCCAGCCCGTCCACCGGCACGTGGCCGCCGTGCCCGGGCAGCCGGGTGACCACGGGGGCGAGCAGCAGGCCGGCCAGCAGCAGCGCGGGCAGCGGCCACCACCAGGGGGCGCGGTCGAAGCCGGCGGTGACCGGCAGGCTCTCCCAGACCCAGTGCTGGAGTTGGTGCTCCAGGCCGACGAAGCCGAAGGCGACCAGCGAGACCGGGGCGCCGATCAGGGCGGCGACCAGCAGCAGGCCGAGGTAGCCCTTGCCGAGCAGCACCTGGCGCAGGGTGGGGCCACCGTTCTCCTGCTGGGGCGTCCCCGGCATCGCCGCTCCTTCGCGCTCCCGGGGCGCGCGGCCCCCGTCCTGCGACCGAGTCTCGCCCGGGGCCGGGCGGCCCGCACGGCGTGCGGCCCGTCAGCCGGGCGCCGGACGAGCGGAGTTGCGCCGTTCGGGTGGGAGCGCCCTCCGCAGCGGGTGGCGACCGGAGCGGGTCGGCGTCGGCCGGAGCCAGCTGATCGGAGCCGGCGGTCAGAGCCGGTGGGCGTCGCCGAGCGCGCTCTCGATGCCCTGGACCATCCGCCACAGCGGCGCCCGGCGGCTGGCGACCAACACCACCACATCGTCCGCCCCGGACTCCCCGGACTCCCCGCCCGCGCCGTTCTCGCCGCCCGGGCGGTCGTTCCAGGTGCCGGTGACGAAGGCCATCGCCGCGTCGACCTCGGCCACCCAGTCGCTCTCGCCGCCCGAGCGCAGCCAGGTGCGCAGGGCGTGGTTGTGCGCGGCGACGACGGCGGCGGCGGTCACGTCGGCGCGCAGCGGGCCGTCCGGCCGGTCGGCGAACCGGCCGCGCAGATAGGCCGCGAGCGTGTGCTCGTAGCGCCAGACCACGGAGAGCTCGTACGCCCGCAGGCCGGGGACCTTGCGGGTGAGGCGGTAGCGCTGGACGGAGAAGGAGGGCTGTTCGGCGTACATCCGCAGGACGAGCCGGGCCGCGTCGCAGGCGTGCTTGACCGGGTCCTCCTCGCCGGTGCCGGACTCCAGGAACTCCGTCATCTCGGCGAGGCTGCGCTCGTGGTCCGGGAAGACCACGTCCTCCTTGGCCGGGAAGTAGCGGAAGAAGGAGCGCCGGCCGACCCCGGCGAGCGAGACGATGTCGTCGATGGTGGTCTGCTCGAAGCCGCGTTCCAGGAAGAGCTCGAAGGCCGCGGCGACGAGCGCCTCGCGCATCGCCGGCTTGGTGGGCCCGTCGTTCATGGGCAGGTCCTGCTCTTCCTTCTCGCTCATTCCCGGAACATAGCATCGGCCCCGAACGGCCGGACCGGGTGCTCGGCCCGGCCGTCGGTGCACCTCGGAGGCGCTGTTACGGCAGGTTGCGGGCCATGACGATGCGCTGGACCTGGTTGGTCCCCTCGTAGATCTGGGTGATCTTCGCGTCCCGCATCATCCGCTCCACCGGGTAGTCCCGCGTGTACCCGTACCCACCCAGCAACTGCACCGCGTCCGTCGTGATCTCCATCGCCGCATCCGACGCGAAGCACTTCGCCGCCGCCCCGAAGAACGTCAGATCCCCGTCCCCACGCTGCGACTTCGCCGCCGCCGCATACGTCAGCTGCCGCGCCGCCTCCAGCTTCATCGCCATGTCCGCCAGCATGAACTGCACACCCTGGAA